>JBEKFH010000102.1:0-12698 GCA_050013415.1 Streptosporangiaceae bacterium | reverse complement strand
GGCCCGGGGGGGCGGCTGCCGGGATCCTCCCCCGGGTGCGGCTCGGCGCGGTCGTAGAGCGCGAGCGCGAGCGGCGCGCTGCGCGATCCCGGCGCGAGCACGGCCTCCCGCAGGCCGCACCGGACCAGCTCGTCGACGACCGTGGCGGCGAACGCGCCAGACGGGTTCATCCCGCTCCGAGGAACGCCGCCGCGGCGGTCATCCGGGCTCGCCACGGCGCCGGATCGGCCTCGAAGGCGGCCAGCAGCGCGTGGTCAGGGACAGCGGTCCTGACCGGCAGCGCGCCGGCCACTGCGATCAGCGGATCGGCGGTGACGTCGCCGGTCAGCAGGCTCATGGTGGCGAGCCCGCAGTCGTAGGGCAGCTCAGGCAGGGCGGCGGCGAGCGCGACCCCGGCCGCCAGGCCCACCGACGACTCGACCGCGCTCGATACCACCACCGGCAGGCCGCACTCGTCGGCAATCCGCAGCGCGGCGCGGACGCCGCCAAGCGGCGCGGCCTTGAGCACCACGATGTCCGCCGCGCCCGCCGCGCGGACCGCCAGCGGGTCCCGCGCCCGCCGGATCGACTCATCAGCCGCCAGCGGCACGTCAACCCTGCGGCGCAGCTCGGCCATCTCGGCCAGGGTCGCGCACGGCTGCTCGGCGTACTCCAGCCGCAGCGGGGCCAGGGCGCGCAGCATCCGCGCGGCCTGATCGACGCTCCAGGCGCCGTTGGCATCCACCCGGATCCGGCCGGCCGGACCGAGCGCGTCCCGCACCGCCTCGACCCTGGCCAGGTCTGCCGCCTCGGGCTGGCCGCGCTCGGCCACCTTCACCTTCGCGGTGCGGCAGCCCGAGGCGGCGACGATCTCACGGGCCTGCCGCGGCTCAACTGCCGGCACGATCACGTTGACCCCGACCGCCGCCCGGACCGGCGGCGGCCAGCCGGTGACAGCCGCCTCCAGGGCGCACGCCAGCCACCGGGCGCACTCGCGCGGGCCGTATTCGGCAAACGGGGAGAACTCTCCCCACCCGGCCGGCCCCTCGATCAGAGCGCCCTCCCGGACGGTGATCCCGCGGAACCTGGTCCGCATCGGGATCGCGAACGCGCGCACCGAGTCCAGCAGGCCAGCGAGGCGCTCCCGCAGCTCCTGCGCAGCGCGGGACGTCACGGCCGGCGGGGGAACTTCGCGAAGTCGGGCGGGCGCTTGGCCACGTACGCATCGCGGCCCTCCTGCGCCTCCTCGCTCATGTAGTAGAGCATCGTGGCGTCTCCCGCGAACTGCTGCATGCCCGCCGCGCCGTCGGTGACGGCGTTCAGCGCTCCCTTGAGCATCCGCAGCGCCAGCGGCGACTTCGCCAGCAGCTCGCGCGACCAGGCGACCGTCTCGTCCTCCAGCCTCGCCAGCGGGACGACCGCGTTGACCAGCCCCATCTCCAGCGCCTCCGCGGCGCTGTACTGGCGGCACAGGTACCAGATCTCGCGGGCCTTCTTCAGCCCGACGGTGGCAGCCAGCAGCGAGGAGCCGTACCCGGCGTCGAACGATCCCACCCGGGGGCCCGTCTGGCCGAACACCGCGTTGTCCGCGGCGATGGTCAGGTCGCAGCAGACATGCAGCACGTGCCCGCCGCCGATGGCGTAGCCGGCCACCATCGCGATCACCGGCTTCGGGGTCCGCCGGATCTGCACCTGCAGGTCGAGCACGTTGAGCCGGCCGACGCCATGGGCGTCGACGTAGCCGTCGTCGCCGCGGACCTTCTGGTCGCCGCCGGAGCAGAACGCCAGGGTGCCCGCGCCGGTCAGGATGATCACGCCGATCGAGGGATCGTCACGGGCAGCGGTAAACGCCGCCGACAGCTCGGTCAGGGTCGCCGGCCGGAATGCGTTCCGCACCTCGGGCCGGTTGATCGTGATCTTGGCGATGCCCTCAGCCGTCTCGTAGACAATGTCGGCGTAGTCCCCAGCCGCCTGCCAGTCGATCACGCGCCGCCCTCCCGTTCGCTGCCTGATCTGCCCGGATTAACCTTACGACCGTGACGTCCCGGCCCCTGCACGCGGTCATGCTGCCCGCCGAGGCGGCCGGCGGACGCTTGCTGGAGGCCCTGTCCGCCGCCTTGGACGGGACCGGCCCGGCCATCCTGCCGCTGGACCCCGGCCTGCCGCGGGAGCGGCTTGACTCGCTCGTCGAGGCATTCGCCCCGGGCACCATCGAGACCCCGGACGGCACCACGCGGCTAGGGCGGGCCGGGCCGGGAACGGCGCCCCGGCCAGGCGTCCGGCCGGAGGTCGCCGCCGTCATCGCCACCTCGGGATCGACCGGGCAGCCGAAGGGGACGGAGCTGTCCGCCGCCGCGATGCTCGCCTCCGCCCGTGCCTCACTGCGCCGGATCGGCGCGCGGCCCGGTGAGCGGTGGCTGTGCTGCCTGCCGGCCAGTCACGTGGCCGGCCTCGGTGTGCTCGTGCGCTCGCTGGTGGCCGGCGCGGCTCCAGCGGTCATCGGGCGGCTGACGGCCGGGACGCTCGCGGCCAGCGGCTGCGCGTACGTCTCGCTGGTGCCGACTCAGCTGCGGCGGCTGGTCGACGCGGGCGCCGACCTGTCGGCGACGCAGGCGATACTGCTCGGCGGCGCCGCGATCCCGGACGGACTGCTGGCCGCCGCGAGCGCGGCGGGCGGGCGGGTCATCACGACCTACGGGATGAGCGAGACCTGCGGCGGCTGCGTCTACGACGGGGTGCCGCTGGACGGGGTGTCCGTCGAAACCGGCGGTGACGGCCTGATCAGGATCGCCGGGCCGGTGCTGTTCTCCGGCTACCGGCTGCGGCCGGACCTCACCGCCCGGGTGCGTGACGGCCGCTGGTTCATCACCTCCGACCTGGGCTCGATCAGCGCGTCCGGCCGGCTGCTCGTCCGCGGCCGGGCTGACGACGTGATCGTCACGGGCGGCGAGAACGTGGTCGCCGCCGAGGTGGCCGCCGTGCTCGAGACCTGCCCGGGGGTGCGCGAGGTGGTGGTCGTGGGACGTCCCGACCGGGAATGGGGCGAGGTCGTGACGGCCGTCGTGGTGCCCGCCGACCCGGCACGCCCGCCGACATTGGACGCGCTGCGCACCCATGCGCGCGGCCCGCTGCCGCGCCACGCCGCGCCGCGGGAACTGGTCCTCGTCGCCAGGATCCCGCTGCTGCGCTCGGGTAAGCCCGATCTCGGCCAGCTGCGCGACCGGGCAGCGCACCCGGGCACGCGGGCATGACACGGGAACATTCTGGCTCCCAGAGCGTTACTACATAGTGCCCGTGATGCGCGGTAACGATGCCGCGGGCCCCCGCGGATAGGCCGCGCCAGGCGGCGTAGTGAGCAGTACACGCGCAATGCGCGCCACGAGGGAGGTGTCTCATGCCGAGGACTGCGGTTGCAGCGAGGACTGTGGTTGCCGGGTCCCCGAGACACGACGACGAGGCGACCATGACTCACGTGGACGAGCTGATCCAGCGCGGCCGCGGCCAGGGCTACCTGTCGCTGCCCGAGCTGCGTGCTGCCTTCGGACGGGCCGGAATCGCCGCCACCGAGGCCGGGTCGATCCTCCGCGAGCTCTCCGAGGCGGGGGTGCGGCTGGGTAACGAGCCGGACGGCCCTGCCGCCGGGCGGCCGGATGCGCCTGCCACCGGCACCGGCACCGACGACGCTGATGTGATCGACCACGCGGCGGCCGAGGCGGGCGCGGTTGCCGCGCAGAGCAACGCCGTCGAGGTTGATCTCGACGACCACACGTCCGTGATGGGCGACTCGGTGCACACCTACCTCAAGTCCATCGGGCGGACCAGCCTGCTCACCGCCGAGCAGGAGGTCAACCTGGCCAAGCGGATCGAGGCCGGCCTGTACGCCGAGCACAAGCTCGCCACCGAGAAGGGCCTGCGCAAGGACTACCGCCGCGACCTCGAGGAGGTAGCGGCGGACGGCAGGCGTGCCAAGGCGCACATGCTCGAGGCCAACCTGCGGCTGGTCGTGTCGGTGGCCAAGAAGTACAGCGACCGCGGCCTGTCCCTGCTCGATGTCGTGCAGGAGGGCAACCTCGGCCTGATCCGGGCAGTCGAGAAGTTCGACTACACCAAGGGCTACAAGTTCTCCACCTACGCGATGTGGTGGATCCGGCAGGCGATCCAGCGCGGGTTCGCTGACTCCGCCCGGACGATCCGGCTGCCAGTGCACGTGCTGGAGATGCTCAGCAAGCTGAGCCGGGTCGAGCGGGACATGCATCAGCGGCTGGGCAGGGACCCGACCCCGGAGGAGCTGGCCGTCGAGCTCGACCGGACGCCGGATCAGATCGAGGAACTGCTGCGCACCAGCCGCCAGCCGATCAGCCTCGACTCCACCATCGGCGAGGATGGCGAGACGAGCATCGGGGACCTGATCGAGGACGTGGACGCTCCCGCCGCGTCCGAGCTCGTCGACCGCCAGCTGATGGCCGACCAGCTTCGGCACGCGCTCGACGCGCTTACCCCGCGCGAGGCGACGATCATGGCGATGCGGTTCGGCCTGTATGACGGTAACCCGCACACGCTGGACGAGATCGGCAAGGTCCTTGGCCTGACCAGGGAGCGGATCCGGCAGCTGGAGAAGCAGTCGCTGTCCAAGCTGCGCCACCCCAGCCGGGCCCAGCCGTTGCTGGACTACGCCAGCTAGACGGATCACTTCAGGCAGGCCGTCCTTCGAAGGTCCAGCTCGCTGACGCAACCCATGAACACGGCGGATGCTCAGATGGCCGCGATCTGCCGCGTGTACAACCCAACGCTGGCCACCCGTAACATCGTGCCGGGCCGGCGCATGTCATGTGTACAGGTCCCGGTCGTTCTCGTTGACCTGGACGAGCACCTCATCCGGGTCCACCACGCGCAGGCTGCGGCCGAAGTTCTCGTCCACGATCGCCTCGGGCACGAAGCCCGCCGCGGCCAGCCGCGCGGCGAGATCCTCGAGCGGCTCCTCGGTCTCGAAGGACAGCTCGACGCATCCAGGAACGTCCTGCCGCGACGTCCCGGCCGCGTGCAGGGCTAGCATGCCGCCTGAGCCGCTCAGCTCGATCCAGTTTCCCGACCGCGAGCTGTCGCCCTGGAGCAGCCCGAGGGCTGCGTAGAAGCGCGCGGAGGCGGCCATGCCGGCGGAATAGCGGATGGGCATGACCTTCATGGCGTCGCGGTTCCCTTGGTTTCCAGGTGGTCCAGGAATGCTGTCAGCAACAAATGGCAGGCGCTGCCGACGGTATCGGGTACACATGGCGTTATGGCGGCCAGCGTTCCGGCGGCAGAGACGGCGCGCTACTGGCAGCACGCGGCCGTCCCCGGCGTGGACCTGCTGCGCGCCAGGTTCCTGACCCACCGTTACAACCGGCACGCGCACGAGACGTTCACGCTCGGCCTGATCGAGGCCGGGGTGGAGGAGTTCGACTATGGCGGGAGCCTGATGCGCGCCGGAAAGGGCGGGGTGGCGCTGCTGAACCCGGAGATCGTGCACACAGGCCAGGCAGCGGGCCCGGCCGGCTGGGCCTACCGGGTGCTCTACCCTCCCGTCGAGGTGATGGCCGCGGTGGCCGCCGAGATTGGCTGGCCGCCGGGGACGCCGTCCTTCCCGCAGACCGTCGTGTATGACGAGCGCAGCGCCAGGCTGCTGCTCGCGGCCCATGTCGCCGCGGAGCGCGGCGACCGGCTCGCTTCATCCAGCCTGCTGCAGACCGCACTCGCCGGGCTGCTGCGGGCCCATGCCCGGCCCGTGCCGCAGGCCGCCGGGCAGCGGGCGGCGCCCTGCCGGGCTCCCGGTGCCGTCGCCGCCGCCAGGGAGCTGCTCGCCGGGCGGCTGGCAGATCCGCCCAGCCTGGGCGATCTTGCCCAGGCCACCGGGATGACCCCGTTCGCGCTGCTCCGGGCGTTCCGCTGCGAGACCGGCCTCCCGCCGCACGCCTACCTCAATCAGCTGCGGGTGCGGCTGGCCCGCCAGCTCCTCGACGGCGGCCTGGCGCCTGCGGCGGTTGCCGCAGAAGCCGGCTTCGCCGACCAGGCCCATCTCACCCGGCATTTCAAGCGCGTCGTCGGCGTGCCCCCCGGGGCCTATCAGCGTGAGCGCGGGCACGCGGCAGGCGGCAGCGCCGGGCTGGCGCGCAGGAACGTACAAGACCGGCCGGGCGTGGCCAGCTAGCCTGCGATCGTGGCGGACCGGGCGGACGGGCAAGCCGGACCCGGCAGCGCGCAGGCCGGCCAGGCGAGCCGGAAGCGATCGAGTCCAACGCGTGACGGCCTGGTGCTCGGGCTGGCCGTCGGGACCTCAGGGCTGGCCTTCGGCGCGGCCGCGGTCAGCTCCGGGCTGAGCGTGCCGCAGGCGTGCGCGCTGAGCCTGCTGGCCTATACCGGTGCCTCGCAGTTCGCCCTGATCGGCGCAGTCGCGGCGGGCGGCGGCCTGCTGGCCGGCTGTGCCAGCGCGATCCTGCTCGGCAGCCGGAACACGCTGTACGGGCTGCGGCTGGCCGGCCTGCTCCAGGTGCGGGGCCCGGCCAGGCTCCTGACGGCCCTGGGCGTGACCGACGAGTCGACGGCTCTCGCACTCGCCCAGCCTGGCGCCGCGCAGGCCCGCATGGGTTTCCGCGCGACCTTCGGCAGCCTCTATATCACCTGGAATCTCGCCACCGCGGCGGGCGCCATCGGCGCGGGCAGGCTCGGCTCGCCGCAGTCGCTCGGGCTTGACGTGGTCGCCCCGGCGGCGTTCCTCGCGCTGATCTGGCCGCGGCTGCGCTCCGGCGCGGCGGAGCGCGGCGTCGGCCTGCTCGGCGCGGCGATGGCGCTCGCGGCCACGCCGTTCTGCCCGCCGGGGGTGCCGGTGATCCTCGCGGCGTCGGCAGCGCTGGCGGGCGCACTTGCGGCGCCGAAGGGTGGATCCCCATGACCGGGACATGGATCGCCGTGCTGGCCACCGCGGCCGGCTGCTACGCGCTGAAGCTGGCCGGCCTGACCGTGCCGCAGCGCCTGCTGGGCCACCCGGTAACTCGCCGGTTCGCCGAGCTTGTCCCGGTCGCGCTGCTCGCCGCGCTCGCCGTGGCGGAGACGTTCGCCGACGGCCACGCGCTGCGGGCCGATCCGGCCCGGCTGGCCGGGATGGGCGCCGCCGTGGCCGCGCTGCTGGCCCGCGCGCCGTTCCTCGTGGTCATCGTGGCGGCCGCCGGCACCGCGGCCGCGCTGCGCGCGCTCGGCGTGAGCTGACCGCGAGAGCCGGGCCCTGGCGCGGTAGTCTGCCCCGCGTGACAGTCGAGGTAGAGGTGCTCAGCGAGGTAACCGGCGAAGTAGTCGAGGCGTTCGGCCGGCTGATGCCGCAGCTGTCCGGCAGCGCGCCGCCGCTCAGCCAGGCCGCCCTGCGGGACGTCGTCTCCCACCCTGCGGTCACCGTGCTGATCGCCCGCACGTCCCTGGGTATCGCCGGCACGCTGACGCTGGCGATGTTCCCCGCCCCGACCGGGGTCCGGGCTTGGATCGAGGACGTGGTCGTCGACACGTCGGCCAGGGGCCAGGGCGTCGGCGAGGCACTGACGACGACCGCGCTGCGGCATGCGCGGGCAGCCGGGGCCAGGACCGTGGACCTTACCTCACGGCCGTCCCGGGAGGCGGCGGGCAGGCTGTACGAGCGGATCGGCTTCACCGTGCGCCAGACCCGGCTGTACCGCTACGCCCTCGACGAGGCCGGGGTTGACGCAGCCGCCCGATGAGCAGGGCGGCGGGTAGCTCCGGGCCCCGCCGTTGGCCTAACCGGCGAGCTCCGCCACGGCTTCGAGCAGCCGGTCGACATCATCGCGGTCGTTGTAGTGAACCAGCCCGGCCCGGACCGCGCTGCCAGCGTCGCGGATGCCGAGCGCGCCGGTGAGCTCCCACGCGTAGTTGTGGCCATCCCACACGTTGATCCTGCGCGCGGCGAGGTGATCGGCGACCTGGCGCGGAGTCCGGCCGGCGATCGTGAAGTAAGCGGTCGCCGTGCGGTCGCGCGGGCAGCCGAACCTGGTCACCGCTGGCAGATCCGCCAGCCCGCCGAGCAGCACCCCGAAGAGCTGCTCCTCGTGCTGCGCCGCCGCCGTCATCGCGGCGAGCAGCCGCTCGCGCCTGGTGCCCGCCGCCGCCCCTGCCAGCCCGGCCAGGTGGTCGACCGCCGCGGTCACGCCCGCTAGGTCGGCGAACGGCAGGGTGCCCTGCTCGAAGCGCTCCGGCACCGTATCCGGCGATGGCACCAGCTTGTCCGGCCGGATGGACTCCAGCAGCGCGGGATCGGCGACCACGGCCCCGATGTGCGGCCCGGACCACTTGTAAGCGCTGGTGGCGTAGAAGTCAGCACCGAGCGCCCGGACGTCCGTCGGGCCGTGCGGGGTGGCGTGCACGCCGTCGACGTAGGTCAGCGCTCCGGCGGCGCGAGCGAGCGCCGTGATCACCGGCACGTCCGGCCTGGTGCCGATCACGTTGCTCGCGGCAGTGACGGCGACCAGCCGGGTGCGTTCGCCGATCAGCTCACTGAACTGCCCGGCCGGCAGCTCGCCGGCCGGCAGCTCGACATCGGCCCAGCGGATCGTCGCCCCCGCCCTGGCCGCCGCCGTCACCCACGGCCGGATGTTGGCGTCGTGGTCCAGCCTGCTGACGATCACTTCGTCGCCGGGTCCCCATCCGGCGGCCAGGGCGTTCGCGAGGCGGAAGGTCAGCGTGGTCATGTTCGGGCCGAGTATCACCCCGGCCGCTTCGCCGCCGGTCAGGTCGGCAACCGCCTGGCGGCAGCCGGCCGTGATCGCCGCGGAGCGGCGGCTCGCCGGGAACGCGCCGCCGGAGTTGCCGAGGCCCGCCCGGTACGCGTGGCCGATCGCCTCGATGACGGCGGCGGGCACCTGGGTGCCCGCCGCGCCGTCCAGGTAGGCGTAGCCGTCGGCCAGGGCCGGGTAGGCGGACCGCACCGTGCTCACGTCGAACGCCATCGTGTTCCCTCCGCCCGCCGGGCGGCCGGTCCCGCCGAGCACATCATGGCATCCGGATCTGGTCGCCCGGCCCGGCGGCCGGCCGTCCCGGCGAGCACATCAGCGCACCCGGATCTGAGCGCCAGGCCCGGCGGCCGGCGGTCCCGCCCAGAGCGAAAATGAGGTGACAGCCCGGCGGCCTGCGGGTTAGCCTCCAGCAAATGCCTTCCGAGCCAGCTGGCCAGCTTCCGCATGCCCCAGGCGGCCAGGCGCCATCCGAGGCCCAGACGCCGTTCGAGGCGCTGTGGCGCACCCGCGAGTACCTCCGCGCCTACCGCTGGCAGCTCGCCCTGATGCTGGCGACCGCACTCGCGGCGGTCGCCGCGGAGATCGTGATCCCGCTGCTCATCATGGCGCTGATCGACGGGCCGATCGCGCACGGGGAGCGGCGGCTGCTGCTGCCGATCGGCCTGGCCGCGATCGGCCTTGGCGCGGCGCAGGCGGCGCTGAGCTTCATCCGGCGATGGGTGCAGGCCAGCGCGGTCACCGGCATGGAGCTTGCCATGCGGGACGACATCTACGCGCACCTGCAGCGGCTGGACTCGGGTTTCCATGGCTCCTGGCAGTCCGGGCAGCTGCTGTCGCGGGCCACCACGGACCTGTCCGCGATCCGCCGGTTCGCCGGCTTCGGCACCATCTTCTTCGTCACCAATGTGGTGACGTTCTTCACCGTGATCGGGCTGCTGATCAGCCTGAACTGGTGGCTCGGCCTGGTGACCGGCTGCGTGTTCCTGCCCGTGACCGTGGCGTGCTTCCGGTTCGAGCGACGGTACCGCGTGCTGTCCCGGCGCGCCCAGGACCAGCAGGGCGACCTGGCTACCTATGTGGAGGACGCAGCCGCCGGGATCCGGGTGCTCAAGGCGCTTGGCCGGCGTGACGAGGCAGCGGCGCGGCACGGCGCCCAGGCCACCAGGGTGTACCGGACGCAGCTCGACATGGCCAGGCTCCGCGGCACGTTCTGGGCAGGCCTCGACCTGATACCCAACGCGGTCATCGGCCTGGTCCTGCTGCTCGGCGCCCTCGCCGCCAGCAGGCACGAGCTGAGCCTCGGCGGGCTTGTCGCGTTCATCACGCTCACCTTGCAGCTGGTCTGGCCGATCGAGTCGATGGGATACATCCTCGCCTCCGGCCAGGAAGCAGCCACCGCGGCGCAGCGGATCTACGAGATCCTCGACACGGAGCCTTCGATAGCCGACCCCGGCGACGCCACGCCCCGGCCCGTCACGCCAGGCGCCGCCACGCCCCGGCGCGCTGCGCCCCGGCGCGCCGCGCCAGGGGGCGCACCGGCGCCGCCCGGCCGGGGACGGCTGGTTTTCGACCACGTCGCCTTCCGCTACCCGGGCGCGCAGCGGCCGGTGCTGCGTGACATCCGCCTGGAACTCGAGCCCGGCGAGACGCTGGCACTGGTGGGGGCAACCGGGGCCGGCAAGTCGACGCTCCTCCAGCTGGTCCCGAGGCTGGCCGACGTGACCGCCGGCGCCATCCGGCTGGACGGGACGGACATCCGCGAGATCCCCCTGCCGCGGCTGCGGTCCCTGGTCGGCTGCGCGTTCGAGGATGCCACCCTGTTCTCCGCGAGCGTGCGGGAGAACGTCAGCTTCGGCGCGGCCGACGCCAGCGAGGCCGAGATCGAGGCGGCGCTCGCCGCCGCCCAGGCGGATTTCGTTCACGACCTACCCTGGGGCATCGACACCCGGATCGGCGAGCAGGGCATGGCGCTGTCCGGCGGCCAGCGGCAGCGCGTCGCGCTGGCCCGCGCGATCCTGGCCAGGCCGGCCGTCCTGGTCCTCGACGACCCGCTATCCGCGCTGGACGTGCATACCGAGGCGAGGGTCACCGAGGCGCTCAGCCGCGTGCTCGCCGCGTCGACCGCCCTGGTGGTCGCACACCGGCCGTCCACCGTGCTGCTGGCCGACCGGGTGGCGCTACTCAGCGACGGCGTGATCAGCGCGCTCGGCACGCACCGGGAACTGCTCGCGCGCGAGCCGCGGTACCGGGACCTGATGAGCGCCGCCCCGCTGCCCGGCGATGCCGCCGGGCAGGACCTGACCGGGGCGCGCCGGTGAGCCCGCCGCCCGCCGAGGCCTGGCGCGGCATCGCGGCCGAGGACAACGACGACATCACCGCCAGCCTCGCCGCGCTACTGCGCCGGCGGGGCAGGCGCCTGCTGGAGGACCTGCTCCGGCCGCACCGCCGCGACGTGGCCGCCATCCTCGCGCTGATCCTGGCCGCCAACCTGGCCGCGCTGGCCGGGCCGTGGCTGGTCGGCATCGGCGTCGACCGGGTACCTCAGGTCACTCGCACCGGGGATCTGGCGCCGCTGATCGTCATCATCGTGGCCTTCGCCGTCGCGGTGATCGTCCAGGCCGTCACCACCCGCGCGTTCATCGCCGCGATGGGCCGCATCGGCGGCGTGGTCGTGCTCGAGCTCCGCCGCAGGCTCTTCGCCCATTTCCAGCGGCTGCCGGTCGCCTTTCACGAGCGCTACACGACGGGCCGCGTCATCTCCCGCCAGGTCTCCGACATCGACTCGATATCCGATCTGTTCGACGAGGGCCTGGACTCGCTGGTCTTCGCGGTCTTCTCGCTGCTGCTCGTCGGCGCGGGGATGCTGCTGCTCGACTGGCAGCTGGCCCTGGTGGTGCTGGCCGGATTCGTCCCGCTGATCTGGCTGACCCACTGGTTCCGGCGTGAGTCGGCCATCGCCTACCGGCGTACCAGGGACACCATCGCCCGCGTCATCGTCCAGTTCGTGGAGACCCTCGGCGGCATCCAGGCGGTGCAGGCCTTCCGCAGGGAGCAGCGGAACGAGGAGATCTTCGGCCAGCTCAACCAGGGATACGCGGACGCGAGCCTGCGCTCGTCGCGGCTGATCGCCATCTACTCGCCGGGCATCACCCTGGTCGGGAACCTCGCCGTCGGCGCGGTCCTGCTCTACGGCGGGCTGCGGGTCATCGACGGTGACATGAAGCTCGGCGTCCTGGTCACTTTCCTGCTTTACCTGCAGCGCTTCTTTGACCCGCTGCAGGACCTGTCGCAGTTCTATAACACCTTCCAGTCTGCGGCGGCGGCGCTGGAGAAGGTCTCCGGGGTGCTCGACGAGGAGCCCCTGGTGGCCGAGCCAGCGAACCCGGTGCCGCTGCCGCTGCCCGCCGCGGGGAGCCGCGGCCGGTCGGTCACGTTCGAGTCCGTCCGGTTCGGCTACCGCCACGAGACGGTGCTGCCCGGGCTCGACCTGAGCATCCCGGCCGGCCAGACCGTTGCCCTGGTCGGCGCCACGGGCGCGGGGAAGACCACCATCGCCCGGCTGCTTGCCCGGTTCTACGACCCGGTGCAGGGGCACGTCCGGCTTGACGGCGTCGACCTGCGGGATCTGTCCGAGCCAGCGCTGCGCGCCGAGATCATCCTGATTACTCAGGAGAACTTCCTGTTCAGCGGCACCATCGCGGAGAACATCGAGCTTGGCAAGCCGGGCGCGTCCCGCGCCGACGTGCAGGCGTCGGCCGTCGCGATCGGCGCGCATGAGTTCATCGCCGCGCTGCCAGACGGCTACGACGAGCAAGTCGGCAAGCGCGGCGGCAGGCTGTCGGCCGGCCAGCGGCAGCTCATCTCCTTCGCGCGCGCCTTCATCGCCGCGCCCGCCGTGCTCGTTCTCGACGAGGCGACATCCCTGCTGGACATACCGGGCGAGCGGCTCGT
>JBEKFH010000101.1:0-12751 GCA_050013415.1 Streptosporangiaceae bacterium | reverse complement strand
CCGGCCGGGACGTGCCGCCAGCCGGGACGTGGCCGGCCGGGACGTGCCGCCAGCCGGGACGTGGCCGGCCGGGACGTGCCGCCAGCCGGAACGTGGGCCGGGCGCAGCGTGGCCGGGCGGGCGGGGGCCGGCCATCATGGGGTAAGGCAGCAGGTGCCCGCGCAGCCGCCGGCCGCACAGCTGCCGGCCGCACAGGGGAGGGCCGCGATGGAGTTCGAGCACATCGGCGTCGAGCGCGACGGGCCGTTCGCGACGATCACGATGAACCGGCCGAGCCGCCGCAACGCGCTGTCCGAGGCGCACATGCGCGAGCTCATCGACGGGTTCACCCGCGTCGGCGAGAGTGATGCGGCCGGCATCATCCTGGCGGGCGCAGGGCCGGTCTTCAGCGCCGGCCATGATTTCGCCGATGTCGCCAAGGCGGACCTGCAGGACGCCCGGCGGCTGCTACTGACCTGCACCGAGCTGATGAGCCTGATCCAGTCGGTGCCGCAGCCGGTGATCGCCCGGGTGCACGGGCTGGCCACTGCCGCCGGATGCCAACTGGTGGCCGCATGCGACCTGGCCGTGGCGGCCGAGTCGGCCGCCTTCGCGGCGCCGGGCGGCAAGGGCGGCTGGTTCTGCCACACGCCAATGGTCGCCATCGCGCGGAACGTCGGCCGCAAGCGCGCGGCCGAGCTCGCCCTGACCGGCGACGCCATCACGGCCCGCCGCGCGCTGGACTGGGGACTCGTCAACGACGTCGTGCCCGACGCGGAGCTTGACGACGCGGTGCTCGCCCTGCTGACCCGGGCGACCCGCGGCAGCAGGGAATCCAAGGGGATCGGCAAGACGACCCTGTACGCGCAGCTCGACCTAGGGCAGGCCGACGCCTACCGGCTCGCCGTCGAGGTGATGGCCGCGACCTCGCAGACCGGCGCCGCGCGGGAGGGCATCGCCGCCTTTTTGGAGAAGCGCCCGCCGTCGTGGCCAGAATGACGCAGGTATCAGCGACGCAGGTATCAGCGACACCCATCGGCGGCGGCAGGTGACCGGCCAACGGGAGGTAACCGGACAGCTGACGAACTGGGCAGGGAACGTAACGTTCAGCGCGGAGCGGTTCCGCCGGCCCGCGTCCGTCGGGGAACTGCAGCGCCTCGTAGCCAGCGGCAGGCACGTCCGGGCACTCGGCACCGGGCATTCGTTCAGCACCGTGGCCGACTGCCGCGGCGACCTCGTGTCGGTGGCGGGCCTGCCGAAGGTCATCGAGATCGATTCCGGCCGGGCGACGGTCACGGTGAGCCCGGGCCTGCGGTACGGGGAGCTGGCCGGGCGGCTGGACGAGGCGGGCTGGGCGCTGCGCAACCTCGGATCGCTGCCGCACATCTCGATCGCCGGGGCGTGCGCCACCGGGACGCACGGCTCGGGCGACGCCAACGGCAACCTGGCCACGGCCGTGTCGGCGCTAGAAATGGTGACCGCGGATGGCGACATCGTCGCCGTCAGCCGGGAGCGCGACGGCGAGGAGTTCGCCGGGACCGTCGTCGCACTCGGGACGCTCGGGATCGTCTCCAGCCTGACGCTCGACCTGGTACCCGCCTTCCGCCTCCGGCAGGACGTATACGAAGGGCTGCCCGGCGACCAGCGGGATGAGCACCTCGCCGAGATCCTCGCCAGCGGGTACAGCGTGAGCGTGTTCACCCGCTGGCGCGGCGACCGCATCAGCCAGGTATGGGTCAAGCGGCTGGCGGGCGAGGGCGACTCCCGGGCGGCAGCGGGGCGCGTCTCCGCGGCGGCGGGGCGCGTCTCCGCCGCGGCAGAGCCGTCACGCTGGCTCGGCGCGACGCTGGCCGATGGCCCCCGCCACCCCGTGCCCGGCATGCCCGCCGGCTACACGACGCCGCAGCTGGGCGCGGCCGGGCCCTGGCACGAGCGGCTGCCGCACTTCCGGCTGGAGTTCACGCCCAGCAACGGAGAGGAACTGCAGTCGGAGTACCTCGTGCCACGCGACCGCGCGGTCGAGGCGCTGGCCGCGATCGACGGCATCAGGGACCAGGTGGCACCAGTGCTCCAGATCTCCGAGATCCGGTCCGTGGCGGCGGACAACCTGTGGCTGAGCCCGAGTTACCTGCGGCCCACGGTGGCGATTCACTTCACCTGGATCAAGGACCCGGCGGCGGTGATACCGGTGCTGGCCGCGATCGAGGACCGGCTAGCACCGCTGCGGGCGAGACCGCACTGGGGCAAGCTCTTCAACGTCAGCCCGGACGCCGTGCGCGGCCTGTATGAGCGGCTGCCCGACTTCGAGCGGCTGCGCGGCCGCTATGACCCGGCCGGCAAGTTCGGCAACGAGTTCACGGACATTTATGTCCCGGCCAGCCGCTAGCGAGTGCAGACGCAGCCGGCAATGAGCGCGGGACCCGGGGCGGCAAGTCCGGCAGCGAGTTTACAGACGCTTGCGTCCGGCCGACGATGAGCGCGGACCCGGCCGGCCGATGGCTGGCGGCGGGGCGCGCCCTGGAGGACTGAGAGCCCGTCGCCATCCGGGGCGACCCGCCATTAGCAGTCCATCGCCCGAAGCTTGTGATCACGTGCAGGATGCCTGCCAGTTTCCTGGAAGCGGCCTGCTGGCTTCCGCGGCCCCGGCCACGGCTAGACCTGGGATGGGGGCTCAACCTGGGATGGGGGCTCAACCTGGGGATGGAGGAGTTGCTGCTCGGTATCTCCGCCCGCAGGCCGATGCTGTGGCCGGGGCTCGCGTTTACTGTTAAGCGGCAGAGCTGACGGAACCGGAGGCACCGAGCCATTGAACGCGCCGCAGACCGGATCCGCCGCGGGACTGCTGCGGATCGCCAGACCCGCGAGCGCCGCCATCATTGTCGTCGTGGCCGTGACCGTGGCCGCGGCCGCGGGCGGCAAGTCGCCTGCCGTCATCGGCGCAGCGGCCGCAGCGCCGCCAACGGCGCGGCCACGGCAGGGACTCCGGCGAACGCCTCGCGGCCGTGACGGGACAGGACCGCGTCGCGCCCGGCGCCGGGCCCGCCCCGCTGGTCCGGGTGCTCATCGCCGATGACCAGGAGATCGTCAGGGAAGGGCTCACGGCGCTGCTGAGCCTGCTGCCGGGCATCGAGGTCGTCGGCGCCGCGATCGACGGGGACGACGCCGTCCGGCAGGCCGGCCAGCTGCGTCCCGACGTCGTGCTCATGGACCTGAACATGCCGCACTGCAACGGGGTCGAGGCGACGGAGCAGCTACGCGTGTCTCAGCCGGAGACCCGGGTGGTGGTGCTCACCACCTACTCCGACGATGCCTGGGTATTCTCCGCGCTGCAGGCCGGCGCCAGGGGATTCCTGACCAAGGACGCCGGCGCCGACGAGATCCACCGGGCCATCACCACCGTCGCCGCCGGCCACGCGCAGCTTGACCCGTCGGTCCAGAGCAGGCTGCTCGACGCGCTGGCACGCGGGGACAACTTCGCCGTCACCGACCCTGCTGCCCCCGCCGCGGCTGCTCCCGCCGCGCCGACGTCATGGCGCTGTTCGTTTCCGAGGCGACGGTCAAGACGCACATCAACCACATCTTCGCCAAGACCGGCCTGCGCGACCGCGCGCAGCTCGTAGGTTACGCATTCCGCTACGGCCTGGCGACGCCCGGCTGAGACGGGTCAGCCCGGCTCAGGCGGGTCAGCCCGCGGGTGGAGGCGGGGCCGGCCGGAAGCTCCACTCACGGGCCGATGTGCCGGCGGCCGCCGCGGCCTAGCGTTCACGGCATGGGTCCCCGACGGGGACCGCGAACGTCAACGGAGGCCACCGTGAACGCCACGGGATACATCGTCAACGCGATCCTCGTCCTGCTGGTCATCCGGCAGATTCGCGGCGGCCGGCTGGATCTGCGCAACCTGGTGCTGCCGGTCGTGCTGGTGGCCGCCGCCGCCGCGTATTACCTGCGCACTGTCGACTTCTTCTCCGACCATGGCGCCGGGCCAGCCATCGCGCGGTCCTCGATCTCCCGTCAGATCACCGGATCCGACGCCTGGGTCGCCGCGCTGGTCATGATGGCCCTGGCCGAGGTCATCGCCCGGCTGGTCGTGCTGCGGCTGCGCGCGCACGCGCTGCCGACCGCCAGCGCTGCCGCCCCGGCCCCGGCCTACGGGCAGTCATAGGCCGCGACCGCCGCGGCTGACCGGCACCGACCGCGGCTGACCGGCATAACGGCTGGCCGCCGGGCCAGCCTGCTCGGCCGCGGACTGGACGTCTGGGAGGTCATCGCCACAATTCGCGACAACAGCGGGTCCGTGGCCGATGCCGCCGAGTACCTGCAGATCCCAGTCGGGCTAGTAGAAGCGGCCGTTGCCTACTACGGCGAATACCGGGACGAGATCGACCGGGAAATCGGGCTCAACGAGGCGGCGTACGAGCGCGGGCGGGCGGCTGCCGCGGCAGGTGAGCAGGCTCTGCGTACGTGAGGGCCATCCTGGACGAGCAGCTGTCACCCCAGATCGCGGTGCTGCTGCGCCAGGCCGGCTACGACGTGGACGCCGTTGCCGACCGCGAGGATCTTGTCGGGCGCAGCGACCGGATCATTCTCGAGGTCGCGGGTAGCGAAGGCCGGGCCGTGGTCACGAACAACATCAAGGACTTCCGTCCGCTTGCGGCCGAGTGGCTGGCGCAGGGCAGGGTGCATGCCGGCTTGATTCTGCTTCCCTCAATGCGGACACGCACCCGCAGCGCCATAGCTGCGGTCGCTGGCGCGATCGAGAATGTACTTGGCGACCACCCGGATGGGCTGAGTGGGAGTGAGCGCTGGATCGGCCCCCTGCCGAACTTGTAGGGCGGTGGTAGCGCATGGCTGGCACGTTCGCTAGATCACCCTCTCATCGGCGCGCCGCGGCTAACCTGCGCGGATCGACGTGGATCTTGGGGCCGGGACCGGAATGCGCCGGACGCGATCCCGCCAGGACGTCGCCCACCTGGTCAAGTCCGACTGTGGCCGCCACCAGCGGCCGCGGGTCCACCGAGCCGGCGGCGAAGTGCTCGATCGCGCCGGTCAGCCCGCGCGAGGCCCCGAGAATCCCGACCGCGGTCACGTCCTTGAGGGCCAGCGTCCGGGTGTCGATGGTGCTCGGGCTGCCCGCCAGGCCGATGTAGACCACCCGCTTGCCCGGCTCGACCAGATCGAGGGCCAGCGCCGGGAGGGCCGCGGAGTTGGAGCAGTCGATGACGGCGTCGAACGGGAGCCGGGGCAGGGTGTCCGCCGTCCAGGCGCCATGCACGCCATAGGCCTTGGCGAACGCCAGCGACGCCGGCGTCAGCCCTAGGACGTGCACCTCGGCGTCACCGGCGAGCGCGAACTTCGCGGCGAGCAGCCCGATGGTGCCGGGCCCGAGCACCAGCACCCGGTCACTCGGCTCCAGCGCTGCGGCCTGGACCGCGCGCAATCCGTTTCCCCCTGGTTCGGCCAGCGCGCCCGCGACGGCGTCGACGGCATCGGGCAGCTCGCGCAGCGCAATGGCCGGGACGGCCAGCTGCTCGGCGAGCGCGCCGGGCCAGCCGCCGCGGATGCCGATCTCGAACCTGTCCTCGCAGACGTAGTGCAGCCCGTTGTAGCAGCGCCGGCACCAGCCGCAGCCCAGCATGGTGTCACCGGTGACCCGGCGGCCGAGCCAGGCCGGATCGACGTCGTCGCCCACCGCGGACACGGTCCCGCACCACTCGTGCCCGGGCCGGATCGGGTACTCCGCGTGACCCTGGTGCAGATAGGCCATCTCGCCGGTGAAGAACTCGACATCGGTGCCGCACACGCCGGCCCGCTCGACATCGACGACGACCTGATCAGGCGCCGCCACCGGGCTCGGGACGTCGAAGACCGCGGATCGCCGCGGTCCGGTGATGACGAAAGCTCTCATGCCGATGCAGACTCTGCCACAGGGGAAGATCACAGCGCCATAGCAGCGAGCCCAAACAAGCCAACACAGAGAAGCGAGCAGCCCATGTCAGTGCAGCGCAGCGCCCAGTGGTACGCGGGAACGGATAGGAACGCCTACATTCACCGTGCCTGGATGCGCCGCGGCCTGCCGGCGCATGCCTTCGACGGGCGGCCGCACATCGCGATCGCCAACACCGCGTCGGATCTCGCGCCGTGCAACTCGCACTTCGGCGAGGTCGCCGAGAGCGTCAAGCAGGGCGTCTGGGAGGCCGGCGGGGTCCCGATGAACCTCCCGGTCATCTCGCTGGGCGAGACGCTGGTCCGGCCGACCGCGATGCTCTGGCGCAACCTGGCAGCGATGGCCGCCGAGGAGATGTTCCGCGCGAATCCGATCGACGGTGTTGTGCTGCTGGGCGGCTGCGACAAGACCATCCCGTCGCTGCTGATGGCCGCGGCGTCGGTCGACCTGCCCGCGGTCGTGATCCCCGGCGGGCCGATGCTGACCGGGACGTTCCGCGGCCAGCAGCTCGGCTGCGGCACGGACGTCTGGCGGCTCAGCGAGCAGGTGCGGGCCGGCCAGCTGTCGGAGCAGGAATTCCTGCGCTCGGAGTCGTCGATGATCCGCAGCCGCGGCCACTGCAACACGATGGGAACGGCCTCGACCATGGCCTGCATGGCCGAGGCGCTGGGCATGACCATCCCCGGCTTCGCCGGCACGCCGGCGCCGGACAGCCGGCTGCTGGAGCACTCGCACGCGACCGGGCGGCTCGCGGTCGAGCTTGTCGCCGAGGGGCGCCGGCCTTCCACGCTGCTCTCGCGGGGCTCGTTCCGCAACGCGATCATTGCCCTGGCGGCGATCGGAGGGTCCACGAACGCGGTTGTCCACCTGCTCGCCATCGCAGGGCGGCTCGGGATCGAGCTGACTCTCGACGACTTCGACGCGGTCGGCGCCGGCGTGCCGCTGCTGGTCGACCTGCAGCCGGCCGGGCGGCACCTGATGGAGGACTTCCACCGCGCCGGTGGGCTGCTCGCGGTCCTGCGCGAGGTGCGCGACCTGCTGGATCCTGATGCGCTCACGGTGACGGGCAGGCCGCTGGCTGACCATCTGGCGGACGCCAGCATCTGGGACGAGGACGTCATCCGGCGACGCTCCGCGCCGTTGCAGGAGGACGCGGGCATCGCGGTACTTTACGGGAACCTGGCCCCCTCGGGAGCGGTGATCAAGCCGGCGGCGGCGTCGGCGGCGCTGCTGCGGCACCGCGGCCGGGCGGTGGTCTTCGACAGCGTCGAGGATATGCATCACCGGATCGACGACCCGGATCTGGACGCCGACGAGGACTCGGTGCTCGTGCTGCGGGGCTGCGGGCCGAAGGGATACCCCGGAATGCCCGAGGTGGCGAACCTGCCGCTGCCGCCCAGGCTGCTCCGCCGCGGCATCACGGACATGGTGCGCATCTGCGACGGGCGGATGAGCGGCACCGCGTACGGCACGGTGGTGCTGCACGTGGCGCCGGAGGCGGCGGCCGGCGGCCCGCTCGGGCTGGTCCGGACCGGCGACCCCATCATCCTGGACGTGCCGGCGCGACGGCTGGAGGTGGACGTTCCGGCCGGCGAGCTGGCAGGCCGCGAGCCGTCGGCCGCCATGCTGGCCGGGTTCGCCGCGCCGTCACGGGGCTGGGAGCGGTTGTACGTCGATCATGTGCTGCAGGCGGATCAGGGCGCCGACCTGGACTTCCTGCTCGGCGCCAGCGGCTCGGCGGTGTCCCGCGAGTCACACTGAACCCGGCTGGCCTGGCTGGCCTGGCTGGCCCGGCTGCCTGGCTGGCCCGGCTGCCTGGCTGGCCCGGCTGCCTGGCCGACCGCCGGCGATTTCCCTGGCCGGATGAGCCCGTTGATCCTTGGCTACGCAAGGTATATTACTATTTACCTTCAGTAACGGACGGGACTCCTCCCCCCCCCAGCGCGTCCGCTTGATGACCGACAGCCCGGCAGCCGCGAGGTCGCCGGTCAGCACCGGGAGCAGTTCACGTGGCCGAGCCGACCGAGCGCGAGCAGTCCGCCGCGCAGCGGGCGATGCTGGCGTCGGACACCGAGGACCAGGCCGCCGCGGTCGACAGCGAGCAGCGTGACGCCCGGAACGCCCGGAACGCCCAGGAGCGTTCTGACGTGCAGGCCGACACCGAGCGCCGCGATGCCCGGGACGTACTGGAACTCGCCGAGGTGAAGGCCGACACCGAGCGCCGCGAGGACCGGGACGTGCTGGAACTCGCCGAGGTGACCGCCGACACCGAACGCCGCGACGCCAGGGATGTGCTGGAACTCGCCGAGGTGACCGCCGACACCGAGCGCCGCGAGGACCGGGACGTGCTGGAACTCGCCGAGGTGACCGCCGACACCGAGCGCCGCGAGGACCGGGACGTGCTGGAGCTCGCCGAGGTGACCGCCGACACCGAGCGCCGCGAGGACCGGGACGTGCTGGAACTCGCCGAGGTGACCGCCGACACCGAGCGCCGCGACGCCAGGGACGTCCTGGAGCTCGCCGAGGTGACCGCCGACACCGAACGCCGCGACGCCAGGGACGTCCTGGAAGTGGCCGAGCTGAAGGCCGACACCGAGCGCCGCGAGCAGCTGCAGGCCCTGCGGGATAGGTCGCAGGCGCAGCTGCAGCAGGCCCAGCGGCTGGAGAACCTCGGCCAGCTCGCGGGCGGGATAGCGCACGACTTCAACAACCTGCTCGCGGTGATACTCAACTACGCGGCCTTCGTATCCGAGGAGCTCACCGCCGCGCCCGGGTCCGACTTGCCCGAGCGGCTGGACTCCGCCCGCGACGACCTCGCGCAGATCACCCGAGCCGCCGAGCGGGCCGCCGGGCTCACCCGCCAGCTGCTGGCCTTCGCCCGCCGGGAGGTGATCCGGCCGCAGGTCCTCGACCTCGATGATGTCATCACCGCAGTGCAGGAGATGCTGCACCGGACGCTGGGCGAGCACGTCGAGCTGATCACCAGGCTCGCCGGTGACCTGTGGCCCGTGCTGGCCGACCCGGGAAAGCTCGAGCAGGTGCTGGTGAACCTCGCGCTCAACGCCCGTGACGCCATGCCCGGCGGCGGCACGCTTTTCATCGACACCAGCAACACGGCGGACGCCGATGCCATCGCCGGGGGATCCGCCGATCCCCCGGCCGGGGGGGCCACGGCGCCGCCGGGGGGGCACGTGCGGCTACGGGTCAGCGACACGGGCACCGGCATGACCCCCGAGGTCATCGCGCACGCATTCGAGCCGTTCTACACCACCAAGGACCAGGGCACCGGAACCGGGCTGGGCCTGGCCACGGTCTACGGAATCATCTCCCAGGCCGACGGCCACATCCAGGTTCACTCCGAGCCCGGCAAGGGCACGACCTTCACCATCACGCTGCCGATCACCGCGGAGGCGGCCGGACCGGAGGCACCGCCGGTGCCCTACCAGCCCCGTCCCGCGGGGGAGACCGTCCTGATCGTCGAGGACGAGGAGGCCCTTCGCGAGGTAACAGAACGGATTTTCACCCGCAACGGCTACACCGCGATCACCGCGGCGAACGGCCCGGAAGCGCTGATCATCGCCCGCGCCCACGCTGGCGAGATCCACCTGCTCGTCACCGACGTCATCATGCCGCACATGCTCGGCAAGGAGGTGGCGGAGCGAATCCGGGCGATCAGGCCCGGCATCGACGTGCTCTACATGTCCGGCTACGCCCAGCCCGTGCTCACCTCCCAGGGCAGGCTCGACCCCAACGTGACCCTGGTGGAAAAGCCGTTCTCCGAAGCCGAGCTGCTGGCCAAGGCCGGGCAGCTGCTCAGCAGCCAGGCCCGCCCCGCGGCGTGGCGACCGGGGCCCGCTGACTAGAGTCAGCGCAGCGGTGCCTGCCCGGCCGCCGGGTCACGCACGAGCGCCGGGTCACGCACGAGCGGCCGGGTGGGTCACGCAGGAGAGGCGGGCAGGATGCGGACGGTGACCTTCGGCGTGCACACCGGCCGCCGCGAGACCGTGCACGACATCACCGCGCGCTGCGCGGAGTTCGCACGCGATGCCGCCGCGGGCGGCGACGGGCTGCTGCACGTGTTCGTCCCGCACGCGACCGCGGGCGTGGCGGTGATGGAGCTGCATGCGTCCAGCGACGCCGACCTGCTGGCCACACTGTCACAGCTGCTGCCCGCCGACGATCGCTGGCGGCATGCGCACGGGTCGCCCGGCCACGGCCGCTCGCACGTGCTGCCGGCGTTCGTGCCGCCGTTCGCCGTGCTGCCCGTGGTGGCCGGATCGCTCGCGCTCGGCACCTGGCAGTCGGTGGCGCTGGTCGACCTGAATGTGGACAACCCGGACCGCCAGGTGCGGCTGTCGTTCCTGGGATAGCGTCGCGGGCGTGTGCCTTCTCATCGCGCTGTCCGGGGTGGTGGACGGCGCGCCGCTGATGGTGGCCGCCAACCGGGACGAGCGCTATGACCGGCCGGCCGAGGTGATCACCGTGCTGCGTGGCGGGCCGCCGCGGATACTCGGCGGCCGGGACGCGGTGGCCGGCGGGACCTGGCTGGCGGTGAACTCCCATGGCCTGGTAGCCGGCCTGACGAACCAGCCGTGGGCCGGGGCGCGGGACGACACCCGGCGGTCCCGGGGCGAGCTGCCGCTCGCGTTCGCCGCGCACGCCAACGCGGCCACGGCGGTCGCCGAGGTCTGCGCCAGGCTGGACCCGTCGGATTACAACCCGTGTTGGCTGCTGGTCGGCGACCGGGACACGCTGTTCTCCGTCGGCATGACCGGCGGCCACCGCCCCGTAGTCCGGCAGCTGCCGCCGGGAGCCTACGTGCTGGAGAACGCGCCGTTGCCGGACCACTCGCCCAAGGCGCGGCAGGTCGCTGCGATGGTAGCGGCCGGGATCGCGGGGCCTGGGGCCGCCGGGGCCGGGGCCGGGGCCGGGGCGTCCGGGGCCGGACCCGCCAGGGCCGAGGAGGCGCTGGCCGCAGTGCTGCGAGACCACCGGCCGACTCCCACAGCCGCCAGCCGGGACCGGCCGGCCGAGCTGTCGGCGGCCTGCGTCCACACGGCGAGCTACGGGACCCGGTCGGCCATGCTGGTCACCGTCGGCGCGACCGGCATGCCACGGGTCCGCGTGGCCGACGGCCCGCCATGCGAGGCGCCCTTCCGGGATGTGACCGCCCTGTGGTCGGTGCCCGGGCAGGATTAGGGCTCAGCCGACCGACGGGCCGAGGCCGAGGGACTGCGGGGTGCTCGAGTCGGGTGAGGGCTGGTTCAGGCCCTCGTCCAGCGGGCCGAACTCGGTCATCAGCGCGGCGCTGCCGCCCCAGGGCGTCTGCTCCTCGGCCACCAGGGTGTTGGTGGTCAGCAGCAGGCCGGCCACCGACGCTCCGTTCTGCAATGCAGAGCGCGCGACGCGGAGCGGATCGATGATGCCCATCTCGATCATGTTGCCGTAGCGCCCTTCCAGGGCGTCGAACCCCTCGTCGGGGCCCATCTGCCGCATCCGGGCGACGACCTCCTCGCCGGAGTAGCCGGCGTTCGACGCGATGAGGTAGGCGGGCGCGGTCAGCACGCTGCGCACGATGGTGACGCCGATGGCGTAGTCGTCCTTCACCCGCAGGTCGTCCAGCGCGCTCTCGGCGTGCATCAGCGCGGCCCCGCCACCGGCCACGATGCCCTCGGCCATCGCCGCCCGGGTGGCGGACAGCGCGTCCTCCACCCGGTGCTGCAGCTCCTTCAGCTCGGCATTGGTCGGCGCCCCGACCCTGATCACGGCGACCTTGCCGGTCAGCGCGCCGATCCGCTCGGCGAGCACGTCCTCGTCGATCCCGAAGGTTGCCCGCTGCTGCTCCGCGCGAAGCTGGGTGACCCGGAACTCGACCGCGCCGGGGGCGCCGCCGCCGCCGACGATGGCGGTACGGTCCGCGTTGACCCGCACCTGGCGGGCCCGGCCGAGCTGCTCGATGGTCATCGTCTCCAGGGTGAACCCGGAGTGCCTGCTGTACACGGCGCCGCCGCAGATCGAGGCGATGTCCTCCAGCTTGTGCAGCCGCCGGTCGCCGAAGCCGGGAGCCCGCACGGCGACGCACTGGAATACCCGGTTGACGTGATTGTGCACGATCATGCTCAGCGCCGTGCCCTCGACGTTCTCGGCGATGATGACCAGCGGGCGCGGCGCTCGCATGATCTTGTCCAGCAGCGGCATCAGCTGCTGGACCTTCGAGATCTTCTCGCTGCACATCAGGATGTACGGGTCGTCGACGATCGCCTCCAGGCTGGCCGGGTTCGTCACCAGGTACGGCGAGAGGTACCCGTTGTCGAACTCGAAGCCCTCGACGAAATCGACGCTCATCCCGTGCGTCGCGGACTCCTCCACGGTGACCGTGCCGCCGTCGCCGACGGTGTGCAGCGCCTTGGCGATGACCCGGCCGACCGAGTCGTCGTCGTTCGCCGAGATCGCCGCCACCCGGGCGTAGTCGTCCTCGGTCACGACCGGGTGCGCGACGCCCTGCAGGTGCTCGACCAGCCGCCCGACGGCCAGGTCGATGCCGCGCTTGACCAGCACCGGGTTGCCTCCGGCGCTGATCGCGCGCATGCCCTGCTGGACGATCGCCTGGGCGATCACCGTCGCGGTGGTGGTGCCGTCACCGACGATGTCGTTGGTCTTGATCGCGGCTTCCTTGACCAGCTGCGCGCCCATGTTCTCGAACTGGTCCTTCAGGTGAATCTCGCGCGCGATCGTCACGCCGTCGTTCGTCACCACGGGCGACCCGGTGATCTTCTCCAGGATCACGTTCCGGCCCTTGGGCCCGAGCGTGGACTTCACCGCCTCGGC
>JBEKFH010000100.1:0-12805 GCA_050013415.1 Streptosporangiaceae bacterium | reverse complement strand
ACCTCGGCGCGCCTGCTGCCGGCCTTCCTGGCCTGCTCCGCAAGCTCGCCCAGGGCGACGTCCCGCCGGGCCGTCACCGCGGCGATGCCGGTGGCGATCCCGGCCCGCTCGGCGACGGCGTCGCGGTGGGCCTGCTGAGACGTCTCCCTCCGCTCCATCACGTCCAGCACGATCTCTTCCAGGTCGGACTGGCGGCGGCCAAGCGAGGCGATCTCCGACTGCAGGTTCTCCAGCTCGCGCGGTGAGGAGACCTGGCCGGCGTCCAGCCGCTGGCGGTCCCTGTCGACGCGCGTCCTGACCTGCTCGACGTCCGATTCCGCTTTGGCCTGGGCGCGCTTGAGGTCCCCGTCCTCGGCCTCCAGTGCCGCCAGCGAGTCACGGAGCTGGGCATCCCGTTCCTCCAGCTCGCGCAGTTCCTCGTGCTCGGGCAGGCCCTGCCGGCGATGGTCAATACGGCCGAGCTCGGCGTCGAGGTCGGCCAGTTCGAGCAGTCGCAGCTGCTCCTCTTCAGATGCTTTCACGGATGCCCACGTTAGCCTGTCGGCCCTGTGATGTCGCCCTCGCGGGCCGGCCCGCGCACCGACGGCAGCCCCGCAATGACGTGGTTGGGACTCCGCTGCGGAAACAGCGACAGTGGAGTCCCAACGACGCTGATACGTGGTCCTCAGTGACGGCCGCCGCCGCGAACCCGGACCGGTGGCGATCGGCTGGGGGGCGGGCGGCGCTAGCCTGGGCGGCGCGGAGCCCGGGGAGGCGGGGGCGGGATGGTGGCGATGCCCGGCACGGGCTCGGGCCATACCAGCAGGACCGGGCAGGGCGCGTGGTCGACGACGAACCGGGTGGCGGGACCCAGGCTCCGGGGCCCGAGCCGGGTGCGGTCGCCGTCGCGGGCGACGACGAGAAGATCGGTGCCCTCGGCGGCGGCGACGACCTCCCGCTCGATCCGCCCTGATCGCTCCAGCGGGGTGCAGGGCCGCCCCAGCCGGCTGGCGGCAGCCCGCAACAGTTCCTGAGCCGAGGCAGCAGACAGTTCCTGCAGGCGGGCGCCAGGGTCGCGCCCGGGCCGGCCGCGGCCGAACAGGCCGGCGTAGGCACCGCGCGCGGCGCCGGGCACATCAGGGCCCGTGACGTGCAGCAGCACGATCTCGGCGCCGGCCGGAGCGTGCGCGGCGGCGGCATCGACGCAGGCCGGCCAGGTGCCCTCGACGATCCAGGCGATAACTGTCACGAGAATCAGCCTCCGATGACGTGCAGCGAGGCCCACAGCGCCAGCACCGCCAGGAGCAGCGCGGCGGGCACGGTCAGCAATCCGAGACGGGTGAACTCCCCGAGGTCGACATCGGTGTCGTAGGTGCGCGCGATCCGGCGCCAGAGCAGGGTCGCCAGGGATCCGGCATAGCTGAGGTTGGGGCCGATGTTCACCCCGAGCAGCACCGCCAGGACGGCCCCGGGGCCCGCAGGGGCCGCCAGCGGCAGCAAGACGAGCACGGCGGGCAGGTTGTTGATCACGTTGGCCAGCACGGCGGCCATCGCGGCGGTGGCCAGCAGCGCGGGCAGCGTGACGCCGCCGGGCACCAGGTGGCCCAGGGCACTGGCGAGGCCGTTGCCGACCACCGCGCGGACCACGATCCCGAGTGCCAGCACGAACAGCAGGAACGGGACGTTCGCGGCCCCGGCGACGGCGGCCACGGTGGTGCGGCGGCGGACGAGGCCGCGGGCGGCGAGCACCGCCGCGCCGCCCGCAGCCGCCCAGGCCGGGTTCACCCCGGCGGCGGAGGTGACGGCGAACCCGGCCAGCGTGCAGGCCACCACCACTAGCACGAAGACCGGCACCTCAGCCGCCCCTGCGGCGGCCGGGGCGCCGGCTCCCGCGTTCAGGTCGGCGGCGAAGAACCGGCGGAAGACGGCGTACTCGGCTCCGATGGCGACCAGCCAGGGCAGCGCCATCAGCGCGGCGAAGCGGGTGAAGCTCAGCCCGCTGGTCGCGAACGCCAGCAGGTTGGTCAGGTTGGAGACGGGCAGCAGCACCGACGCGGTGTTCGCCAAGTGGGTGCACGCGTACACATGCGGCCTGGCGCGGGCGCCCAGCCGGGCGGCGGTGGCGAAGACCACCGGGGTGAGCAGCACCACCGCGGCGTCCAGGCTCAGCACCGCCGTGATCACCGAGGCGAGGACGAAGACCGCGAGCAGCAGCCGCCGAGGCTGCCCCGCGGCGGCGGCGGCCATCCAGCCGCCGCAGGCACGGAACAGCCCCTCGTCGTCGCACATCTGGGCGAGCACGAGCACCGCCGCCAGGAATCCGATCACCGGGCCCAGCCGCTCGGCCGCGGCGCGGGCCTGATCCAGCGAGATTGCCCCCGTGCCTAGCGCCACCAGCGCGGCAGGGACCGCCACGACCGCCTCCGGCCATCCCCACGGGCGGACCAGGGCGCAGAGCAGCACCGCCGCCAGCAGGGCGACGGACAGTGCTTCGGCGAGCGGCGTGCTCAGGACCGGGACCCCCAGCGAGGCGATGGGCTCGACGTCTCATCGAACCAGACCAGCCCGCCCGGCACTCTGGGTCGCAGGCCGCCCGGCCCGCCGGCGTGTCGCTGGCCGGCAGTGCTGTCAGGGGACCAGGCCGAGCTTCATGATCATTGCCGAGGTTGGCCGGGCCGCGCCGCCCGCGGGCTCCACGGTGAGGCCCACGTCGTCGCCGGCCGCGAGCCCGGACACCACCATCGGGCCGATCATGCCTTCCCTGGACGCCGGCAGCATCCCGGCTGACCTGGTCCCCTCCGGGCCCATCAGCCAGAGCTCATAGCTCGATCCGGCGGGCAGCGCGCGCAGCCGGGCCGCTGTGAAGACAAGCGAGTGCTCGTGCCGCGACTCCAGGATGGTGGCAGTCCCGCCAGTGGTCACCTTCGCGGTCAGCATGGTCACATCTGACGCGTTCAGCACGGCCGCGATCGCGCGGCCGCGAACCTGGTCGGTGTCCAGCCGGTGCTGGGCGCCGACCATCAGCACTCCCATGGTCACGGCGATCACCAGGAGTCCGGCGGCCAGCGCCGCGGCCAGCCGCGGCGGCCACAGCCCCGCCCGCCGCCCGGCCATCCCCCGGGCGCCGGCCAGGAAGCCGCGCCAGCCCGGGCTCGCCGCCGGGGCGTCCCGGCTGACCGGGGGCAGCTGCCGGGTCCGGGCGGCCGCGCGCAGCGCCTGACCCTTCAGCTCCGGGCGAGGCCGCACCGCGGCAGATACGCCGATCCTGGCGGTCGCCTCGCGCAGGCCGCGGATCTCCTGCCCGCAGGATTCGCAGTGCGCGAGGTGCCGCTCGAAGCGGGCCCGGTCCTCACCCGACACCGCGTCGAGCGCGTAGGGGCCCGCCAGGGTGTGCAGCTCAGACCGGCCGCGCCGCATCAGTCCACCCCCAGGCAGTCGCGGAGCCTGATCAGCCCGTCCCGCATCCGCGTCTTGACCGTGCCGGTCGCCACACCGAGCAGGCCGGCCACCTCGTCGTAGGTGTAACTGCCGTAGTAGGCCAGGGTGACGGACTCCCGCTGCAGTTCGGTCAGCGAGCCCATGCATCGCCGTACCCGCTCGCGGTCGAGGGTGGCCTCTACAGTCTCCGTCACCTCGTCATAGTCGATCTGGGCTGATGCGGCCCGCAATTCCCGTTCCGCTGATTTTTGCTCTGACCTGACGCGGTCGATAGCGCGGCGGTGCGCGATGGTCATCACCCAGGACACGGCGCTGCCCTTGTCCCGGTCGAACCGGGACGCGGTCCGCCATAGCTCCAGCAGGACTTCCTGCATGACCTCCTCGGACTGGGCCAGGTCGCGTACCACGCGGCGGACCATGCCCAGCACGGGCCCGGCAAGCTGGTCGTAGACTTCCTCGTAGGCAACCTGATCCCCGCGCGCCACGCGGGCGAGCAGCACGGCGAGGTCGGCGGTCGGCGGCTCGGCGGCGCGCCCCGCCTCAGCCGCGGGATCGCGCCGGGGGCCGCCTTCGTTGTGCGTCATGCCCACGTTCCTTATTCGTAGCCGCAGCCTTCCCGGCTTGGGTTGGCCGTGCGCGGCGGCCAGCCAGGGCGCGCCGTCCTGCGAGGTTTACCGGCGGAAAGGCAATACAGTGCCGGCTCGGCGCCGAATCACAAGTGTGGCCATCCAGAAAGACAAGGGGCTAGCCGGGCGGGGCCTGATCGCGGGATTGCTGACTGCCGGGCTGGCGCTCGGAGTCGGGCAGCTCGTGGCCGGCGTGACCGGCCAGCAAGGCTCGCCGGTAGTGGCAGTAGGCGGCCTGTCGATCGACAATACCCCGCCCGCCGTCAAGGACTTCGCGATCACGGCTTTCGGCTCGCACGACAAGCTTGTCCTGGTCACCGGGATCCTGGTGATACTCGCGTGCTTCTCCGCCGCAATCGGCGCGGTGGCAGTCCGCAGGCTCGCCGGCGGCATGATCGGGCTGGCCATCTTCGCGGCCGTCGGCCTGCTCGCTGCGCTGACCAGGCCGGGCTCCTCGGTCACTGACATCTGGCCGACCCTGGTCGGCGCCGCGGTCGGCGCTGTCGCGCTGTACGCCCTGGTGCGCGCCGCGCGCAGGGGTCCAGCCCGGCCGGCCGCCGGGCGCAGGTCCGGCGCGCGCGGGTCCACGTTCGGGCCTGAGGTCGGGCCTGGGGTCGGGTCCGCCGCTTCCGGGTCCGCGCCCGGGCCCGGCGGCGGGCCGGCCAGTGCCGGCCGGGCGGGCGAGGGAGGCCGGGCGGTCGGCGGCGGGCCGCCGGCGCCCCCCCGGCGACCACGGCCGCCAGGCCGGGGATCGCGGTCGCAGGGATCGGGGCCGGAGCGGCGGCGCTTCCTGGTAGCGAGCGGGGCGGTGGCCGGAACGGCGGCCGTCGCCGGCCTCGGCGGCCGCCTGCTGTACGAGCGCTCCAGCGTGGCGACGGCGCAGGCCGCGCTGCGCGTGCCAGTGCCAGCGAACCCCGGGCCGACGCTGCCCCCCGGCACCGACCTCAAGATTCCCGGGGTGGGCCCTTTCATCACGCCGAACAGCTCGTTCTACCGGGTCGATACCGCGATCGTGCTGCCGGAGGTGCCGCCGTCCAGCTGGAGCCTGCGGATCCACGGCATGGTCAGCCAGGAGATCCAGCTGAGCTTCAAGGAGCTGCTGCGCCGCCCGCTGATCGAGGACTACATCACGCTGTGCTGCGTGTCGAACCCGGTCGGCGGCCCTTACATCGGCAACGCGCGCTGGCTGGGCGCCAGCGTGGCCAGCCTGCTGCGCCAGGCCGGTATCCGGGCGGGAGCCGATCAGCTGCTGTGTACCTCGGTCGACGGCTTCACCTCGGGCACGCCGATCCAGACCGTGATGGACGGCAGGGACGCGATGCTCGCGGTCGCGATGAACGGCTCGGCGCTGCCGGTCGAGCATGGCTTCCCGGTCCGGATGGTCGTCCCCGGCCTTTACGGGTACGTGTCAGCGTGCAAGTGGATCACCGACATCGAGGTGACGACGTTCGCCGCGAACCATGCCTACTGGACGGTGCGCGGCTGGGATCAGCAAGCGCCGATCAAGACCGAGTCCCGCATCGATGTCCCGACCGGGCTGACCACGCTGAAGCCGGGCCCGGTCGCCGTGGCCGGCGTGGCCTGGGCACAGCACAAGGGAATCGCCGCGGTGGAGGCCAGGGTCGACAGCGGGCCGTGGCATGAGGCCCGGCTGGCCGCGGTGCCGGACATCGACACCTGGCGGCAGTGGGTCTGGGAGTGGGATGCCACGCCCGGCAACCACCTGATCGAGGCCCGGGCAACCGACAAGACCGGCTATACCCAGACGGCGTTTCAGGCGCAGCCGCCGCCCAACGGCGCGAGCGGGTATCCGCGTGTCTCGGTCGTCATCGACACGGCCTGAGCCCGCAGGATTACGGCTTACCCGCGCGATTACGGCAGCTGACCCGCGGACTACGGCAGATGGCCTCCGGGATTACCGCTGACCTCCGGGACTACAGCAGCTGATCACGGAACTGCCCCGCCAGGTAGGCGCCGAGCCAGCGGCCCAGCTCGCGGAAGAACGGCCCGCCGCCGGCTCCCCCGGGCGGCAGCGGCCCCGTCACGCCCGGCTCAAGGCACAGCCAGGTGACGTGCGGGCCCAGCCTGATGGTGCCGTGGTCGCCGCCCCGGCGCCAGATCCGCTGGCGGCGGTGCCCCGCCGGCGGCCCGTCCCCGTCAGCCGCCGTGCTCATTACCAGCACCGGGCAGCCGATATCAAGACCGCGCCGCAGTTCCCGCTGGGCTCCGGCAAGCCGAGTTTCCCGCTGGGCTCCGGCAAGCCGAGTTTCCCGCTGGGCTCCGGCAAGCCGAATCTCCCGCTGGGCTCCGGCGAGCAGCCCGGACGGGCGCCCGCCCGGCCTGAATGCCGGGCTGGCCAGGATCAGCGCGTCGGCCGGGCCAGCCGTGCGGCGAGCATCGCACCAGAGCGCCGCGATCAGCGCCCCGGCGGCATGTGCGCTCAGCACCACGGTGTCGATGGCCTCTGTTTCCCTGAGGTAACCGGAGATGGCGTCGAGCGCTGCGAAGCACTCGCCAAGGCCCGGCGCGGCGCGGGGCCCGCTGCCCGGGTGACCCAGCCGGGCTTGCGGGCGCAGGTCAGCGACGTAGAAGTCGAACCCCCGCTCGGTGTACCAGGTCGCGAGATCCTCCGGCACGAAGGAGTCGGCCAGGCAGTGCGGGTAGAGCACGGCGCGCCTGCTGGTGCGCGGGGAACGGCGCCTGAGCATGACCAAGCCACGGCGGCCTCGCTGCCCGCGGGCGGGCGGAAGCTGTAACGCCTCGTAATCGCCAGCTGCCCCGTCGCGCTCCGTGACGAAGCCCATCACTCCCCCGGCCGCTGATCACCGCAAGCTCTCCCGGGCATCAGCCGCTCACCTCCGTTATCTGCCCATGGGCCCGGCCATCCGGGAACGGGCGAGGACTTCCGGCTGCAGGCGCAGCGCTGACTGCGAAGCGTCACGGCAAGTCTCGCACCGTTACCCGGCTGCCGCCCGGCAGACACGCGGGGTAACCAGCGATCGCTAGCCAGCCGGCTCAAGCTCTCCCGCCAGCCGGCGGATGCTGGACAGCGCGTCGGTCACGCAACCGGGTCGCTCGTGGGAGGGCACGTGGCCAGCACCGGGAACGATCACCACCTCCGCTCGTGGCAGCAGCGCGGCTGTCTGCTCCCCCTGGCTGACCGGCATCGGGCTCAGCGCCCCCAGCAGGAAGATGGCCGGCACGCTGACGTCACCAAGGGCCCGGGCCAGCGAGCCGTCGGCGATCTGCTCCATCGCCGACGTTAGAGTCGCGATGTTGCCGGCCAGCGACATGCGCAGGCCGGGCGGCGGCCCGGGAGCGGTCTCAGGTCGCGCGTAGTAGCCGGGCCATAGCAGCGTCAGCGATTCCAGCGCGTCCGCGTCTGAGGCGTCGGGACCGGACAGCCGCGCTTCGACCTCCCGGTAGCGAGCCACGGCGGCGGGCAGCAGCCGATCCTCGAGCGCGTGCCCCATCTCGGCGGCGCCGCCGTCGCCGATGGCTCCCAGCGGATCGATGATCAGCAAGCCGGCGACGCGGTCCGGCCGGGCGACGGCCAGGTGCAGGGCCAGGTGACCGCCCCATGAGTGGCCGGCCACGACGGCGCGGTCGACCCCGAGCGCGTCCAGCACCGCCACCGCGTCAGCCACGTGCCGCGCGACCGTGAACGGCCCCTCAGTCGCCGAGGGGCTCAGGCTTCGCTGCTGGTAGCGGATTGAGCGCCAGCCGGTTACCTCGGCGGCGAGCATGTCCATGTAATCCGAGAGCGAGGGCCCGCCGTGCAGCAGCAGCAGGGGGGCGCCAGCGCCGCCAACATGACCGGCGATCTGACCGGCATCGGTGTCAGCAACAAAGGGGGTTTCTCTCATTCCTGCGACAGTACTCCGGCGCGATGGCGGCGTCCTGGCATGCGCAACCCGGCCCGGTCCCCGGTTCGCTTGGCTCGCCCGGGTTCGGGCGTAGCCTCTCAGGATGAACAGCGGCCTGACCGACCAGCTGGAGACCGAGCAGAAGTTCGACGTCGACGTGGACTTCACCATGCCCGACCTGGGCGGCCTGGACGCGGGCTGGGGCTTCGGCGCGCCGGAGACCTACCTGCTCGTCGCGCGCTACTACGACACCGATGACCTGCGGCTGGCCGCGGCCAAGATCACGCTCCGGCGGCGGACTGGCGGGCCAGACGCGGCCTGGCACCTGAAGCTGCCCGTGGGCGGTGACACCAGGCGCGAGGTGCACGCGCCGCTGGGTGGTGACAATGACGGTCACGGGGATGCCGTGCCGGCCGGCCTGGCCAGCCTGGTCGCCGACGCGGCCGGCGGCCGGCCGCTCCGCCCGGTGGCCACCCTCCGGACCCGGCGCACCGTGCGGCGCATCACCGGCGCCGGCGGAGAGGCTCTCGCCGAGGTGGCGGACGACCTGGTGACCGCGCACCGGGAGGCGCTTCCCGGGCCGCCCGGGGGCGGGCTGCCCGAGACTGACCTGGCCTGGCGCGAAGTCGAGGTCGAGCTCGTCTCGGGGCCGCCGGCGATCCTGACGCTGGCCGGGCGCCGGCTGCGGGAGGCCGGCGCACGGCCGTCTGGCTCGGCGAGCAAGCTCGGCCGCCTGCTCGCCGCGCCGCCCGGCGGTCGGCCGCCTGGGGCCGCCCAGCCCGCCGGGGAATGGCCGCCTGGGGCCGCCCGGCCCGCCGGCGGCGGGCCACGATCGCGACCGCTCTGGGACGGCGACCTCGGCGCGCTCGCCGCGATCGCCGAGAGCCATCAGCTCGGCGGCGGCCAGCCGGGGCTGGTGTACGGGATCGTGGCCGGAGGCGCCCTGGTGGAGGCACGCGGTCTCGGCGGCCGGTGGCTCGGCGGCCCCGTGCCGGACGCCGACACGGTCTTCCGGATTGCCTCGATGACGAAGAGCTTCACGGCGGCGGCGCTGCTGGCGCTGCGCGACGACGGCGCGCTCGCGCTGGACGATCCGGCCGAGGACTACGTCGCCGCCCTTCGCGGCCTGCGCCCGGCGACGGCCGATTCACCGCGCATCTCCGTCCGGCACCTGCTGACCATGACCGCCGGCCTGCCGACCGACGATCCCTGGGGTGACCGGCAGCAGGGATTGCCGCACGCCGAGTTCGCGAAATTCCTGGCCGGCGGCGTGCGGTTCGCCTGGGCGCCAGGCACCCGGTTCGATTACGCCAATCTCGGCTACGCGATCCTCGGCGCAGTCATCGCGGCCGCGTCGGGCACCAGCTACGAGGAGTTCGTCCGCGCCCGGCTGCTCGGCCCGCTCGGGATGCCCAGCACCGGGTTCGACGCCGACGAGTTCGACGCGGCTCGGCTCGCCCGCGGCTACCGGCGCGGCGGCACCGGATGGGAGGAGCTTGCGCCCGACCCGTCCGGCGCGTTCGCCTCGATGGGCGGGGTGTTCAGCACCGTCACTGATCTCGCTCGCTGGGTGCACGGCTTCGCCGCCGCGTTCCCCCCCGGAGCCGAGGACGCGGCCGGGCCGCATCCGCTCCGCCGCGCGTCCCGGCGCGAGATGCAGCTGCCGCAGGTTGCGCTGCCGCCGCAGCCGCCCGCGATGCCCGCCGGCCCCGGTCCCGGCAGTTACGGCCTTGGCCTGTTCGTCGAGGATGACGCCGCCCACGGCCGGATCGTCAGCCACAGTGGCGGCTACCCGGGGTTCGGCAGCCACATGCGCTGGCACCTGGCGAGCGGGACGGGGGTCATCGTCCTGGCGAACGGCACGTACGCGCCCGCTCACGTGCTGGCGTCGAAGCTCCTGGACGCGGTCCTCCGGCCCCGGCCAGCCGCGTCCGGGCTCCCAGGGCCGGCGGCCGGATCCGGGCAGTCAGTGACGGCTGATCAGCTGACGGTCGGCGGTCCGGTGCCCGCTCCGGGCGGTCCGTGGCCGGAGACGCTGAGCGGTCAGCGGGAGGTGACGGGACTGCTCCTTTCCTGGGACGACAAGGTGGCCGCCCGCTTGTTCTCGCCGAACGTGGCGCAGGACGAGCCCTTCGACGAGCGCCGGCGCAAGGCCGAGCTGATCCGGCAGCGGATCGGGGACTTCCGCGAGGACGAGGCACGGCCCGCCGAGTTCGACTCGCCCGCCCATTGCCGCTGGTGGCTGCGCGGCGAGCACGGCGTGGTCAAGGCAGAGATCCGGCTCACCCCGGAATGGCAACCCCGCGTCCAGTCGGTCGTGCTCGCAGTGCCGCCGGATCCGGGCTCGCCACTGGGCCAGCTTCTCGACCGGCTCGTGTCGCTGCTGAACGAGGTCGCCGCGCGCGGCGCCCGCGCTGCCCAGTGGCCTTCGACGATTCCGGTCTCCCCGGCGCTGGACACCGGCCTGCTCATCCGCCAGCTCGCGGCCGCCGCCGCCTGGGCCGGCCGCTGCCACCGAGGCGCGTTCACCGACGGGAACGGCGAGACCTCAGCCGCCGTCGAGCTGGACGGCGAGACGGCCAGGCTCATCCTGGCCGTCTCGGCAGATCCGGTCCAGCACCTGCTGCAGCAGGCGGACATCACCCTCGCACCCTGAGACAGCGACGCGCTCCCCGCGCAGCGCCGGCCCCGGCCAGCCGTCCAGCCGTCCAGCCAATCGGCCCGCCAGGGCGGCCAGTCCACGAGCGTCGTTGTCCCTCCGCTGCTGCTGTTTCAGCACTGGAGTCCCAACCACGCGGTTTGGTGCCAGTCACCGGCGCCTGGTCCACCTGCCATAGCGGCTGGCGACGGCCATCTGATCCGAGGTCCGTCACCCGGCGCGGGCCGCCAGCACTCATAGCTGGCTCAGAGGCGGGCAAGAGGCGAGGCCCAGCCCTGTCGGCAAGGCTCTTCCTGGTAGCCCAGTCAGAGAGGACCCAGCCGATGAGCAGGCACGCGGACGACACCAGGCGCGCCGTCGCGGAACGCGATCGCGGGCACGCGCGGCTGCGCGCGGTTACTGCGGCGGCCGGCGTGACAAGCCTGGTCGCGGCTGGCGCAGTCGCGTTTGCCCTTCCCGGGGCGCAGCACGCCGCCTCGGCCAACTCGGCATCCGCCACCGCGGCGGCGAGCGCGCCGGCCTCGGGCGGCTCGGCCGCCAGCACGGGCAGCAGCAGTTCAGCCAGCAAGAGCACAGCCAAGAGCAGCACAACCAAGAGCAGCGGCAGCCTGAGCAAGGCCGCCAGCTCGCCGACCGCCAGCTCGGGCTCAGGCTCCGTCACGTCGGGCGGCTCGTAATGACCATCACCATGCCGCCATCCGCCAGCCCGGAAAGGGCCGAACCACGATGACCGGCATTACCTCGACCACCGCGCTCTGGTACGCCAGCCGGGCCACCGGCATCGTCTGCCTGGTGCTGCTGACCGCCGTCCTGGTGCTCGGCATCCTGGTCAACCAGCAGGGCCGCCTGCCCGGCCTGCCCAGGTTCGCGGTCGCCGGGCTGCACCGCAACCTGTCCCTGCTGGCCGTCGGCTTCCTGGCCGTCCACGTCGCGACCGCCATCGCCGACCCCTACGTCACGATCGGCCTGGCCGCCGTGGTGGTGCCGCTCGCGTCGCCGTACCGCTCGCTGTGGATCGGCCTGGGCGCGGTGTCGCTCGACATGATGCTCGTGCTGATCGCGACTAGCCTGGCCCGGGCGCACATCGGCCGCCGGACCTGGCGCGGGCTGCACTGGCTGGCCTACGCGTGCTGGCCGGTCGCGCTCGCGCACAGCATCGGCAGCAGCGGTGACCTGCGGGCCGGGCCGCTGCTGGCGCTGACCGCCGCGTGCACGCTGGCCGTGGCCGGCGCCGTCACCTGGCGGGTGGTGCGCGCCGTGCGCGCCACGCCGCGAGCGCAGCGGGTCGCGGTCGTGCTCTCCGCCCAGGCAGGTGCCCGGTGACCGGCAGCGCAGCCGCCCTGCTGGCGGCCGGCGGGCGAGGCCCAGCTGACGACCCGGCCCGGCTCCCCCGGCTGTTTCCGGCCGGCGGCGGCCCGGCCGGGCTGGCCGACCACCTCGCGGCGCACGGCGCGCCGCCGTACCGGGGCGGCCCCGGCCGGCTGATCGCCGACGCGGAGAAGTCCGGCCTGACCGGGCGCGGCGGCGCGGCCTTCCCCGCGGGCCGCAAGCTCGCGGCGGTCGCGGCAGCCGGCCGCGCGGCCGTGGTGGTGGCCAACGGCGCCGAGAGCGAGCCGCTCAGCGCGAAGGACGCCGCGCTGCTGCGTTACTCCCCGCACCTGGTGCTGGACGGGCTGCAGCTCGCCGCCGAGGCCGTCGGCGCCCGCCGCGCAGTGCTCTACCTGCACGAGGGCCTGATCACGGCCGAGCGGCTGGATGCCCTCTTTTCCGAACGGAGGTCCGCCGGGCTCGACGAAGCAGCGGCCGACGTCGTCATCGCCCCGCCGAGATTCCTCTCCGGGCAGGAGACGGCCGTCGTGAGCGTGCTCAACGGCGGCGCGGCGCTGCCCGCGTTCACGCCGCCGAGGCCCTTCGAGCGCGGCGTTGGCGGCGCGCCGACCCTGGTGCAGAACGTCGAGACCCTCGCGCATCTCGCGCTGATCGCGCGCTACGGCGCTACCTGGTTCCGCGGCCTTGGCACGGCGGACGAGCCGGGCAGCATGCTGGCCACGGTCCGCCAGGCGGACGGCAGCTCGGCCGTCATGGAGGCCGCGATCGGCACCCCGCTGGCGGACCTGGTCGTCCTCGGCGATCACGTCCAGGCGGTGCTGGTCGGCGGCTATCACGGCACCTGGCTGCCGGCCAGCCGCGCCGGCTCGCTGGCGCTGAGCAACGCCTCGCTGCGATCGGCCGGGGCG
>JBEKFH010000099.1:0-12806 GCA_050013415.1 Streptosporangiaceae bacterium | reverse complement strand
TCGCCCGCGGAGCCGCGACTCGCATCGGGCGGCGGGCCGCGACCCGTATCGCCCGCGGAGCCGCGACTCGCATCGGGCGGCGGGCCGCGACCCGTCTCGCCCGCGGAGCCGCGACTCGCATCGGGCGGCGGGCCGCGACCCGTATCGCCCGCGGAGCCGCGACTCGCGACTCGTATCGCCCGGGGCTGCCCGGCACCTGGCGTCCTGGCGCATGATGGAGTCATGACGGATGGTGCCCTTGGCGGCAGGCTGCTTGTCGCTACGCCGCTGCTGGGTGATCCGAACTTCCGGCGCACCGTGGTCCTGATCGTCGAGGACGAGCCGGAGGAAGGCACTCTCGGCGTCGTGCTGAACCGGCCGACCGACGTCCCCGTTGGGCAGGTGCTCGAGACGTGGACGGAACTGGTGACCGGCCCCTCCGTGGTGTTCAGGGGCGGTCCGGTGTCGCCGAACAGCGCCCTCGCCCTCGCCATGGCGCGCGGCGAGGACGAGCCGCTCGGCTGGCGGTCCCTGGACGGGTCATCAGTCATGTCCAGGGTGGGCCTGGTGGACCTGGAGGCGCCGCCCGAACTGCTGGCCGGCGGCGTCACGTCCTTCCGGGTTTTCGCCGGCTATGCGGGCTGGGGGCCGGGCCAGCTACACGCGGAGATTGACGAGGGCGCCTGGTACGTGCTACCGGGGGAGCCAGCCGACGCGTTCGCCGCAGAGCCGGAGCTGCTGTGGCCGGCCGTACTGCGACGGCAGGGCGGCGAGCTGGCATTTGTCGCCACCTACCCGGACGATCCCGTACTCAACTGATTTACGCCCGCTACCACGGCCCCGCGCTCCGCCACCGGCTGTGGTTCCGATCTGGCACTCGCCGATGACGGCGTAGACTCCGTGAGCGTGAGCACACAGATCCTTCCCGATACTGGTACCGACACCCGCCAGGACACGCGTCCCGACCTCTCGCATGGCGATGGTGATCATGAGCGGTTCGCGCATTACGTCCAGAAGGACAAGATCGTCGATAGCGCTGTGAGCGGCACCCCGGTGGTCGCCTTGTGCGGCAAGGTCTGGGTCCCGACCAGGGACCCGAAGCGCTTCCCGGTGTGCCCCGAGTGCAAGAAGATCTACGAGTCACTCCCTGAGGGCGACGGCTGACCCAGCTTCTCGTTAACGCGGAAACTCATGGTGGCCTGGGCAGCCCATTGTTTCCGTCTTCCGGATTTCCTCGTCCGCGCCCGGACCGGTTCCGGGATGGCGGGTCCATCCGCGCCACATCCGCGCCCGGGCCGGCTCCGGGATGGCGGTCACTCGCTGTCCGGCTCGAAGGCCGTCGGGATGGCCGGGTACCCGCGCGACAGCCGGAGCGCATGCGCGGGCAGCTCGGCCAGCGCCTCCCGGTGCCGGGACCGCGCTGTGTCCAGCGGCTCCCTGCCAACGATCTCCCCGCCGCGTACCAGCTGCCGCAGCAGCGCACGGCCGTCGCCGCGGCCGGGCGGCGAATCGGTCACCACCTCGGCGACGGCCACCCCGCCGTCGCTGCGGCGGGCTGCCCACTTGCGGCCGCCGCGGCCGGGCTTTCCCACCGAGCGCTTGGCCACCGGGCGCAGCGGCCCCGCCCCGCCGTCACCACCATCATCATCATCATCATCATCATCATCACCACCACCACCACCACCACCACCACTGCTGCTGCTGCTGCCGCCGTCACTGCCGCTGTTGCCGCCGCCGTCACTGCCGCTGCGGTCGGCCCGCGCGACCAGCTTGTACACCAGCGCCGCTGTCGGCACGCCGGAACCGGTGACCAGGGATGTTCCCACCCCGTAGCCATCCACGGGGGTGGCGGCGAGCGCCGCGATCGAGTACTCGTCCAGGTCGCCGGTCAGCACGATCCTGGTGCGCTCCGCGCCCAGCGAGTCCAGCAGCGACCGGACCTGCCGGGCGACGACCGGCAGGTCGCCGCTGTCGATCCGGACGGCGCCGAGCCCGGGGCCGGCCACCGCCACGGCCGCGCGCACCGCCGTGGCCACGTCGTAGGTGTCGACCAGCAGCGTGGTCCCGGCGCCGAGGGTCTCGACCTGCGTGCTGAACGCCTGCCGTTCGCTGTCATGCACGAGCGTGAACGAGTGCGCGCTTGTCCCGCTCGTCGGCACGCCGTAGGAATAGCCCGCCCGCAGGTTGGAGGTACTTGCGAAGCCCGCAAGGTAGGCGGCCCGGGCGCTGGCCACGGCGGCGAGTTCGTGAGTGCGGCGGGAGCCCATCTCGATCAGCGGCCGGCCATCGGCCGCGGTGACCATCCGGGACGCCGCCGACGCTATCGCGCAGTCGTGGTTGAGCACGGACAGGACGAGCGTCTCCAGCACGCACGCCTCGGCGAAAGTGCCCTGCACGACGAGAATCGGCGAGCCAGGAAAGTAGCAGTCGCCTTCCGCGTAACCCCAGATGTCGCCGGCGAACCGGTACGACTTCAGGTAGCTCAGGGTCGCGTCATCGGCCACGCCGCTGTCGCGCAGGAACTCCAGCTCGTCCGGCCCGAACCTGAACTGCTCCACCGCGTCCAGCAGCCGCCCGGTTCCGGCGACCACCCCGTACCGCCGGCCGCTCGGCAGGTGCCGGGCGAAGACCTCGAAGACGGCCCGCCGCCGGGCGGCGCCGCTGTGCAGCGCCGCCCGCAGCATGGTCACCTCGTAATGGTCGGTGAGCAGCGCCGTGCCGAGGGCCCCGGGCGCTCCCGCGGGGCGCCCTGAGCCCGCCCCGGGGCGGCTGCCGGCTGGCTCGCTCACGCTGGCCAGGTCATCTGCTGTCACGGGGGAAGCCTACGGATGTCGCCAGCGAGCCCTCCCGGCCGCCCGGCCGGACGCGGCGGTGCGGGCCGGGGTGATCTCATCACGACGGAGGATTAGCACCCCTGTGGCGAACAGGAGCCTCCATCCTGCTGGGATTCGGGTCTGGGACGCCGAAGTGACTTCGGCGGCGGCGTCCTGCGAGACTGGGGACCTGGAGAATCGGGACCGGGAGACCGGGAGACCGCGGACAGGAGGTGATGGCGGGTGAGCGTGGCGCCGGCGGAGGTTGAGCGGGCGGATACCGACGAGAAGGCGGTCCCCGACCTGCCCTGGGTCACGATCGTGTGGAACGATCCGGTCAACCTCATGTCCTACGTGACCTACGTGTTCCAGACCGTTTTCGGGTACGCCAAGCCCAAGGCGAACAAGCTCATGCTGGACGTGCATCACAAGGGCAGGGCCGTGGTCTCGGCCGGCGCCCGCGAGGCCATGGAGCGCGACGCCGAGGTGCTGCACGGGTACGGCCTGTGGGCTACGGTGAGCCACGACTCGTGACCGGCCGGGCGGGCACCCGGCGCCGTTGACCCCGAGACACCCCGGGCGGAGACGGCGACCCATCCCGGGCGTAGATGAAGCTGGCAACATGAAGCTGACGACGCGGAGGCGCTGGTGGCAGGGTTCCGTGCCAGCCAGGGCGGTGTGACCGCCCGGTTCGCCGCCGCGCAGGCCCGGATCGTCCGTGATCTGGTCGGCCAGGTCGCCCAGCTGCTCGGCACGGACCAGCCGGCCGGCCAGCCAGGCGACTTCGCCTTCGAGCTCGGGCTGAGCGACAGCACGGCGCTGCCGGACGATCCGGTGCTGGCCCGGCTGCTGCCCGACGGCTACGCCGGGGATCCCGAGGCGGCCAGCGAGTTCCGCAAGTACACCGAGCAGGGCCTGCGCGATAGCAAGATCGCCGCGGCCAGGACGGTCCTGGACACGCTGCCGGCCGGCGGCGGCAGAATCCGCCTGTCCGCGCCGGAGGCGCAGGCCTGGCTGCGCGCGCTGAACGATGTCAGGCTCGCCCTCGGCGTCCGTCTCGGCGTCACCGAGGACTTCGACGAGCGAAGTTCAGCGATCGACCGCGCGGATCCCCGTTCTGCATCTGTGTGGGTCTACCACTGGCTGGCATTCCTCCAGGAGAGCCTGGTGCACGCATTGTCGTGAACGCGGCGTGCGGGGTTACCCTCGCATCCATGCTGACGATCAGCCAGGCGCTGCGCGCGAAGATCCTGGCGCACGCGCGGGCCGACCACCCGGACGAGGCCTGCGGGGTGATCGCCGGGCCGGCCGGCAGCGACCGTCCCGAGCGGTTCATCCCGATGATCAACGCGGAGCGGTCGCCGACGTTCTACAGGTTCGACTCGATGGAGCAGCTCCGCGTGTGGCGCGCGATGGACGATCGGGACGAGGAGCCGGTCGTCATCTACCACTCGCACACGGCCACCGAGGCGTACCCGTCCCGCACCGACATCGTGTACGCGAGCGAGCCCGGCGCGCACTACGTGCTGGTGTCCACCCGTGACCCGGATGCGGCCGAGTTCCGCTCGTTCCGCATCAGCGGCGGGGCGGTGACCGAGGAGGAGATCTGCGTCACCGGGGACGCGGCGGCGGAATGATCCCGGTGCGGCCCGGGTTGGGACGCAAGGAGGCAGCGAGCGGCTGCCGCGCCGGCTGAGTGCACCCTGGAGCGTTACCGATGGCCATCGAGGTCCGCATCCCGACGATCCTGCGCAACTACACGGGCGGGGCCAAGTCCGTCGACGGCTCGGGGGCGACGCTGGCCGAGCTGATCGCCGATCTGGAGTCACGCCACGGCGGGCTGCAGGAGCGGCTGGTCGATGACGCGGGGCTGCGGCGTTTCGTCAACGTCTACCTCAACGACGAGGACGTGCGCTTCCTCGGCGGGCTCAGCGCGCCGGTCAAGGACGGGGACACGGTCACCGTGCTGCCGGCCGTGGCCGGCGGGATGCGCTGAAGCAGCCCGGCGGGACGGCGGCGGGCAGCGGGGCCTGGATGCGCTACGACTCACTGATCGACTCGGTCGGCCGGACGCCGCTGGTCGGGCTGCCCGCGCTGTCGCCCGGCCCCGGCGTGCGGCTGTGGGCCAAGCTGGAGGAGCGTAATCCGACCGGCTCGGTGAAGGACCGCGCCGCCCTGGCCATGATCGAGCAGGCCGAGAAAGACGGGCTGCTCGCCGAGGGCGCGACCATCCTGGAGCCGACCTCGGGCAACACCGGGATCTCGCTGGCGATGGTGGCCAGGCTGCGCGGCTACAAGATGATCTGCGTGATGCCGGAGAACACCTCCGCTGAGCGCCGCCAGCTGCTGGCGATGTACGGCGCGTCCGTCATCTCCTCGCCTGCCGCGGGCGGGTCCAACGAGGCGGTCCGGGTGGCCAGGCGGCTGGCCGCGGAGCACCCGGACTGGGTGATGCTCTACCAGTACGGCAACGAGGCTAATGCCCGCGCGCACTACGAGACCACCGGGCCGGAGCTGCTCGCCGACCTGCCGGAGATCACTCATTTCGTAGCTGGCCTCGGCACGTCCGGGACGATCATGGGCGTGGGCAGGTTCCTGCGGGAGCGAGTCCCGGGTGTGCAGATCATCGCCGCCGAGCCGCGGTACGGCGAGCTGGTGTACGGGCTGCGCAACATGGACGAGGGCTTCGTGCCGGAGCTGTACGACGAGTCCGTGCTGACCTCCCGGATCTCGGTCACCTCTGCCGACGCCCTGCGCCGCACCCGCGAGCTGCTCGACAAGGAGGGGATCTTCGCCGGGATCTCGTCCGGATGCGCGCTGCACGCGGCGCTGGCCCTGGCGGCCAGGGCGCGATCTGCGGGGGAGCCCGCTGACATCGCGCTGGTGATCGCCGACGGGGGCTGGAAGTACCTGTCCACGGGCGCCTACACCGGAACGCTGGAGGAAGCCGAGACCCGCCTGGAAGGCCAGCTATGGGCCTGACAGTGACGGCCCCGGGCTGTCCCCGGCGCGGCGTTTCCCGGCGCGGTGGCGTCGTCAACAGCGTGGTTGGGACTCCACTGCTGCTGTATCCGCAGTGAAGTCCCAACCACGCCATTGAGAACGAGCACGACGGGGCGAGGCGGCGCATGACGATCTTCGACGAGGCGACGGCAGTCCGGCCGGCCGGCGCCGGCCGGTACGACATCCGGCCCGACGAGCGGTTCGCCCTGCTGGTGCCCGGCGGCGGGGCTCCGCCCGCGGTCAATGGCGGGGTGCTGATCGCCACCGTGCTGCGCTGCGTGCTCGATTCCTCGCCGCACCCGCATCCGGTCGCGACAAGCGCCCACTTCCTCCGTGTCCCCCGGCTGGCTCCGGCCCAGGTCGAGGTGACCTGGCTGAAAGCGGGCAGGACGGCGGCGACGGCGCGGGCTAGCCTGATCCAGGACGGGCAGCCGGCGCTGGAGGTGACCATCAGCACCGGGACCGTGCCGGGCGCGGGCGGCGGCGACGGGAGCACGGGCCTGAGCTGGACCGGCGCGCCGCCCGTGCTGCCGCCGATCGAGGACTGCGTCGACATCGGCCCATGGCCCGGCCCGGCCGGTACCGGCGGGCCGGCGGGGGCGGACGGGCCGGCCGGGCCGGGCAGGCCGGACGGGGCGGGCGCGCGGCTCGGATACGCCGGGCAAGTCGAGATGCGGCTCGACCCGGCGACCGCCGGATGGCGGCGCGGCGAGCCTGCCGGGATCCCCGAGATGCGCGGGTACTTCCGGCTGCGCGAGGACAGGGACCCGGACGCGTACCTGCTGGCGCTGGCGGTGGACGGGATGCCGCCGGTGGTGTTCGGCCTCGGCGCGACAAGCTGGGCACCGACAGTCGAGCTGACCTGGTACATGCGCGCGGTGCCGGCGCCGGGGACGCTCATCGTGGCGGCCCGGTGCCGGCACGTCGGCGGCGGTTGGTTCGACGAGGAGGCCGAGGTCTGGGATGCGGCCGGGCAACTGGTCGCGCAGAGCCGCCAGATCGCCCGGGTAGGCCGCGGCGATCAGGTCTAGCAGCCGACTCCAGTGTTGGCCGTGGGTCCGTACGGAACCCGTTGAATCGACGTTTCAACGGCATCCAGCCCGTTGAACGCCATGTTCAACGGCATCGGCGTTACAGGAACCCGGCAGCATCAGGCGAGAGTGGCTGCGGCTCAGGGGACGCTCTTGATCTTCCATACGAAGACGGAGCCGGCCAGCGCGACCAGTGCCGTCGCGGCGAACAGGCTCGGGTAGCCGCCCAGCGCCACGAGCGGCGCGGCGAGCAGGGCGCCGATCGCGGACGGGCAGACGATCGCGATGTTGATGATGCCAAGGTCCTTGGCCCGGTCCCTGGCCGCGGGCAGCACCTGGGTGATGAGGGCCTGGTCGACGGCCAGGTAGGCGCCGAAGCCCACGCCGAACAGCACGGCCGCGCCGAGTGCCGCGTGCCAGGTCTCCACGAACGTCAGCGCCGCGGCGGCCACGCCGATCAGGGCGCCGGACAGGGTGACGATCATCTTCCGCTTGCCGATCCGGTCCGAGATGATCCCGCCGACGACGGCGGTGATGACCACGCAGACGGTGTAGATCACGATCAGGATCAGCAGCCCGTCCTGCGCCGTCTGGCCGGGAAACAGCCTGGCGTAGTGCACCTTGTCGCGGAGGAAGTAGAGCAGGTACAGCGTTCCCATGGCGATGGCGAGCGAGACGAGGAAGCGGGTGACCCACGCCCAGGCGAAATCGGGGTACTCCCGCGGGCTTACCCAGTACGACCGGGCCAGCCGTGCCCAGGAGAACCGCGGCCGGTCCGCGGCGTCCAGCGGATGGTCCGGCGTCAGCAGCACGAACGGCAGCGTCAGCGCTGCCAGCAGCACCGCCAGCACGTCGTAGCCGGGGATCAGCTTCGTGAAGACATCGATGACCAGGACAGAGCCGACGACCAGGCCGAGTGCCTGCGGCATCCCCACCCAGCCCGCCACCGTCGCGCGCTGCCGGACCGGGACGTGGTCGGGGATGGCCGCGCTCAGGCTGGCGAACTCGCCGTTCTGGAAGGCGCTGAAGAGGATCCACAGCGCCGCGACGCCCGCCACGCTCGTCTGCCGGGCCAGCACCGCCAGCGAGACGGCCGCCAGCAGCGCCATCGCCAGCGTCCAGCGATGCCGCCTGCCGCGCATCCAGCCGAGGCCGAACCGGTGCGTCGTCCGGTCGGACAGCGCGCCGGCCAGCGGCGTAGCGATGCCGGAGGCGATGGCGCCGAGCCCCGACACCAACGCGAGGGCGGCGATCTTGTGCCGCGGGCTGATGTCCTGCAGCTGGATGGGGATCAGGACTTGCAACGGGGTCAGCGAGGCCATCCACATGCCCAGGCTGGCCAGGCTGAGGCCGGTAATCCAGCGTCCGCGCACGCGGGTCGTCGGCTCGGCGAGCGCGCGCGAGGGCGTCTTTGGCTCGCCGACCACCTGATCCGCCATCGCAGCTCCGTGAGGGTGGTATGCCCGTTCTCGCTGATCGGTCCTGGGCGCCCTGGATGGATAATGTCGCGTTACCGGTCATATTGGTAGCTGGCTGGGGAAATCGCCCTGGCCACGGCGAGGCGGGTACCGGAGCGCGCCCGGCCCCCGCGGGGCGCCCTAGCATGGGGGACCATGCGGCTGACCGTGATCGGATGCGCTGGCAGCATTCCCGGGCCCGACAGCCCGGCGTCCTGCTACCTGGTGGAGGCCGACGGCTTCCGGATGCTGATCGACCTGGGCAACGGCGCACTAGGCGCGCTGCAGCGGCACGCCGGCCTGGACGAGATCGACGCGATCTTCCTCAGCCACCTGCACGGCGATCACTGCCTGGACATGTGCGCCTACTGGGTCGCGCGGACCTACGGCCCCGGCGGCCCGCGGCCGCCGATCCCCGTGCACGGCCCGGCTGGCACCGCCGGGCGGCTGGCCAGGGCGCAGGGCACGGACGGTCCCCAGGACATGTCGGCGGCCTTCACCTTCGAGACCCTGTCGCCGGGCACCCGCCACGTCGGCCCGTTCGAGATCACGGCCGATCACGTGAACCACCCGGTCGAGACGTTCGGCTTCCGGATCGCCAGCGGCGGCTGGACGCTGGCCTACTCGGCCGACACCGGCGAGTCGGACGCGCTCGTCCGGCTGGCCGCCGGGGCCGACCTGATGCTCTGCGAGGCGTCCTTCGCCGACCCGGCGGACCGGCCGAACCCCTCGAGCCCGCCGAACCCGCCGGGCGTGCACCTCACCGGCCGGCAGGCCGGCCAGCACGCGGCCAGGGCCGGCGTCGGCGAACTCGTCCTCACCCATCTCGTGCCGTGGAACGACCAGGCCGCGACCGCGGCGGAGGCCGCCGGCGCGTTCAGCGGGCCGCTGTCCCTCGCCTCCCGCGGACGGGTCCTCGACCTCGGCTGATCTCGCGCGCCAGGCCGCCGCGGCTGCCGGATAGCGGGCCGGGAGCGCGCGTTCATGCGACACGCTGACGGCCAGGAGAGCCCGCTGATGGCGCCAGGCACATACACTCGGCTGCCATGCGTGTACTAGTGACCGGCGGCGCCGGCTTCATCGGATCACACCTGACCGACGCGCTCCTCGCCAGGGGCGACGAGGTGAGCGTGATCGACGACCTGTCAGCCGGCCGTGCCGAGCGCGTCAGCGAGCGCGCCACCCTGCACAAGCTGAGCGTCACCGACCCGGGGCCGCTGAACGCGGTGATCGGCCAGGCGGAGCCCGAGCTGATCTGCCATCTCGCCGCCCAGATCGATGTCAGGGCGTCCGTTGCCGCACCGGCCGACGACGCCCAGACAAACGTGGTCGGGACAGTGCAGGTCCTTGAGGCGGCGCGGGCGGTGGGCGCCAGGGTGCTGTTCTGCTCCAGCGGCGGGGCCCTGTACGGCAGGGAGGCGCCGATCCCGTCCATGGAGGACGTGCTGCCCCTGCCCGAGTCGCCGTACGGGATTGCCAAGTACTGCGCCGAGCAGTACGTCGGCCTCTACAACCGGCTGCACGGCACCCGGCACTGCTCGCTGCGGCTGGCCAACGTTTACGGCCCGCGGCAGGATCCGACCGGCGAGGCCGGCGTCATCACGATCTTCTGCGGCCGCGTGCTGGCGGGCGAGCATCCCACCATCTACGGGGACGGGACGCAGACCCGCGACTACGTGTACGTCGGCGATGTCGTCGCCGCGTTCCTGGCCGCGGCGGACAGCGGCCGCCCGGGCACCTGGAACATCGGCACCGGCGTGGAGGTCAGCGTGCTGGAGCTGGCCGGCATGATCGGCGAGATCGCCGGCCACCCGGCCGACCCGGTGTTCGCCCCGATGCGCACGGGCGAGCTGCAGCGCAGCGCCATCGCGGTGGAGCGGGCCAGGCGCGACCTGGGCTGGAGCGCCCGCATGCCGCTGGACGAGGGCATGCGCGCCACGTACCGCTGGGTCGAGTCCGGCGCGCCCGAGCGTGCCCCCTACTGAGCTCACCGCTAGGCTGGCGCGCATGCCCAGACCCGATGGACGCGCGGCTGATCAGCTGCGCGAGGTACGGATGACCAGGGGCTGGCTCGACCACGCGGAGGGCTCCGTGCTGGTGGAGTTCGGCAGCACCCGGGTGCTCTGCGCGGCCAGCGTGACCGAGGATTTGCCCCGCTGGCGGCGGGGCAGCGGGCTGGGCTGGGTCACCGCCGAGTACGCCATGCTGCCGAGGGCGACGAACACCCGCAACGATCGGGAATCGGTCAAGGGCCGCGTCGGCGGCCGCACGCAGGAGATATCGCGGCTGGTCGGCCGGTCGCTGCGGGCATGCGTGGATCCGAAGGCGCTGGCCGACAACACGATCATCATCGACTGCGACGTGCTGCAGGCCGACGGGGGCACCAGGACCGCCGCGATCACCGGGGGGTACGTGGCACTCGCCGACGCGATCGGCTGGCTGCGCGGCCGGAACCGGTGCAAGGGCGATCCGCTCGTCGCCTCGGTATCGGCGATCAGCGTCGGCATCATCGACGGGCAGCCGAGGCTCGACCTGTGCTACGCGGAGGACTCGGCCGCGCAGACGGACATGAACGTGGTCTGCACCGGCGACGGTAGCTTCGTGGAGATCCAGGGCACCGCGGAACGCGAGCCGTTCGGCCGGGACATGCTCGACCGGCTGCTCAGCCTGGCCGTGGCCGGCTGCGCGGAACTGACCAGCCTGCAAGCGGAGGTCCTGGCCCGATGACGGCCAGGCTGGTGCTGGCCACGCACAACCCGGACAAGCTCGCCGAGCTGGCCAGGATCCTGGACGGCGGCAACGTGGGCGTCGAGCTGGCCGGCCTCGGCGAGTTTCCCGGCGCGCCCGAGGTGGCCGAGACCGGCGCCACGTTCGCCGAGAACGCGCTGCTCAAGGCGACGGCGATCACTCAGTTCACCGGGCTGCCATCGGTGGCCGACGATTCCGGCTTCTGCGTGGACGCGCTGAACGGAATGCCCGGCGTGCTCTCGGCCCGCTGGTCGGGCAGGCACGGGGACGATGAAGCAAACCTCCGGCTGCTGCTCGGCCAGCTCAGCGACGTGCCGGACGAGCGGCGCGGTGCTCATTTCACCTGCGCGGCGGCGCTCGTGCTGCCGTCCGGCCGACAGCATGTCAGCGAGGGCGAGGTGCACGGCCGGGTCACCCGGCTGCCGCGCGGCGAGAACGGCTTCGGCTACGACCCGATCTTCGTCCCGGACTCCTCCGGGCTGACGACGGCCGAGATGACCGCCGAGGCCAAGGACGCGATCAGCCACCGGGGCCGCGCGCTGCGCGCGCTCGCGCCGGTGATAGCCGCGCTGCTCGGCGGCGAGCCAGCCGAGCCCGAGCCGGTACGGTAGACGAACTGCGGTACGGAAGGAGCAGGAGTGGCGGAGGATCGGCTGGCGGCGGGGGACCTGGCGCCGGATTTCACCTTGCAGGATGCCGACGGCGGCCAGCTCAGCCTGTCGTCGCTGCGCGGCCAGCGGGTGATCATCTATTTCTACCCGGCCGCGATGACGCCGGGCTGCACGAAGGAGGCCTGCGACTTCCGGGACAGCCGGGACGACCTCTCTGTCGCAGGATTCACCGTCATCGGCATTTCGCCCGACGACCCGGCGAAGCTGGCCAGGTTCACCGGCAAGCAGGGCCTGACGTTCCCGCTGCTCTCCGACCCTGACCGCGAGGTGCTGCGCGCGTACGGCGCCTACGGGGAGAAGATGATGTACGGGAAGAAAAGCGTCGGCGTGATCAGGTCCACCTTCGTGGTCGGCGCCGACGGCCGGATCGAGCACGCGTATTACGGTGTAAAGGCAACCGGTCACGTCGCCCGGCTGCGCAAGGACCTGGGCGTCTGACGCCGCCAGCGCGTCGTCCGGGCCCGTGCTGCCAGCGTGCTGCCGGGCCTGCGACGCAAGCCGCCGGCGGCGCGCGCTCCCGACCCGGGGCCGTAGTCCAACGGCAGAGGCACAGGACTTAGAATCCTGCCAGTGTGGGTTCGAATCCCACCGGCCCCACCAACACCACCAATCCCAATCTGACCATCGGCCAGATAACGCCACGGGACCGACCCGTACCACCCGGGTCTCACCCGCATCACGCCATCTCACCTGCATCATGCGGTCCCGCCCGGCGGGTGGCTGATGGCGAGGATCTGGCTACCAGTTCTCGATCACTGACGGCAGCTCGGACAGCCGCTGGATGACGGCGTCGGGCTTCGCGTCATCGTAGGCCGGGACGCTGCTGTGCGGAATCAGGACGGCCCGCATGCCGACGCTCTTCGCGCCATGGACGTCGTCGTAGGGCCGGTCGCCGACGAAGACGCACGTGGCCGGGTTGCTGACGCCGATGGCGCGCATTGCCGCCCGGAACGCCTCCGGATGGGGCTTCGCCCACTCGATCTCGCTGCTGTAGACGGCGCCGTCGATCAGGCCGAGTATCCCGTCGCGGCGGAACACCTCCTCGTGCCAGTCTCGCGGCCACATCGTGTTCGACAGGACGCCGATCCTGATGCCGCGCTCGCG
>JBEKFH010000098.1:0-12845 GCA_050013415.1 Streptosporangiaceae bacterium | reverse complement strand
GGTTGCCCGGCGTGGCTCGGTTGCCCGGGATGGCCTGGCTGACCCCCGCGGCCAGGCTCGCCTGAGGCGTGCCGGCGGCCGGCCGGGGACAGCGCCGATTCGGCGGCCAGCGCCGCCTGGATCCGGTCGGTGACCTGGGGCGGCATCGCAGGCGCTGGCGCGCTGGCCAGTAGCGCGGTCACCCTGGCCAGGTCCTGGTCAAGGGCCGCGCAGCGGGCACAGCCGGCCAGGTGCGCCTGGATACGCGAGAGCCTGCGGCGGCGGAGATCTCCCTCGCGATACCTGGCGAGTGCCGCTGCCCCGACATGTCGCGTCATGACCGGTCGTCACCTCCTCCCCGCGCAGGTGAGACGTTTCCGGCGGCCGATCGGTTCCCTGGCTGTGGACTGGCCACCGGGCCAGTCACCGGGCCGCCCTGGCGCAAGTGCGCGAGATGCGGCAGCAGCCGCGCCCGGCCCCGGGCGCAGCGGCTCTTGACCGTGCCCGCCGAGATTCCCAGGATCGCCGCGGCATCGGCTACCGGGTAACCGAGCATGTCCACGAGGACAAGGACCGCCTGCTGGCCGGGTGGCAGCGTCCGCAGCGCCGCCATGACGTCGATCGTGGTGTCACTGGCCGCTGACGGATCACCGATGGCGTGCCCCATGGCCAGGCTGTCCAGGGCAGCCTCGTCCGCGCCGCTGGACACGGGTCGCGCGGCCGTGCGCCGCATCCGGTCGAGGCAGGCGTTGACCACGATCCGGTGCAGCCAGGTCGTGACGGCCGAGTCGCCGCGGAACCCGTCGGCCCGCCGGAACGCCGAGATCATCGCATCCTGCAGCGCGTCAGCGGCCTCGTCCGGGTCCGACAAGGTCCGGATCGCGATGGCCCACAGCCGGTCGCGGTGGCGCAGGAACAACTGGCCGAAGGCGTCAGCGTCACCCGCCACATGCCGCTTCAGCAGCTCAGCATCGGGCGGCTGCGCGTCATCCGCGCCGCGCCGCGCCGACCCTGGGCCTGCCGCCCGGGGTGCGCCTGCCTGGTGCGGTTCCGTCGCCGTCCTCCCGTCGTCCCCGGCGGGGTCACCGCCTCGCGGTCACCGCCCCCGCGGCCTGGGCCCGGATCGTCCGGTAGTTCCAGCCACGCCCGCCGCTGGTACCGGTCAGCCCGAGCCGCTGGCGCCACTCATCCGGAGCCCATGACGATCAGCCCGAGCCCCTGACGATGATGCTGAAAATCTCGGCCTGGTAGTTGCTCGAAGGCCCGCCCGCCTCTGGCGGCAGCCGGGTGAACCAGATCAGCACGTACCGCCCCGTCGCGGCCGAGGATGACACGAAGGTGTGCGAGCCGCCCGGCAGGTCGTCCGCGCTGGCAACGGTCGTGAACCCGGCGTCGGTGCTGCCATTGTTCCCGATCTTGATCGCCACGTCGGCGCCGGATGTCGGCCCGAACGTCACCTTCACGGAACTCAGCCGTACGGGGTGACCCATGTCGAGGAGCAGTCCCGAGCCCTTCTTCAGGCCGCCGAAGACCGGATTGCCCTTGTAGTACTGCGTCTGCCAGGCCGTGCGGGGGTTTGTGTCGATCGCCATTCCCGCGTCCGCGCTGGTCTCATCGAGTCCGCGCGCGCTGGCCGGCCGCAGGATGCCGGCCGCCGCGGCCGAGGACTGGCTGGGTGACGCGCTGTGGCCGCCCGCCGGGGTGGAGGGGTGATGGCCCGGCCGGAATGCCAGCGCGCCCGTTATCGCTGCCGCCACGACCACCAGCCCGGCGGCCACGACCAGGCCAGCCTTGGTCCTGGAGATTGGCGCACGGCTGCCGCGCCCGGGTCCGCGCGGGCGTCCGCGCTGGTCTGCCGGGGGCTCCTCGGGCGGCCAGTACCCGCTGGTCCTCGCCGCCAGGGGGCCGGTCTCGCTGAACTCCCTGGGCCGCGATGACGTCCGCTGCGGGACGGCCTGGGGCGGCGGGACGGGCGGAATCGCGGCCGACAGCGCGCCGGCCAGCTGCCCGGGGCTGGTCAGCGCCCTGCCGCCGCGCCGCTCCTGCTGGAACAGCGCCCGGCAGGTGATGTCGTCAAGCGCGGCCGGAACTCCGGCCCTGACCTGCCGCGGGCTTCGCGGCAGCCCGTCCGCCACCGGTGCCGGCGGCAGGTCGGGGCTGTCCGGGCCTGGCCAGTGACCAGTCAGCGCCGCGTAGAGCAGTCTCGCCAGCCCGCGGGTGTCGGCGAGCGCAGGATCATCAGAGGTTATGCCGGCCAGCGCGGCGTCAATGCCAAGGCCGACGACCTTCACCCCGCCTCCTGGCGTCCAGCGGAGCGATCCGGGCACCAGGCAGAGGTGGGCCAGGCCTGCGTCATGGGCCACCGAGAGCGCGGCCGCCGCCTCGGCCACGATCCGCGCTCCCCGCGCGGGGTCCAGCGGGCCGGCCGCGAGAAGATCGTCCAGCGGGTCCCCGGCCGCCCATTCCATCACGATGTAGGCGCGATTCCAGTCGTCCTCGACGTCGAACACCTGGGTCAGCCGCGCGTCGGTCAGCCGGCTGGCGGCCCGCGCCGCCGTCACCACCTCGGTGACCCGCGGAAAGCCGGGCGCGAAGGTGAAGACGGTGACCGCCCGCGCCAGGATCTCGTCGATCGCTTTCCACGCAGCCCAGCCGCCAGCCGCGGCGATCCGGTCCTCGAGCCGGTAGCGGCCGCCGAGCCGGGTTCCCGGTTCAGAGATGAAGGTACTCATTTCGTCCCATCAAGAGCGGGCTGGCGCTCGACCTCCTTCCGAGCCCCGTGCGGTCAGCCGGGCGGGGGGAAACTAGCGTGCTGGACAACATGCTAAGGGGCGGCTGGCGCTCCGGCGGCTCGCGCGCCCCACCATCGCAAACCGTTACCTCCGGGAGACGTCGGTCAGCGGCGCAGCCGCGCGCCGACCGTCGAGCTGAGATCGGTCAGCTCGGTCACCCCGAGTGCCTTGGCGAACAGCACGTACAGCAGCAGCGCGCCGCTGCCGCCGAGGGCCACGGTGATCAGGGCCGGTACCGTCCCGGCCGGGAGCACCGCGCCGACCATGACGGAGACGGCGATGGCGAAGATGACGCACGGGATGGCCGCCAGGTGCATCCGGGTCAGGCTCCCGGCGATCCGGTGGCCGTCAAGCCCGCCGGTCCGCCTGCTCAGGATCCGCCAACCGATTACCGCGCCGACCAGGTTCGCGGCCCCGAAACCCGCCCCCAGGCCTGCGACGACATGATCAGCCGGCAGGACGGCCAGCGCCAGCAGGTTGGCGCCGATATTGACGGCCATGGTGAGTGCCCCGATCAGCGCGGGCGTCCGGCTGTCGTGCATCGCGTAGAACACCCTGAGCATCAGCTGGAACATCATGTAGGGGAGCAGGCCGACGGAGAACACGGCGAACACCTCGCCGAGGTAGCGCGCGTCGGCGGCCGAGGTACTGCCGTACCCGAGCAGGCCCTCCGCGAGCGGCGGCCCGAGCACCGCCAGCACGAGGGCAGCGGGCACCACGATGACCGAAGCGAGCCGCGCGGCGGTCGAGAAGTCGCCGGTGACCAGGCCGTAACGGCGCTCGGCCGCGTGCGCGCTCATCCTCGGCAGCATCGCCGTGATCACCGAGATGCCGACGATCGCGTACGGCATCTGGAACAGCTGCCAGGCGTTGCTGTAGGCCGCGAAGCCTGCGCCGGCGTCGGCCTGGGAGACCCGGGCGCCGGCCTGGTTGGCCACGATGGTGGTGACGAGGAACGCGACCTGCGTGGTGATCACGTATCCGAACATCCAGCCGCCCATCCGGCCGATCTCCGATACCTCGGAGCGCCGGAAATCGAACCGGGGGCGCCAGCGGAACCCGACCGTGCGCAGCGCCGGCACCAGCGCTGCCGTCTGGGCGATGATGCCGAGGGTCGTCCCGATGCCGAGCAGCCGCACGGCGCCCGGCGAGATGGTGCCGGGTGTCTGATCAAGGCCCGCGGTGACCATGAACGCGACGCCGATCGCGATCACCACGACGTTGTTGATCACCGGCGTCCACATCGGCGCGCCGAACCGCCCGCGCGCGTTCAGGATGGCCCCCGCGAGCGAGCTCACCCCGTAGAAGAAAATCTGCGGGATGAAGAAGTACGCGAAAATCACCATGAGGTGATGGGTCGAGGCGCTGCCGATGTTCCGCCCGTACAGGTCGACCAGCGGGGCGGCCGCCGCCGTGGCGACCACGGTGATGGCGGCGAGCGCGAACACGCCCAGGGTGAATATCCGCTGGTCGTAGGCTTCGCCGCGATCGGTCTCCCGTTTCGCCGCGTTCACCAGGAGAGGCACAACGACGCTGGTGAGGATGCCGCCCAGCATCAGGTTGTACACCGCGTTCGGCAGCGTGTTGGCGATGTTGTAGGCGTTCCCGAGATCGTGCGTGCCGACCGCGTAGACCAGCACGGCGGTGCGGAGGAACCCGGTCACCCGCGAGGCGAGCGTGCCGACGGCCATGATCCCGCTGGACCGGACGAGGCTCGCGTCGTCATCGGGCGGCGAGCCGGGCGCAGGGCCGCCGGTCACCGGGCCGGTCACGGCCGCCAGGTCCGCGGTGTCTGCCGGATCATCGGCGTACGGATCCGCCGCGTACGGATCCGCCGCGTACGGATCCGGTGCCCGCAGCCGGGACCCCGCCAGTACCGAGCCGCCCTGGCCGCCGCCTGGGCTGCCGCCGCCAGCCGGGCCGCCGCCGCTGTCAGCGGCGCTCGGTCCTGCCGGGGGGGCTGGCGTACTCATCCGGGTCCTCCGGTTGATCCTTGTCATCACCGTGGTCAGTCACGACGTTATCGGCTCCGCTGGCCAGCCCGGGCCGATCCGGGCTGTCCGCCCCGCCGCGGCCCGCCCCGCCGGGTGGCCCTCCGCCGGGCTCCTCCTTGCCCGGCTCCGCACTGCCGGGCCCCGCGCCGCCAGGCCCCGCGCCGCCCGCGCCGGGCCGCGGCGGGTCACCCGGTTCGCGGATGAACGCCCGCCGGATCGAGGTCAGCACGAAAACGCCGAGTGCAGCGCTGATGATCACCAGCGCGAGGGTGCCGAAGTGGGTCGCCTGCACGGTCAGCGAGACCGGCGAGCCGGGCAGCGGGGCGCCCTCCGGCGTGACCAGGCTCAGGCCCATGGTGGTCGACCCCACGGCCGCGGCGCGGACGTGCAGCTTGAGCGTCACGTCGGACCTGGCGGGCACGACCACCGGGCCCGGCGGCACGCCGACGGAGAGGCGCCCGCCACCGGGCACGGTCACGGCAAGCCGGACCCGCACCGCGTAGCGCAGGCCGTTGGAGATGGAGACCGGCAGCGTGCCCGACAGGCCGCCCAGGGTCACCCGGTCCGGCCCGATGATCACGACCGACCGCTGCTGGCTGGACAGGTAGCCGGAGATCCGGTCCAGCAGTTCGCGTGCCTTCCGGGCCCGCGTCCGGCCGCGCCAGGCCGACGACTCCGCGGCCATGATCGCGGGGCTCAGCTCCGGGTCCGGCCGCAGCCGGATGCTCTGCAGCAGCGCGGCACTGCGATCCAGCTGCCGTGCCCTCGCCAGCAGTCCGCGGCCCAGCTCGGCGCTGCTCGTCACCTGCAGCAGCTGGCGGCTCACCTGTCCCGCGCCAGGGCCCGCGGCGGCGATGCGCGGCAGGCTCACCGGCCGGATCCACGGCGCCGTGACGGTCTCGGCGAGCAGGTCGCTGGCCAGGCCGGCCGGCGGATCCCAGCGCCGCGGCGGGGCGATAACCACGCTGCGCGCCAGTTCCGGCCGCTCGGCGGCAATCATGGCGGTCTCGGCGAGGAAGCGCTGCGCGACCGCGAAGGACGTGCCCGGCGGTGCCGTGCCATGGTTCGCAGTGCCGAGCACCCGGGTGATCGTGTCGTCGGACAGCAGCACGTGCATCCGCGGCCCGACCCCGGACGGGGTCGTGGTGACCGCGCTCGGGGTGAAATTCTGGCTGGGAACTGGCGGCATCGTCGCGCTGTCGAGCACGACGGTAGTGATCCCGCTGACCGCGAGGCTGTTCAGGACGCCGTAGTTGGCGATCCCGTCAGCCGGCCACGCCAGCCCGTTGAGCTGCCCTGAGTCGCTTCCGCCGGCTGTCTCGCCGGCGGACGGGCTGAAGCTCCGGTGCAGGATCTCACTCGCCGTCACGCGGCCGAGGCGCAGCGCGTTGGCAAGGTCGCCGTTCAGGCCCCGGTGGCTCAGCGCCGCCACGTCGACGTCCGCGAACGGGGTGACGAAGACCGGCTGGCCGGCCGTGGCTGACCGCAGGCCGGCCAGCCAGGCCCGTGCCGCGGAGCTGGCGGGCCTGGTGCGCTGGCCGGTGCAGGTCGCCGTCCCGCCGACCTGATACGTCGCGGTCATGGTCTGCGCGCTGGCCAGCAGGGCGGGATCGATCGCCCAGGTCAGCTGGGCTCTGGCGGCGTACTCGCGACCTGCCGCCAGCAGCCCGGCCAGCCGGCCGCCAGGTGCCAGGCTGGCCGCCAGGCTGCTGGTACGCAGGCCAGGGCACGCGGACTGCTGCGGCTGGCCGATCAGCGGCCAGATCCACGCGATGTCCTGGCGCACCGGGTCGAGTGCCTGCCTGCCTGGCCAGAACGGCAGGAAGGTGCGGCTGGTCACCAGGGCAGCGCCGGCCGCGTTGTCGGCCTCGGCGGCCAGCGGGTAAACCCCGAAATCGGTCACGTGCAGCTGGCTGGCCCGCAGCGCTATCTGCCAGGTGGCGGTGGCGTGCGGGGCCAGCTTCGCGGTGATGGTGGTGACCGCGCCCGGCACGGGGGAATCCGTCACGGTCACGCCGTCCGCGTAGAGCTGGAGGCCGTCCCGGTTGGCGATGGGCGTCCGGGAGGACCGGAGCTGAACGGTGAGGCCGGAGATCGGGGCGCCGGACGTGTTGGTCACCGATCCGGAGACCAGCACCGGCGTGCCCGGCGTGGCATAGCCCGGGCTGATGGCGGTGATCGCCAGCGCGACCGGCAGCCCGCTGCCCTGCCCGCTGCCCTGCCCCCCGCCCGCCACGGCACCGGCCGCGGGGCCCGCCACGGCGAGCGCCAGCGCCGCCGAGCTGACCGCCATCGCCAGCGCGACCCGGGCCAGCCGGCTCACCTGCGCTCCGAACGCGGTCCCGGGTGGCGCGTCACGCCGCCAGCGCCGCGCCCGCCGGTGGCGCGCGAAAAGACGGCACGAGCACGGGCGGGACATGCGCAAATGCTATGGGCGCTGGCCGAGAACGTCCTTCGAACGTCCGTCACGGGTTCCTCCGGGCTCCCCGGGTTTCCCAAGCTTACGCGCAGCACCTACCCTCAAATCCCGTGCCAGGTTCCCCGTCACCGCAGCAGCGCAAAGCCGCCGCGCAGCTGCTCGCCGCCGCGTCGCCAGCCGCCGCCGAGCTCGGCCGTCTCTTCGCCCGGCGCGGTCACGAGCTCGCCCTGGTCGGCGGCCCGGTGCGGGACGCCTTTCTCGGCAGGCCCCCGCGTGACCTCGATCTCACCACCGACGCCCGGCCGGAGCGCGTGCTGGAGATCACCGAGGCCTGGGCCGACGCCACCTGGGCGGCCGGGATCGCCTACGGCACCGTGGGGCTGCGGAAAGGGGACGTGCTCGTCGAGATAACGACCTACCGGAGCGAGCACTACGTGCCGGAGTCCCGCAAGCCGGCGGTGACCTACGGCACCTCGCTGGGCGGTGACCTTGCGCGCCGTGATTTCACCATCAACGCAATGGCGGCGCGGCTGCCGTCGTATGAGTTCGTGGACCTGTTCGGCGGGCTTGGCGACCTGCGGGACCACGTGCTCAGGACGCCGGGCAGGCCGCAGGACTCGCTGGCCGACGATCCGCTGCGGATGCTGCGCGCCGCCAGGTTCGCGGCCCAGCTGGGATTCTCGGCGACGCCGGAACTCCGCGCCGCCATGACGGAACTCGCGCCCAGGCTGGCGATCGTCTCCGCGGAGCGGATCTCCGCCGAGCTGGCCAGGCTCATGCTGGCCGCGCTGCCCGGGGGCCCCGCGCGCGGCGTCGCGATGCTCGTCGACACCGGCGTGGCGGAGCAGGTACTCCCCGAGGTGCCCAGGCTCCGCCTGGAGGCCGACGAGCACTACCGGCACAAGGACGTCTACCAGCACTCGCTCACGGTGCTCGGGCAGGCCATCGAGCTGGAGGAGCGGTACGGCCTGCAGCCCGACCTCGTGCTGCGGCTGGCCGCGCTGCTGCACGACATCGGCAAGCCGGCCACCCGGTCGCTGCTGCCGGACGGCCGGGTCGCGTTCCATCACCACGAGGTGGTCGGCGCCCAGCTGGCCAGGTCCCGGCTGACCGCGCTGCGGTTCCCGAAGGACGTGGTGGCGGACGTGTCCCGGCTGATCTGGCTGCACCTGAGGTTCCACGGCTACGGGTCGGGCGAGTGGACGGACTCGGCGGTCCGCAGGTACGTCACGGACGCGGGCCCGCTGCTCACCCGGCTGCACGCGCTGACCAGGGCCGACTGCACGACCAGGAACAAGGCCAAGGCCCAGCGGCTGGCCCGGTCCTACGACGACCTGGAGAAGCGCATCGCGGTGCTCGCCGGGCAGGAGGAGCTGGCGAGGCTGCGGCCGGACCTTGACGGCACCGAGATCATGCGCATCCTGGGCATCGGGCCTGGGCCGCTGGTCGGCGGGGCCTTGGCCCACCTGCTGGAGCTGCGCCTGGACCGCGGCCCGCTCGGCCCGCAGCAGGCCGCTCAGGAACTGCTGCGCTGGGCCGCGGGCGAAGGGATCGACATCCCTGCCTCGCCGCCGGCGGAGGACTGACGGCCAAGCAGCCAGTAGCCCGCGCTGGCGAGTGCGTACCCGGCAGCCACCAGCCCGATGATGGCCGTCGACCTGCCGGTGAGCGGCATGAAGACCGCACTCAGCGCGGCCCCGGCCACGAACGGGATATTGAAAATCATGTCGTAGTAGGAGAACACCCGGCCGCGGTACGCGTCGTGCACCTCCTCCTGCACGATGGTGGTCGCGCAGATCGCCACGCCCTGCCCGGTCAGGCCGAGGAAGAAGCCGATGAGCAGGTAAGCGACCTGATCGAAGCTCTCGCCCAGCGCGCCTGTCACCACGGCGCTGGCGGCGAGCAGCAGCGCGATCCAGGCCGGCTTGGCGAGCCGCCTGGTCACCGCCGGGGTCACCAGCGCCGCGCAGCCGTAGCCGGCGGCCGAGACTGCGGCCAGCACTGCGTAATGCCCCTCGGCCACGGTGGGGCTGGAGGCGTAGAAGTAGTTCCGGTACAGCAGGATCGACATCAGGAACAAGATCCCGTACAGGAAGCGGTTGGCCCCGGTGGCGAAGAGCGCGGCGGTCGGCGCGCGGCGGCGCAGCACGTAGCGCGCGCCCGCCGCCAGGCCGGCCGTGACCGCGGCGAGCTCGCCGAGCAGCCGCCCCGGCGGCGGCTGGCCAGGATCGCGCTGCGGGCCGAGCAGATCCCGGTGCATGGTGGCGGCGACCAGGCTGGCGGTCACGTAGCAGCCGCCCGCGATCAGCAGGGTGACGGCCGCGCCGCCCTCGCTGTCGCCGGTGGCCGCGTTCACGCCGAGGGCGACGATCCCGCCGAGCGCCGCCATGATGCCTCCGGCCGTCGGTGACACCGAGTTGGCCATTACCAGCTTGTCGGCGGCGACCACGTGCGGCAGCGCCGCCGACAGCGAGGACAGGAAGAACCTGTTCACGCCCAGCACGAGCAGGACGGCGACGTAGAGCGGCGCGCCGAGGCTGCCCGAGGCCATCAGCGCCGCGGTCAGCGCGACGAAGACGGCGCGCAGGAGGGCCGACCGGACCAGGATCTGGCGCCGCGACCAGCGGTCAATGAACACCCCGGCGAACGGGCCGATCAGCGAGTACGGCCCGTACAGCACAGCGAAGGCCACCGCCGCCTTCGCCGGGCTCGGGAAGGTCGCGGCGTTGAAGAACACGTAGGTGCCCAGCCCGGCGGTGAACACGCCATCGCCGGTCTGCGAGATCAGCCGGGTCGCGAACAGCCGCCGGAAGTTCCGCTCGGCCAGGACGGTGCGCAGATCGGCTGCGAAATGCGGCCGCCTGGCCGGTCCGGCCGGCTTGCCGCGGCGGCCCGCCAGGAGTGGCACGCTCTCAGCGTACGGCCGGCCCGGCCCGGGGCCATCCGCCGCCGGCGCGGCCGGCCTGCGAATGCCCGGGACGCCTGAGGTCCCGGGCATTGCGGCGTGCGGGCGGGCCCGCGCCCGGCTTCAGCGCTCGACCTCGCCGCGGATGAACTTCTCCACCAGGTCACGGGCGGTGTCGTCGTCGTACTGCTGCGGCGGGGACTTCATGAAGTACGACGACGCCGACAGGATCGGCCCGCCGATGCCGCGGTCGCTGGCGATCTTGGCGGCGCGGACCGCGTCGATGATCACCCCGGCCGAGTTCGGCGAGTCCCAGACTTCGAGCTTGTACTCAAGGCTGAGCGGCACGTCGCCGAAAGCGCGGCCCTCCAGCCGGACATAGGCAAACTTCCTGTCGTCCAGCCAGGGAACGTAGTCCGACGGGCCGATGTGCACGGCCGCCTTCTCCATCTCGTGCGGGATCTGCGAGGTGACCGACTGGGTTTTCGAGATCTTCTTGGACATCAGCCGCTTGCGCTCCAGCATGTTCATGAAGTCCATGTTGCCGCCGAAGTTGAGCTGGTACGTGCGCAGCAGCTCGACGCCGCGGTCCTCGAACAGCCTGGCCAGCACCCGGTGCGTGATCGTCGCGCCCACCTGCGACTTGATGTCGTCCCCGACGATCGGCACCCCGGCCTCGGTGAACTTCCGTGCCCAGGCCGGATCGGAGGCAATGAATACCGGCAGCGCGTTGACGAAAGCGACGCCGGCGTCAATGGCGCACTGGGCGTAGTAGCGGTCGGCGTCCTCGGAGCCCACCGGCAGGTAGGACACCAGCACGTCGGCGCCTGCGTCCCGGAGCGCCTGGGCAACGTCCACCGGCTGGTCATCGGACTCGGTGATGATCTCCTGGTAGTAGTCGCCCAGCCCGTCCATCGTCGGGCCGCGCTGCACCGTGACGCCAGTCGGCGGCACGTCGCAGATCTTGATGGTGTTGTTCTCGCTGGCAACGATCGCCTCGGCGATGTCGCGGCCGACCTTCTTGGCATCAACATCGAATGCGGCGACAAACTCGATGTCGCTGACGTGATAGGGACCGAATCGGACGTGCATCAGGCCGGGCACCCGGCTCACCGGGTCGGCGTCCTTGTAGTACTCGACGCCCTGGACAAGGGAACTCGCGCAGTTTCCGACGCCAACAATGGCTACCCGTACCGAACCCATGAGGACTGCTCCTTATCTCCTGCCGCTCACCGGCGGCATCATGCTGGCGTCAGCCAGCCGTGCCTGCCGTGTCGTCTTCTGTAGGACCCCCGGTGCTGCCTCCGGACTCGGAATCCGACTGCCGCTCCGAGGCGATCAGCTCGTTAAGCCAGCGCACTTCCCGCTCGACCGACTCCAGGCCGTGGCGTTGCAGCTCCAGGGTGTAGCTGTCCAGCCGCTCCCGCGTCCTGGACACGGCCGCGCGGACGCTCTCCAGCCTTTCCTCCAGCCGGGAGCGGCGGCCTTCCAGGATCCGCAGCCTGATGTCCGCCCGGGTCTGGCCGAAGAAGGCGAAGTGCACGCCGAACCCGTCGTCCTCCCACGCCGCGGGCCCTGCCTGGGAGAGCAGGTCCTGCAAGCGCTCCTTGCCGTCGGCCGTCAGCCGGTACACGATCTTCGACCGGCGCCCGGCCAGCGGCTTCGGCGCGCTGGCGATCGTCTCCTCGGCGATCAGCCCGCTGGCCAGCAGGCCCTTGAGGCAGGGATACAGCGAGCCGTAACCGAAGGCGCGGAAGGCGCCGAGCACGGCGTTGAGGCGCTTGCGCAGCTCGTAGCCGTGCATGGGAGTCTCGTGCAGGAGCCCGAGCACGGCGAGTTCAAGCACGCCCGAACGCTGGCTGCTCACGCTCCTGTCCACCTCCGTCTCGCGTGCCGTGTCGCGCTCAGGGAAAACATCCGCGTGCCCGCCGTCCGCGTGCCGTGTGCGCCCTGATGCCTGATGTCTCGCTCCGATGTATCGGCTCGATACATCGCAAAGATATGTGCTGTGGTGGCAGGACGCAACTCTGCGGTCACCCGGGCTCGGCCTGGGCGAAGTTCCGTCGTAATCTGTCGGGATGAGGCGATCGGTCGTCGACTACGGTCTCGCACGGCGCGCGACGCTCGCGTCCGTGTTCGCGGGCCGCGTCACGGTCACCGATGTCTGCGATGCCCATCCGTACCTGCTGCGGGCCGCCAAGTTCCACGGGGAGCCCACCGACACCGCCTGCCCCATCTGCCGGAAGGCCAGGCTCACCCACGTCACCTATGTCTACGGCGACGAGCTCGGGCGGTACGAGGGACGGGTAAAGCAGGGACCGGAACTGGCGGAAATGGCGACGGAATACGGCGAGTTCCGGGTCTACGTGGTTGAGGTCTGTCAGAGTTGTGCCTGGAATCATCTCGCGTCGTCGTATGTACTCGGCACGGGCGAGCAGCAGACCCGGCGTGGTCGGCGTGCCCGGGCCGGTGAGTGAGCCGGCTGGTCACTCACCTCGCGGCAGCACCGAGCGGCCACTCCAGACGGCGCGGGCGGAACCCGCCTAACCTGCCTAACCCGCCGGGAGGACTGCATCTGCCGGGTACCGTGAGTCCCGTCAGTAACGCTGCTCGCCCGCGACCGCTTATTCCCCCGACCAGCGAGGACGCTTGAGTAATCGAGACTTTGCCGGGCCGTACTGGCAGGAGCAGCGCGGCCCGGCCGGCCGTGACGCAGGCCCGGCGGCCTGGCGTGACGGCAGCGCCCGCTATCGCGG
>JBEKFH010000097.1:0-13042 GCA_050013415.1 Streptosporangiaceae bacterium | reverse complement strand
CTGTTCCGGGGCTGGTGGCGATGATCCGCTCCACCAGGGCGCCGGGATAGGGGGGCCGGGTCCGGTCATAACGTTCGGGGTCCACGCCGCACGACTGGGCTCCCTGCGGGCGCCGATGCGGTTCGTGCCCGGAAACATAAACTCCCGCCCGCCGTGGAGAAGGCATACGCCCACTGTAAACGGCATGTGCCGGCTCGCCGACCGGACCGCGGCGAGGTACGACGTCGTCGCCTCGATCGGCGATGCGGTCACCACGTGCACCTCGCAGCCGGCATCGAGCAATCTCACCGCGGTGGTCAACCCGGTGATCCCCGCGCCCAGCACCGTCACTCGCACTAGGTCATGATTCACCAGGATGGGCGCAGTGCCAGCTGACGGGAGCCGATCCCGGGAGCGGCCGGGCGGGAGGGGGCGTTCGTGGGAGATGCGCTCAGCGCCGCCGCGGCGCTGCTGCCCGGCGTGCGCATCGAGAAGGCCGGGATGTTGCGCCGGACAAAGCGGTCTGAGGTGCTACGGGTGCGCGTGGTCAGGCCCGGCGACGCGCGGCCGGAGATGCTGATCGTGAAGATGTTCCCGGATGCCTTCGGGGCTGAGCTCGCGGCCCGCTCTGGCGGGACGGTTCCTGAATCGGCGATGCCGGGACTCGTCACGGGAGCCGTGTCGGCGCTGACGGGCTTGTGTGACGAGCAGGATGTCGCGCTCGCCGCGACCGGCTGGGCGTTCGTGTCGGTGTCCTGGTTCCTCGGGGCAGCGCTGGGCGAGGACCGGCCGCTCCATGACGCGGCCGCGGGGCTGCCGACCCGCCGGGCGGTGATCCTGCACCGGCTCGGCAACGCCAGGAACGCCGTCGCGCTGCCAGCGCTCGCCGAGTTTGCCACGCGACTGCGAGCAGAACTGGCCCGGCGCTGGGGCGAAGTACCTCTCCAGATCGCCCCGGCGTTCCGTCCCTCCGGCGTCCGCCAACCGCCCGGCTGAACCGGCGCAGCCCGGCTGAGCCGGCGCGCCGCCCGGGTCCACGTCACGGCCAGCCGATGCGCTCGGCTGGCGTTGGCTGCCGCTGAAGTCCTGGCGGAGAATTCCTGGAGAGCGCCGTTCTTACCGGCGGACATTTTTGCCGATAGTGTTCGCTTAGGTCGGGATATGTACCAGGCCATTGGGAGGCGGGCATGACGGAGGGCGCAGTACCCAGGATTACCGGTATCCATCATGTCTCTGCGACGGTCACCGACGTCGAGGCGAGCGTGGCGTGGTACCAGCGGCTGTTCGGGATGGACCGGATACCGTTCACCTTCCGGCACTACGGCCAGGAGGAAACCGGCTACGGTGTAATGCTCCTCGATCCGCGCTTAGGCATAGGGATTGGACTGGACTTCCACCAGGCCAATCGCGGGGAAGCATTCGATGAGTGCCGCACGGGGCTGGACCACTTGTCCTTCGGCGTGGCCACCCGCGATGAGCTGGCGGCCTGGGCGGCCAAGCTCGATGAGCTCGGCATCCAGCACACCGGTATCAGGGATGAGCAGCAACCCTTGGCCTACTCCACGGTGGTGTTCCGGGACCCGGATAACATCCAGCTCGAGTTCATCACGCTCGGCTGACCACGACCGCGACGCTCGATACAAGGGGCGTGACCGCTGAGCCTGCTCTGCCGGTAGCCAGCGACTACCGAACCGGCCACAAGCGAGCGCAAGCCTGACCTCCGGGCTGGCTTCACGCCGCTCGGCGCACCGCGCCGAGTTCGCCGCCTGCACGACAGCGTGTGCTGTGCCGGACTACGGGGCCAGGTGATCACGGCCTCCGCTAGTTCGGGCAGTGAGCACAGCTAACCTGGCCAGCAAGCCGCGACTAACCTGGCCAGCAGCCGCGACCTGAGGAGAAGCATGCAGATTGACGGATCGGTTGCCCTGGTCACCGGCGCCAACCGAGGCCTCGGCCGGGTGTTTGCCCGCGACCTGCTCAGGCGGGGCGCGGCGAAGGTCTACGGAGCCGCCCGCGACGGCGCCGCGGTTACCGAGCCCGGCGTGACGCCGGTCGCGCTGGATATCACCGATGCGGACCGGGTCGCTCAGGTCGCAGCGGAGTGCTCCGACGTCACCCTGCTGGTCAACAACGCCGGAGTGATGACGTCCAGTACCTTCCTGGGCGCTCCGAGTATGGACGGCGCCAGGCGCGAGATGGAGACCAACTACTTCGGCACGCTGAGCATGTGCCGCGCGTTCGCGCCGGTACTCGGGGCCAGCGGCGGGGGAGCCGTCGTCAACATGCTGTCGGTCACCAGTTTCTATACAAACCCGATGAACGCTTCCTACGGGGCATCGAAGGCGGCCGAATGGTCGCTGACCAATGGCATCCGGCTCGAATTGCATCATCAGGGCACTCTGGTCGTCGCGGTGCATGCCGGATTCATCGACACCGACATGGCGGCGATGGTCGACGCGCCCAAGATCAGCCCGGAAACGGTCGCCCGGCAGGCTTTCGACGCCGTCGAGGCAGGCCAGGCAGAGGTACTCGTCGGCGAGCGGACCCGGTCCATCAAAGCGTCGCTGTCGCGGGACCAGGAGCTGATCTATCCGTCCGTCCAGGAACTCTGGGATTCCGCGCCCAAGGGTGGCAGCTGACAACCCGCCCTCACGCGGCGCAGCGGAATGCGCAGGCCTCCGGAGCTGCCGGGGCTGGCCGAACGCTGCACTCGGCGCGCGAGCGGACGGCGCATGGCGCTCCCGTGCACCGCCCGGCCCGTTAGCATGGGCCGATGTTGGGGTGCCTGGCATGCGGGGCGGGGAATGCGCCAGGAAAGCGCTTCTGCGGAGACTGCGGCGCTCCTCTTCCGGCCACGTGCTCCGCTTGCGGAGATCTGGTCGAGACGGGAAGGCCCTTCTGCGGCGGTTGCGGGGCACCGCTAGGCGCTCGCGCCGCAGCGCCGGGAACCCCTGTGACAGCGGTCCCGGAGGTGGCTCGGCTCGAGCCAGAGCGGCCCTGGCCCGAGCGGCGCCAGGTGTCGGTGCTCTTCTGCGACCTCGTCGGCTTTACGCCTTTTGCGGAGCTGCGCGACCCCGAAGACGTGCGGGAGGTGCTGTCCGGGTACTTCACGCTGGCCAAGGCGGTAGTCGCACGATACGGAGGGGTAGTCGAGAAATTCATCGGTGACGCCGTGATGGCGGTCTGGGGCGCGCCGGTGACGCTGGAGGACGACGCGGAGCGGGCGGTGCGCGCCGGGCTGGAGCTCGTCTCGGCGGTTTCTGCGTACGGCAGCTCTGCCAGCGTCGAGCTCGCGGCGCGAGCTGGCGTGGCGACGGGCAGCGTTGCGACAGTCGAGCGGCCCGGAGAAGGGCTTGTCACTGGCGACCGCGTCAACGCCGCGGCGCGCATACAGGCCACGGCACTGCCGGGGTGCTGCTACGTCGACGCTGCGACCAGGCGGCTCTCTGCGAGTGCCATCGCCTTCGACGACGCGGGGAGCCACGCGCTGAAGGGCAAGTCCGCGCCCGAGCAGCTCTTCAGGGCTGTGCGCGTGATTTCCGGCGTGGGCGGCCGTCAGCGCCCTGAAGGCCCTGAGGCCCCGCTGATCGGCCGTGACATGGAGCTGCATGCCCTGAAAGAGCTCTTCCACGTGACGGTCGAGCGGCGAAGCCCGCGCCTGGTAGTGATCTGCGGTCCGGCCGGCGTCGGCAAGTCCCGCCTCGGCTGGGAATTTGAGAAGTATGCCGACGGGGTCGCCGACACGGTGCTGTGGCACCGTGGACGCTGCCTGTCGTATGGCGAGGGCGTCGCCTTCTGGCCGCTTGCGGAGATTATCCGGCAGCGCCTCGGCATCGCCGAGGATGACCCCATCGACGTCGCGGGCGCCAAGCTCAAGGCGGGCGTGGCGCAGTTCGTCGCCGAGCGAGACCGGGACTATGTCGGGGCGCGCCTGGCGCGTCTGCTGGCCGCCGAGACCCCTGGCGAGCGCGGTACGACCCTTTCCCGGGAGGAGCTGTTTGCGGGCTGGCGGCTTTTCATCGAGCGCATGGCGGCGGCGTCCCCGGTGGTGCTGCTGATCGAGAACGCCCAGCATGCCGACGAGAACCTGCTCGACTTCCTGGACCACCTCATCGACTGGATCCGCGACTTGCCGGTGTTCGTCCTGGTACTTGCCCGCGCTGAACTCAGCGAGCGAAGACCGGGTTTCGGAGCCGGGCGGAACCGCTGGATGATCTCGCTCGATCCGCTCGATCGGGCCTCGATGGGCCAGCTGATCGACGCGCTGGTGCCGGACATGCCCGGCCCGGCGCTCCAGATGATCACCTCAAGGGCGCAGGGGATCCCGCTGTTCGCCGTCGAGATGCTCCTGTCGCTGATCGATGCCGGCGTCGTCGTGGTTAATGAGCAAGGCGGTTATCACCTGACTGGCGACCTCGACCAGCTCACGGTGCCCGACAGCCTGCACGCCCTGCTGGCCGCCCGCCTCGACGCTCTCGGCCCGTCGGCACGGCGCCTCGTCGGCGTGGCCTCGGTGCTCGGCTCGGCCTTTCCGCCGGAAGCGCTGATCGCCGTTTCAGGGCGCGAGGCGAGCGAGGTCCGTGCCTCATTGGGCGAGCTGGTCCGGCGCAATGTGCTCCAGGTTTCCGCCGACCTGCGCTCGCCCCAGCGCGGTGACTACCGCTTCTCGCAGGAACTGCTCCGCCAGGTCGCCTACGACACCCTCTCGCGGCGGGAGCGCAAGGCACGTCACCTCGCGGTCGCGACGCATCTGCGCCAGGCATTCGCTACTGACGGCGAGGAGATTGCCGAGGTGATCGCCCGCCACTACCTCGACGCCCTCGGCGCAGAGCCCGACGCCTCCGACGCCGCGGCAACGCGCGAGCAGGCGCTCCTCATGCTGGTGCGAGCCGCCGAGCGTGCCCAGCGCATGGGCACGCCAGGGCGCGCGGCCGCGAGCTTCGCCGACGCCGCTGAGCTCGCCCTCACCGGCCGCGGCAATGAGCGGAGCCCAGCCGGCGGCACCGGCAGACAGCCAGCTGGCGCCGCGGCGCTGTGGGAACGGGCCGCAGGTGCCGACTTCGTCGCCGGCCAGCACGACCGGACGGTCGAGCACGCCGACGCGGCCCGGCGGTGCTACCTCGAGTTCGGCGACGCCCGTAGCGCGGCACGCGTCCAGGTCGTTGCCGGGCGTGCTCTGCTGCAGGAAGGGCGCCACGCCCAGGCCAGGACGTACCTCGCCGCAGCGCTCGACGGTCTCCGCGGCGAACCCGACGCGGACACTGCGATAGCGCTCGCCGGGCTGGCCAACCTCGAGCTCTTCGACGGGAAACCGGACGACGGCGAACGGCTCGCCGCCGAGGCGCTCGCCATGGGCGAAGGCCTCGAGGTCGGCGACGGGCTGCTCGCCTGGCTGTTCCTGACCCAGGGAAACGCGCAGATCTATGCCAGCCGGACGGAAGAGGCAGCCTCGTCCTATCGCGAGGCTGCCCGCCTCGCTGAGCGCGCCGGCGAAGGTCTGCGGCTCTGCACCGCGCTGGGGAACCTGTCCGAGGCGCTGAGCGGCTTCGATCCGGCCGCCGCGGCGGACGCGGCGAGGGCTGCTGCCGAGCACGCCCGCCGGATCGGCGCCCGCCGCTATCTCGGCGGGTGCGCCTGGAACCTGAGCATTGCCCTGCTCGAGCTCGGCGAGTGGGACGAAGTCGCAGCTCTCCTCACAGCGACGATCGACGCCGATGGCCTCGGCGACGACGCATCGGTCCGGTGGGCGCAGGCATGGCTGGCGGCCCTCCGCGGCGACGGCGAGCGGGCCAGCGCGATACTCGCCGCGCACAGCTCGCTGCTCAGCACCGATCGGATCGACGACCGGGCATGGGCCGCCCTCCTCGACGCGTTCATCGCGTCCGCGCTCGGCCGCCCGGCCGACGCGCTGGCACACGCCTGCAGCGCCTTGTCCCACGCGCCGGCCATCGGCATCGGCCGCGAACAGGTCCGCTGGGCCTGGCCACTTGCAGCGCGTGCCGCCGCCGAACTCGGCAGGAGCGCCACCCTGACCGAGCTGTTCGCCCTGCTCGACACCCAGCCGCCCGGTCGGCTGCCACCGCTGCTGCGGGCCGAGAACGACCTCGCCCGCGCCCGGGCCAGGGCCGGCGCCAGCGACCTCGACGCCGGGCGTGCCTTCAGCGAGGCCGTTGCCGCCCAGCGCCGCGCCGCCAGCCCCTACCGACTCGCCTGGGGCCTGCTCGACCACGCCGCCTACCTCGCCCGCAGCGGGCAGTCCGCCGCGGCCCACGCCGCCGTCCGCGAAGCACGAGGCATCGCCGGGCGCCTTCGCTGCACGCCGCTCCTCCGGAGCGTCGATGCGCTCACGGAGGAGTTCGCCGACATCGCCAGGGGCTGAGCCGGAAACGCCCTCAACCAGCAGGCCTCAAGGCCGGAGCGGAGTGCTGGTGAGCTGGCATTAGCTGGTGAAGGTGACCGGGATGACGTCGAGGCCGGCGATGCGATCGAAATGGCGGGTGTTCGCGGTGCCGACGCGCCATCCGGCGGCAATGGCGGTCGCGGCGACGATCCGGTCGTGGGCTCCGACGTCTTTTCCGGTGCCGGCGAGTTCGGCCCAGATGCGGGCGTGGGCGCGGGCGGTGAGCATGTCGAAGGGGACGGGCGGGAACGCGGTGAGGACGGCTTCGACGAAAGCCGCGCGGCGGGGCCGGTGCTGCGGGGTGGCGCGGTGCACGCCGTGCAGCAGTTCGGACGCGGTGATGGCGGCGATCGCGACGTCCTCATCAGCGCCGAGCTGTGCTACCAGGCGGGCGCTGACCTCGGTCATGGCGCTGTTCGCGGGCAGGGTCCGGACGGCGCGTTCGAGGTCGATGAAGACGGTGGCATCTAGGAGCGTGCCCACGGCTCATCCGGTACCGGGCCCACATCGGCGAGAACGGCCGCCATGTCGTCGGCGAAGCCGGGGTCGGGCAGGGCCGCGCTGGCCAGGATGCCCAGTGCCTCCCGCAGCGGCCGCCCGCGGGGGGCCGGGGGAGGGACAGCGGGGGTGTCGTCGGGGTGCACGATGACGAGGACGGGTCGCTCCCGGTTCATGACAGTCACCTGCTCGTGCCTGGCGACAGCCTCCCGGGCATGCAGGGGGATCCGCACGTCCTCTGCCCTGATCGTCGTCATGGCGGCAACAATAGCATGGTAACCGTACGGAAAAGTACGCAACCGTACGGCCTAGACCACGCAGTCAGAGCATTGACACCAAAGTGCCGCGCTTCCGGGCGTTCAGCGCGATACCCGCCGCGGACACTACGCTGAGTCCAATGGACGGGTCATTCGATTCCGATCGTGCCGTGGCCAAGGGATATTGACTCTGCGGTCATTGACAGCGGAGGGTACTGATGACGCGCCGCCGGGTTGCCATCATCGGCTGTGCCCTGGTGGTTGTGGCCGCCGCGGGCTTCCTGGCGGTGCGTTCGTTCAGCAGCAACTCTGCTGGCCCCCTTCAGGCGCTGTCTGTGCGGGGCCAGCCCACCGTGACGGGCGGGTCCGTGCAGGTGGCCCCGGGTCAGTCGGCGGACTTCACCGCGTTCGTCTATAACCCGCTGGCAACGCCGGTCACGCTCGTGTCGGCCACGATCGTGCCGGTCACCGGCTACGCGCCAACGGGCACGCTTGCGCACGTGGCCATCAGCACGACCAATGGCATAGTCGGGAACGCCGTAGGCTGGCCGATCACTCATCCTGTCTTTCCCGACCGGCCGCTGGGGCCGATCGGCCACGGCCAGCACAACATCGTGTTCGGCATCACCGGGAACGCCGTTGGGTATTACTACGCGGCCGGACTCAAGATCCGTTACCTCTACCAGGGCAAGGTCCATTACGTCACCGCCTGGTCGGCGGTGATCGCGTGCGTCGCCAGGCATGTGACCAAGCGATCTTGCTCAGGCGCTGCTGACGCTGCCGAGCGCATTCAGGACAAGGTGCAGCAGATAGCAGACGGATAGAACCGCCGCTGGGCTCAACGGCCGCCCGGAGAGCACAGCCCTGGCCTCGGTCAGGCGCCCCAAGCAAGGCGCCCCCAGCAAAGGCGCCCCCAGCAGGATTCGAACCTGCGCACCCGCCTCCGGAGGGCGGTGCTCTATCCCCTGAGCTATGGGGGCTCGCCTGCTCCGCCGGCAGCGGCAGGCGCGGGCGGGCGCGGTGCAAGGGTATCAGCCCGGAACGCCTCCGGACACGGCCTCGATCCGCGCGCATAGCGCACGCTGAGCCGGTAACCTCGCGCGAGTGACACAGGGACTGGGCCGGGTGCTGGTTGTCGACGATGACGAGGTCATCCGGCAGCTCATCGCGGTGAACCTCACGCTGGAGGGGTTCGACGTGCAGACCGCCGTGGACGGCCAGGACTGCCTCGACAAGGTCACCCAGGCCAGCCCGGTCGTGATCACCCTGGATGTCATGATGCCCCGGCTGGACGGCTGGGTGACCGCCACCCAGCTGCGCAGGAACCCGCTGACGAGCGCGATCAAGGTCGTGCTGATCACCGCCCGGGCGCAGGAGGACGACCGGGCCAGGGGCCGCGAGATCGGCGTTGACGCCTACCTGACCAAGCCGTTCGACCCGGCGGAGATGATCCGCGTCGTCCGCGAGCTGGCCGGCGCGCCGCACGCGTTCGACTGACGGCCCGGTGCCGTGCTTCCCGGCGACATCGGCGCCGCGCTGGTGCCCGCCATCGACGCCCTGGCCGGGCCGCGGCTGCCCGGCCGGCGCCAGGCCAGCGCCGCCGGCACCTGGCGCCCGGCCCGGTCCGGCGCGCCGGGCAGCTACTCCTCCTCGCTGCCGTTTCCGCTGGCTGCCCGCACCGGCCGCGATGCCCGTGACGTCGCCGCCCTGCTGGCGGCCGGGCTCGGTGATCGCGACTGGATCAGCGATGCCTCCGTCACCGGGGCCGGCTACCTGACCGTCACGGTCACCGGCGACGCGCTGGCCGGGCTGGCCGTGCGGGTCGCCCTGGCCGGCCCGGCCTGCGCCCGCGGCGACGCGCTGCGCGGCGCGTCGCTGCGCGCCCCCCGCGACGCCGACCTGGTCACGGCCGCTACCTGGGTGCAGGCGCGGCAGCGGTTCGCCGCGATGGTGACCGGCCGGCTAGCGCAGGCGGCCGGCGCCCGCGTGACGTTCTGCCCGGATTCTGAACGGATTCCAGCAGCCGGTCCGGCCGCCACGGCCGCATCGGGTCCGGCGGGACCGGCCATCGCGTTCGCGGGCGCCGATGCCGTCCGCTACGCGCTCGCCCGGATCCCGGCCGGCCGGGCGGCGTCGATCGACGCCGCGAAATCCGTTCGGCACGTGCTGGCAAACCCGTTCTACGCGGTCAGCCTTGCGCATGCGGACGCGTCGGCGACGTCGGCCCGTGCCGCCGGCCTCGGCCTGAGCCGCGGCGAGCCCGCCGGGTTCGCGCCGCGGCTGCTGGCCGGCCAGGCGGAGCGCCGGCTCCTCGGCCTCATCTCCTGGCTGCCCGAACGCGTCGCCGGGGCCGCTCGCCGCCGCCAGCCGCATGAGCTCACCCGGTACCTGGAGGAGCTGGCCGGGGCCTATCTTGACGCCGCCGCGAGCTGCCCGGCGCTGCCGTGGCGCGGGCGGTCCGCGCCGCGCGATGCGGTGACCGCCAGCGCGCGGCTGTGGCTGGCCGACGCCGCCGCGGCCGCGCTGGCGGCCGGACTGAACCTGCTCGGCGTACGGGAGCTGACCGGCGTGCGGGCGCCGCCGCGGCTGTGACACGCCGGGCGGACGGGCCGGCTGGCGCGGAACCAGTATCGGGGGGCTTGTGGGAATCGCCAGGTTGAAGTATTTTTCGTGATCATCGGCAGTGTCGCGGGTGATGCGGCCACGTATTGAAAGTGCGGGCCGCCGCGCCGCATGGATGGCGCCGGCCCACCCTCGCCCGCCGGGTACGTACTCCCGGCGCGGCGTAGTGGATTCAACAGCCAGCGAAATGGGTACCGCATGGCATGTAAGCCCCCTGAAAGCCGACAGCCAAGGCGCGATTGCCCAGGACATGCTGCCGGGGTCCTGGCCGCGGCATGCGGCGGGCGACGGCGCACCTGGTGGACCGCGCCGCGAGAACGTGCCCTGGTCCCCGGTCGTGCGCACCGGCCTCGTCGGCCCCTTCCGCCAGTGACGGATAGCTCTGAGGAATGCCGTGGGTTCTCTTGGTGTTAAGCTGGGTGCTGCACCAGATGCCCCCCCATGGGGACTGGCGCTCGCCCACTCGCCGTCTGTCCGGCGCTGTAGCCGGTCACGGTTGGCACTTCCCACAGGAATTAACTCATCGCTTGACTTCCGCGCCTGCCAGGAGTGGAACGAACGCGTATCGGTGCGTGACCAGGGGACCCCGGGGACTGACTGCCCCGGGCCGCTGACACGGGGACGTGGGCGGGCTGCCCCTGCTGTCTCGGCTCGCCGCGAATCACCTCGCCGCGCGCCCGGCCGGAGCCGCTGGATGGCTGCGAGCGGGAACCGCGGGGAAGAACGAGCGGGAAACCGTACGGGAGGAAACACGGGGGAAAGCAGTAAGTGCAGCACATGGCCCGGCAGTTCAGCCGGGTCGCGACAGCGGATATACCGGCCGCCAGCGCAGTCGGCGCCCGCGCCTTGGGAAGGACCCTCGTGAGCGACACCACCGAAATTTTTACCGGCACCCCGGGCGGGACCGAGGAATCACCTGCCCTCTTCCCGGCGCCAGCTCAGGCGCCGGTCACGACGGGCTCAGCGGGAAGCACGACGGGCTCAGCGGGAAGCTTGCCCGATTCGGCGGGTGCTGGCTCGCGGCCGGGCCACGGCGGCCAGGACAGCGCCGGAGCCCGCGGCCGCGGCGGGCTCGGCGGGATGCTGCTGCCTGAGCTGCAGCGACTCGCGCAGTCGCTGGGCATGACCGGCACTGGCCGCCTGCGCAAGGGCGAGCTGGTGACGGCGATTCAGCAGCGCCAGGGCGGCGGGAGTGCCGCCCCGGGCGCCGGCGGCCAGTCGGCCGGCGGCCAGTCGGCCGGCGGCCAGGCGGCCGGCGGCCGCGGGGTCGGCCGTGGTGGCAGTGGGAGTGGCAGTGGCAGTGCGGACGTAGCGGATGACCATTCATTCCAGCGGAGCGCGCCTGCGGGAGCCGGCCCGTCTCGCCCGGTTGAGCAGGACGCCATGCAACGACAGACATCGACGCCATCCGGGCCGGGCAGCGACGTTTATGCCGGTGGCCTCACCGCCAGCGCGAGGGTCGGCCGGACCGATGCCGGGCCATCGTCGCCAGCCGCTGGTTACTCCGTGAGCGGCGGTCCCGTGGTGAGCGGCGGTCCCGCGGTGAGCAACGGCCCCGCGGTCAGCGGCGGTCCCGCGGTGAGTAATGGCGGCGCTGCCGCCGGCGGTGAATCGCCGGGTGGCTCTGTCGCGGGCGGCTCCGTCACTGTCAGCTCAGTGACTGGCGCCGGAGCGGCTGGCGGCCAGCTGGTCGCCGACCGCGCGCCGTCCGATGCGAGCCAGGCTGACGGCGGCCAGCGCGCCGATCAGCAGCGCGGCGCTGATCAGCAGCGCGGCGCGGACCAGCAGGGCGCCGGAGACCAGCGCGGTGAGCGCAGGCGCCGCGGGAACGGCAGGCGCGACGAGCAGCCCAGGGCGGCCAGCGAGAGCTCGGATCACCGTGAGCAGGCCAGGGACAGCCAGGGCCGGGACAACCAGAGCCAGGGCCGCGACAACCAGGCCAGGGACAACCAGGCCCGCGACAACCAGGGCCAGGGCAGCAGGGGCGGCCAGGGCGGGGACGACCGCGGCCGCGACGACGATCGCGATGGCCCCGGCGGCCGGCGAAACAGGGACCGGTTCCGCAACCGCAATGGCAACAGCGGCGGCAACAGCAATAACAACAACAGGCGGCGGGAGCGCGGCACCGAGGCCGAGCCCGTGATCGCCGAGGATGACGTGCTGATCCCGATCGCCGGGATCCTGGACGTGCTGGACAATTACGCGTTCGTCCGCACGACCGGGTACCTCCCCGGGTCCAATGACGTCTACGTCTCCCTTTCCCAGGTCCGCAAGTACGGCCTTCGCAAGGGTGATGTCGTCGAGGGTGCCGTGCGGCAGCCCAGGGACGGCGAGCGCAGGGAGAAGTTCAATGCGCTGGTCCGGCTCGACAAGATCAACGGCCTGGACCCCGAGCAGTCAAAGCTGCGCCCCGAGTTCTCCAAGCTCGTCCCGCTCTACCCGCAGGAAAGGCTGCGCCTGGAGACCGATCCGACCATCATGACCACCCGGATCATCGACCTGATCGCGCCGATCGGCAAGGGCCAGCGCGGCCTCATCGTGTCGCCGTCCAAGGCGGGCAAGACGATGATCATGCAGGCGATCGCGAACGCGATCACCAAGAACAATCCCGAGTGCCACCTCATGGTCGTCCTGGTCGACGAGCGTCCCGAGGAAGTCACGGACATGCAGCGCTCGGTCAAGGGCGAGGTGATCTACTCCACGTTCGACCGGCCGTCGGAGGATCACACCACGGTGGCGGAGCTGGCCATCGAGCGGGCCAAGCGGCTCGCCGAGATGGGCCACGACGTGGTCGTCCTGCTGGACTCGATCACCCGGCTCGGCCGTGCCTACAACCTGTCCGCGCCCGCCAGCGGCCGGATCATGTCCGGCGGCGTCGACTCGACCGCGCTCTACCCGCCGAAGCGTTTCTTCGGCGCGGCCAGGAACATCGAGAACGGCGGCTCGATCACGATCCTGGCAACCGCCCTGATCGAGACAGGCTCCCGCGCTGACGAGGTCATCTTCGAGGAGTTCAAGGGCACCGGCAACATGGAGCTGCGGCTGCGCCGCGAGCTCGCCGACAAGCGGATCTTCCCGGCGGTTGACGTGGACGCGTCGAGTACCCGCAAGGAAGAGCTGCTGATGACGCCGGACGAGCTGAGGATCGTCTGGCAGCTGCGCCGGGTGCTGCACGCGCTGGAGCCGCAGCAGGCACTGGAGGTGCTCATGGAGCGGATGAGCAAGACCAAGAGCAACGCCGAGTTCCTGCTGCAGGTCCAGAAGACCACGACCGAGAACCGCTAGC
>JBEKFH010000096.1:0-13085 GCA_050013415.1 Streptosporangiaceae bacterium | reverse complement strand
GGGCCGGGCGACGGCGATGCCGTCGGCCATCGTCGGCGCGGACTCCACCCGCACCGGGTAGCCGGCCGCCAGCGAGGCGGGAAACGGCGCCACCGCCTCGGCCTGCACCCCGACGACGCTGATCGCGGGGTCGGCTCCCTTCGCTGCGATGGCTATCCCGGCCGCCAGCCCGCCGCCGCCGACCGGGACCACTATCGTGCGGACCCCGGGGCACTGCTCGACGATCTCCAGGCCGGCCGTGCCCTGGCCGGCGATGATGTCCGGGTGCTCGAACGGGTGGATGAAGACGGACCCCTGCTCGCTGGCGAGCTCGATCGCGCGGGCGAGCGCGTCCTCCACCCGCGCGCCATGCAGGATGATCTCCGCCCCGTACGACCTGGTCGCCGCGATCTTCGGGAGCGGCGCCCCCTCCGGCATGACGACAGTCGCCTTGGCGCCCAGCAGGGCAGCGGCGAAGGCCACTCCCTGGGCATGGTTGCCCGCGCTCGCGGCCACCACCCCGCGACCGCGCTCGGCCTCGGTGAGGCGGGAGATGCGCAGGTAGGCCCCGCGCGCCTTGAACGACCCCGTGCGCTGCAGGTTCTCGCACTTGAGGTAAACGGGCCCGCCGACCAGCTCGGACAACGCGCGGGAGGCGAGCATCGGCGTCGGCGAGATGACGCCGCGCAGCGCGTCGGCGGCCGCGACCACGTCATCGAAGCTCACCGGCATGGACGCCATCGTCATGGCAGCAGTCTGTCGCACCGGGCCGCGGCTCAGCCAGCCGCTGCCTGCGCCGGGCCAGCCCGCGGCTCGCCCCCCGCCAGCTGGCGGCTCAGCTGGCGGCTCAGCCGCCGGACCAGTAGCGGTCGGCGGCGAAGATCAGCGCGGCGGCCCCGGCCAGGCCGGCGCCCTGGCCGAGCTCGGCGGGCACCACCCGGACCTCCCTGGTGAACGCCATCCGGGTATGCGCGCGCAGCGCCTCCTCCAGCGGGTCGAACAGCAGCGCGCCGGCCTGGGACAGCCCGCCGCCGACGGAGACCACCTCAAGGTCGCACAGGTACATCGCGGAGGCGATCGCGATGCCGAGTGCCTTTCCGGCTCGGTGCATCGCGGCCACGCCGACGGGGTGGCCCGCCGCGCCGTCGCCGGCCAGGTCCCTGGCCGTGGCGCCGGCCTGCCCCTGCCGCCAGCCCTCGGCCTGCGCCCACGCCACCAGGGCCGGCCCGCGCGCGATCGCCTCCAGGCAGCCGACCCCGCCGCAGGCGCACGGCGGGCCGTCGTCCGGGTAGATCACCACGTGACCGATGTGCCCGGCGTTGCCGGACGTGCCCTCGATCAGGCGGCCCTCCAGGATCAGCCCGCCGCCCACGCCGGTGGACACCACCATGCCGAGCATGTTGCTCGTGCCGCGCCCGGCGCCGCGCCAGTGCTCGCCGGCGGCCATGCAGATCGCGTCGTTGTGCACCCGCACGGGAAGGCCGCCGAAGCGCTCCTCGAGCCTGCCGCGGAGCGGGAACGCCCGCCAGGCGGGGATGTTCAGCGGGGAGACGAGGCCGGACGGCCACTCCATCGGGCCGCCGCAGCCGCAGCCGACCCCGGCCAAGGCTCGCGGCCCGAGCTTTGCGGCGTCCAGCACCCGGCTGATCAGGGTGTCCACGTTTCGCCACAGCTGCTCGCCGTCCAGATCCTGCCGGGTCGGCGTCTGCTCCCAGGTGACCAGCCTGCCCCCCGGCTCAACCACGCCGGCGGCCAGCTTCGTGCCGCCGATGTCGATGGCGAGTGCCGGTCGGTCAGTTTCCACGGCCAGCCTCCCAAGGTGCGCGTCACGCCGTCCTGCACATAGTGTCGAATGGTGGAACGAAAGAGCGAACCCCAGTCCCCGGCGCAGCCGGCGGCCCCGGCCGCCCGGTCAGCCCCCCCATCGGCAGCGAGCCTGTCCGCGCTCCGCGGCAGCGGCCACGAGTTCGTCACCGTCAAGCAGGAGATGCGGCAGAACCTGCTCGCCCGGCTGCGCTCAGGCGAGGACGCCTTTCCCGGCATCATCGGGTTCGGCCAGACCGTGCTGCCCCAGCTGGAGCGATCCCTGATCGCCGGCCATGACGTGATCCTCCTCGGCGAGCGCGGTCAGGGCAAGACGCGCCTGATCAGGACCCTGACCGGGCTGCTCGACGAATGGACGCCGACCGTCACGGGATGTGAGATCAATGATCATCCGTATGCCCCGGTCTGCGCCCGCTGCCGCCGCCTGGCGGCCGAGCTCGGCGACGACCTGCCGGTGACCTGGCGCCACCGCGACGACCGCTACGGCGAGAAGCTGGCCACCCCGGACACCAGCGTCGGTGACCTGATCGGCGACATCGACCCGGTCAAGGTGGCCGAGGGCCGCACGCTTGGTGACCCGGAGACGATCCACTTCGGGCTCGTGCCGCGGACGAACAGGGGCGTGTTCTGCCTCAACGAGCTGCCGGATCTCGCCGAGCGGATTCAGGTGGCGCTGCTCAACGTGCTGGAGGAACGCGACATCGGGGTCCGCGGCTACGCGCTGCGACTGCCGCTCGACCTGGTGCTCGTGGCCAGCGCCAACCCGGAGGACTACACCAACAGGGGCCGGATCATCACGCCGCTGAAGGACCGGTTCGGCGCGGAGATCCGCACGCACTACCCGACATCGCTGGCGGCCGAGCTCGCGCTGATCCGGCAGGAATCCAACCTGGCCTGGGGCGGCGAGGAGCCCGGCGCGGTGCTGCCCGCGCACCTGGTGCAGGTTATCGCCCGGTTCACCCGGCTGGTCCGGGCCTCGCCGGCCGTCGACGCGCGGTCCGGAGTCTCCGCGCGGTTCGCCATCGCGGCCGCCGAGGCGGTGGCCGCGTCGGCCGTCCGGCGCGCGGCCATCAGCGGCGAGCAGCAGCCGGTGGCCAGGATCTGCGACCTTCCGGCGGTCGTGAGCACGCTCCGCGGCAAGGTCGAGTTCGAGGTCAGCGAGGAGGGCCGCGAGCATGAGGTGCTCGAGCACCTGCTGCGGCGGGCCATCGCCGAGACGTTCCGCGCGACGCTGGGCAGCGCCGACCTCACCGGGGTGCTGGCCAGGTTCGAAGAGGGCGGCAGCGTGGAGTCTGGCGACCTGACGGCCGCGGGCGACCTGCTGCGCAGGATCGGCGAGGTCCCCGGGCTCGCGAAGATCATGGACCGGCTCGGCATGGACGGCGGCGAGTCACTCGGGGAGGCGGCCGCCGCACTCGAATTCACCCTGGAGGGCCTGTACCTGATGCGGCGGCTGTCCAAGGACACCGTCGACGGCGGCGGCTCCGTCTACCGCACCTAGGGAGCAGCCGTGAGCGGATACCGGTACGGCCAGTATCACGACGGGCCCGACCCGCTGGAGCCGCCCTATGACGTCCGCGGCGCGGTAGACGCGCTGGGCGAGTCGGTCCTGGACGGATCGGATCCGTCCAGCGCGTTGCGCGACCTGCTGCGGCGCGGGCTGCCCGACCATCAGGGCCTTGACGACCTGCTGCGGCGGATCCGGGAGCGGCGACGGGAGATCCGCGACCGGGGCAGGCTCGACGGCATCCTTGAGCAGGCGCGCGCGCTACTCGACACGGCGGTCGGCCAGGAGCGGGCCGAGCTGTTCCCCGACCCGGCCGACGAGGCCAGGCTGCGCGAGGCCGAGCTTGACGCGCTGCCTCGTGACACGGCCCAGGCGATCCGGCAGCTGGCCGACTACGAGTGGCGTTCCGCGGCGGCCAGCGAGACCTTCGCCCGGTTGCAGGACCTGCTGCGCCGGGAGGTGCTGGACAGCCAGTTCCGCGGCATGAAGGAGACCTTGCAGCAGCCCGACCCGGCCGCCATGCAGCGGGTGAAGGACATGATGGCCGGGCTCAACGCGATGCTCGACGCGGACGCGGGCGGCACCCATACGCAGCAGGACTTCGACGACTTCATGGCCAGCTACGGCGATCTGTTCCCCGATCAGCCGCGCGACCTGGAGCAGCTCGTCGACTCGCTGGTCCGCCGGATGTCCGCCGCCCAGCGGCTGCTCGGCTCGCTGACCGAGGCGCAGCGGGAGGAGCTGTCCGGGCTGATGGCGCAGACCCTGGAGGACGCCGGGCTCGCCGCCGAGATGGCCAGGCTCGCCGACGCGCTGCGGGCCCGCCGGCCGGACATGGATCTTGACGGCTGGCCCGGCGACCCGATGAGCGGCCAGCAGCCGCTCGGCCTCGGCGAGGCGACCACGGCGCTCGCGGAGCTCGCCGATCTCGCCGAACTGGAGGGCGCGCTGCGGCAGGACTACCCCGGCGCCCGCCTTGACGACATTGACGAGGACGCGATCAGGCGCGCGCTCGGCCGCCAGGCGGTCGACGACATGGCGGCGCTCCGCCAGATCGAGCGGGAACTCGAGCGGCAGGGTTACCTGCAGCGGTCCGACGGCAAGCTGGAGCTGACCCCCAAGGCCGTCCGCAGGCTCGGCGAGACCGCGCTGCGCCGGGTCTTCGCCGATCTGCCCGAGGGCGGCCACGGCGATCACGATCAGCGTGACGCCGGGCAGGCGGGCGAGTACACGGGGAGCACCCGGCCCTGGCAGTTCGGTGACGAGCAGGCGATCGACACCGCGGCGACCGTACGCAACGCGCTGCTGCGCGGGGGGATGCGGATCGCGCCGGGCGACGGCGCGGGGGAGGCGGTTGCCCGGCGCGAGGGCACGCGGGGCGAGGGCACGCGGGGCGAGGGCACGCGGGGCGAGGGGACGAGGGGCGAGGGGACGCGGGGCGAGGGCACGGGCCGGCGGGCGCCGCGGGTTCGCCTCTCCGTGCGCGACTTCGAGGTCGGCGAGACCGAACGGCGGACGGCGGCGGCCGTCTGCCTGCTGGTGGACCTTTCCTATTCGATGGCGCTGCGCGGCACGTGGAGCGCCGCCAAGCAGACGGCCCTGGCGCTGCACGCCCTGGTGCGCACCAGGTACCCGCAGGACACGATCCAGGTCATCGGGTTCTCGAACTACGCCCGCGAGCTGCGCGAGACTGACCTCGCCGGGCTGGGCTGGGACATGGTCCAGGGCACCAACCTGCACCATGCCCTGGTGCTGGCGGGCCGGTTCCTGGACCGGCGTCCCGAGCACAATCCCGTGGTGCTGATCGTGACCGACGGCGAGCCCACCGCGCACCTGGGCAGGAACGGGCAGTCCTGGTTCGACTGGCCGCCGTCCCCCGAGACCATTGAGCTCACCCTGGCCGAGGTGGACAAGATGACCAGGCGGCGGGCGACCCTCAACGTGTTCATGCTCGCCGAGGACGAGCGGCTCACCGCGTTCGTCGAGGAGGTGGCCAGGCGCAACGGCGGCCGCGTGCTCCGGGCGATGGCCGACAGCCTCGGCGAGTACGTGGTCAGGGACTTCCTGCGCGCGCGCCGCGCGGGAACGCCCGGCCGGTGAGCAGGCGGCCGGTGAGCAGGCGGCCGGTGAGCAGGCGGGCGGTGAGCAGGCGGCCGGTGAGCAGGCGGCCGGTGAGCAGGCGGGCGGTGAGCAGGCGGGCGTGGGCAAGCGGCCGGTGAGCGCCGTGACCCGGCGAGCCCCGGTGCCAAGGGATGGCAAGCACTATTTCAAGCTCCGCCCTCGATGACCGGAATAGCCCGCGCCCCGCGCTGGCGGGTAGTAGCGTCCGTTCATCCGCATCAGCGAATGAGCCCAGCGTTCGGGCTGGCTGGCCAGGCTTGATGAGCCATCTTGATGAGCCAACTTGGAGGAAACGGTGTCGCAAACGACCGGACGAGGGAGCCCGAACCGCACGATCTCCTGGGGCGTGCTGAGCTTCGGGGTCGTCGCGTGCATCGTCGGGATCGTCTTCATCACGACCAACCATGATCATCGCGCGATTGCCTCATTCATCGTGGGCGTCCTTGCCCTGGGCGGAGGGTGGTTCATGGTCACCAGGAAACCCGCCGCCTTGTAGCTGACCCGGCTTTGCTGACCCAGCTTTGCTGACCCGGGTCATCCGGCGAGTCCCGGCAGATCAGCGGGACGCCAGGCCGGCCGGCTTCTCCGGTCGGCCGACTTCTAGGATCATGGCATGTCGTTTACCGATCGCCTCGTGCTCTGGCTGCACATCGGCTTCGCGATCTTCACGATCGGCCCGGTCACGGTGGCGATCATTTCGACGCCCCGCTATATCAGGGCCCGCAACCTGACCGTGGTCGGATATCTCTACCGGACCACCCGGATCTATACCCTGGTGTCCCTGGGCGTGCTGATATTCGGAGTGGTGCTCGCGCAGCTCGACAAGGACTTCTCCAAACCGTGGCTGAGCGTCTCGCTGACGCTCTTCGTCGTGGCCATCGTCCTGCTCGTGCTCGTCATGCGCGACCAGCACCGCGCGATCGCGGCGCTCGAGCTGGCAGCAGCGGCCGAGGCGCCGGCGGCCGGCTCTGTGCCAGCAGCGGCGGAAGTGGTGCCGGTCTCCGCCGAGGAGCACGCGACCGACGAGGAAGCGGCTCAGGATGCCGAGCCGGCCCCGCCGAACCTGCCAGGCAGTCCTGCCGTGCCCGCGGCTCAGGTCGCCACCGTCGAGCGCGGCCGGATTGCCACGATGGGCGGCGTGGTCGCGCTGATCTACCTGGTGATCCTGGTACTGATGGTCGCGTACAACTGACCGCCAGCCCCGGCTGCCGGAGACGGGCCAGCCGGGCCGGGGCCAGCAGAGACAATGCCAGCGGCGACGGGGTCAGCCGAGCGCAGCGCGGAGGTCCTCCAGCAGGTCGTCGCAGCTCTCAATGCCGACGGAGAGCCGGACCAGGTCGGGAGGAACCTCCAGCGCGGAGCCGGCCACCGACGCGTGCGTCATCCGGCCAGGGTGCTCGATCAGCGATTCCACCCCGCCCAGCGACTCGCCGAGCGTGAACAGCCGGGTCCGGCCGCACACGGCGACCGCCGCCTCCTCCCCGCCGCGGACCCTCATCGACACGATCCCGCCGAAGTCACGCATCTGCTTGGCCGCCGTCTCGTGGCCGGGATGAGACGCCATGCCTGGGTAGAGCACCTGGCTCACCGCGGGGTGGCTGGCGAGCATGTCGGCAACCCGGGCGGCGTTCTGGCAATGCCGGTCCATTCGGACGCCGAGGGTCCGGACCCCGCGCAGCGTCAGCCAGGCGTCGAACGGGCCGCCGGCCGAGCCCGTCGCGTTCTGGGTGAACGCGAGCCGCTCGCCCAGCCCGGCGTCGGCCACCACGAGCGCGCCGCCGATCACGTCCGAGTGCCCGCCGATGTACTTGGTAGTCGAATGGACGACGACATCGGCGCCGAGCGCCAGCGGCTGCTGCAGGTAGGGCGACGCGAAGGTGCTGTCCACGACCAGCAGCGCGCCGGCCGCGTGCGCGATCTCGGCCAGTGCGGCGATGTCGGCAATCGACAGCAGCGGGTTGGTCGGCGTCTCGATCCAGACCACCCGGGCAGGGAAGTCCCGCAGCGCATCCCGGACGGAGACCGGGTCGCACACCGGGACCGGCAGGTAGCTCACGCCCCACGGCTGCAGCACCTTGTCGAACAGGCGGTAGGTGCCGCCGTACGCGTCATGCGGGATCAGCACCTTGTCCCCCGGCCGGGCGACGGTCCGGATCACGCAGTCCTCGGCCGCCATCCCGGACGCGAACGCCAGCGAGCGGGCCCCGCCCTCCAGCACCGCCAGGCACTCCTCAAGCGCGCCCCTGGTCGGGTTCGCCGTCCGGGAGTACTCATACCCCTCGATCCAGCGTGCTGGCCCGTGGCCGACGCCGCCGCCTGCGCCCGCGCCAAGGCCGGCCCCGCGCAGCCCGCCCACGCCATCCTGCTTGTAGGTGGACACCTGATAGATCGGCGGTACCACGGCCCCGGTCAGCGGGTCAGGCTGCTGCCCGGCATGGATCGCCTGGGTCTCGAAGCCGCTGGTGCGCTGCGTCTGCATAGCGTCGCCGCCCCTGCCTAGTGAGTTTCCGGTCCTGGCCGGGTGTCCGGTCCTGGTTAAGTCTCTGGTCCTGGTTAAGTCTCTGGTCCTGGTTAAGTGTCCGGGCATGGCTAGGTGTCCGGGCCCCGGTAAAGCCCGGGCCCTGTCATACCGCGTGCCCCGTCGTACCGCGGGGCCCGGCTGATCGCGGGCCTGGCCGCCGCCCGGCCGGCCGGGACAGGTGATCCGCCAACCTTAATGGGTGCGTCTGGAAGTTCGCCGGCGGCCCGGGTTCAGCGCACGACCCCAAATGACTCTTTGACATTTTCCAATCCCAAAGTAGCCTGCGGCGACGCTGCTACCAGAGCCCCACCCGGGAGACAACGAGGATGCATCTGATGACTGACAGCCTGATCGACTTCGTGACCGCGGCCCCGGCCACCGGCTCCCTCGACGTCAGGTGGATTCATGGCGCGTCCTCCCGGCGGCGCGCCTATGATCCGAAGATCCAGGTCCACTCCTACGACGAGCACACCGTGATCCTGCGGCAGAGCAAGTCAGTGAGTTACGAGGCCCCGTTCATCTACCTGCTGTTCGGCAACGACCGGGCACTGCTGCTCGATACCGGTGCCACCGCTGACCCCGGGCTCTTCCCGCTGCGTAACACCGTTGACCGACTCATCGCCGAATGGCTGAGCAGGCACCCGCGCGAACGCTACGAGCTTGTCGTGGCGCACACGCACGGGCATGGTGATCATGTGGCCGGCGATGACCAGTTCGCTGGCCGGGCTGATACGACTGTGGTCGGCCGCGAGGTCGAGGCCGTGCAGCAGTTCTTCGGGTTCACCGGCTGGCCGGATCAGGTCGTGACGTTCGACCTCGGCGGCCGGGTGCTGGAGATAACCGGCAGCCCCGGTCACCATCGCTCGGCCATCACCATCTACGACCCGTGGAGCGGCTTCCTGCTCACCGGCGACACCGTGCTTCCCGGCCGCCTTTACGTGGAGGACTTCCCGATGTTCCTGGCCAGCGTGGACCGGATGGTCACATTCGCCGGGAACCGTGCCGTCACCCGCGTCCTCGGCTGCCACGTCGAAATGACAGATCAGCCAGGCCGCGACTACCCGGTCGGCGCCACCTACCAGCCCGGCGAGCGCGCTCCCGAGATGACCACCGGCCAGCTCACTGCGGTCCGTGATGCGGCCGCATCCGTCGCGGCCGAGCGAGGCGTCCACACGTTCGACGACTTCATCATCTATAACGAGCCCGCAAAAAGCGACATGCGCAAGCTGCTCGCCCGCGGACTGATGTACCGGCACAGCGAACTGCGCAGACTCCTGGCTCAGGGCTTGATGCAGAAGATCCGGGCCTCCGTCTCCCGCCACTAGTCGCAGGCCGTCAGCCACTGCCGGCGGACAGGAACGCCAGCACATCCTGCCGGGTGATCATGCCCGCTGGCTTGCCGTCCACGAGCACCACGGCTGCGCCGGCCTTCTCCATCGCCGTGACCGCCGCGCTCACCGGCTCGCCAGAGCCGACCATCGGCAGCGGCGCCGACATGTGCTCGCCCAGCGGGTCCTGCGGCCTGGCCCGGCCGGACACCAGCGCGTCGAGCAGATCCCGCTCGACGATCGAGCCGATCACCTCCGCCGCCATCACCGGCGGCTCCTCCTTCATCACGGGAAGCTGCGAGACGTTGTACTCGCGCAGGGTGGCGATGGCGGCACGGACGGTCTCCTCCGGGTGCGCGTGCACGAACTCGGGCAGCCCGCTCCGCTTCCCCGCCAGCACGTCGGCGATCCTCGGCTCGGCGGTCTCCGAGGACAGGAAGCCGTAGTCAGCCATCCACTCGTCGCTGAAGATCTTCGAGAGATAGCCCCGGCCGCCGTCGGGCAGCAGGACGACGATCACGTCGTCCGGCCCGGCCGCCGCGGCGACCCGCAGCGCGGCCACCACGGCCAGGCCGCACGACCCGCCGGTCAGCAGCGCTTCCTCGCGAGCCAGCCGGCGTGTCATCTGGAACGACTCGGCGTCGCTGACCGCGATGACCTGATCGCAGATCGTCTTGTCGTAGGTCTCCGGCCAGATGTCCTCGCCCACGCCCTCGACCAGGTAGGGGCGGCCGGATCCGCCGGAGTACACCGACCCTTCTGGGTCGGCGCCGATCACCCGCACCCGCCCGCCGGACACCTCCTTGAGGTACCTGCCGGTGCCCGAGATCGTGCCGCCGGTGCCGATCCCCGCCACGAAGTGGGTGACCCGGCCGTCCGTCTGGGCCCAGATCTCGGGCCCGGTGGAGTGATAATGCGAGGCCGGGTTCTCCGGGTTGGCGTACTGGTCGGGCTTCCACCCGCCCGGCGTCTCGGCGGCCAGCCGATCCGACACCGAGTAGTAGGAATCCGGGTGGCCGGGGGAAACGGTGCCCGGGCAGACCACGACCTCCGCCCCGTACGCGCGCAGCACGCTGATCTTGTCCTGGCCCACCTTGTCCGGGCAGACGAAGAGGCACTTGTACCCCTTCTCCGCGGCGACGATCGCGAGCCCGACGCCTGTGTTGCCAGATGTCGGCTCGACGATCGTGCCGCCAGGCCGCAGCGCGCCTGACCGCTCGGCGGCTTCCACCATGCGCAGCGCGATCCGGTCCTTGACCGAGCCGCCGGGGTTGAGGTACTCGACCTTCGCCAGCACCGCGGGGGCGTGCCCGCCGCCCAGTCCGCCGCTACCGTGCCCGCCGCTGCCCAGTCCGCGCGTGACCTTACGCAGCCTGACCAGCGGGGTGTCCCCCACCAGTTCGACCAGCGACTCGTGCACCTGCATGTCGTTTCCCCTCGCTTCGGGTGCTGACGACGCTATCCCACGGCGGCCGCCAGGGGGGCCGCTGCGCCACGCCCGCCGGGCCGGGTCCGGGTGGCCGGCCGGTAAGCTACTCTCCGGTTAACTACCAGCTCCGAGGGAGTCCGCCATGCCCGAGGCCGTCATCGTCGCCACCGCCCGCTCCCCCATCGGCCGGGCCTTCAAGGGCTCGCTCACCAGCATCCGGCCCGACGACCTGACCGTCGCGATGGTCAGCGCCGCGCTGGCGAAGGTCCCCCAGCTTGATCCGGCCGTCCTCGATGACCTGATGCTCGGCTGCGGCCTGCCCGGCGGCGAGCAGGGCTTCAACATGGCCCGCGTCGTCGCGGTGCTGCTCGGCCACGATCACCTGCCCGGCACAACGGTGACCAGGTACTGCTCGTCATCGCTGCAGACCACCCGGATGGCCTTCCACGCGATCAGGTCCGGCGAGGGCGACGCGTTCATCTCGGCGGGGGTGGAGTGCGTGAGCAGGTACACCAAGGGCAGCAGCGACAGCTGGCCGGACACCAGGAATACCGCTTTCGCCGCCGCCGGGGAGCGGACCGCCGGGCAGGCGCTCGGCGGCGCCGACGTCTGGCATGATCCGCGGCAAGACGGCGCGCTTCCCGATCTCTACATGGCCATGGGCCAGACGGCGGAGAACGTCGCGAAGCTGCGCGGCATCAGCCGGTCCGAGCAGGACGAGTTCGGCGTCCGGTCGCAGAACCTTGCCGAGAAGGCACTGGCCAACGGGTTCTGGCAGCGGGAGATCACCCCGGTGACGCTGCCCGACGGCACGGTCGTGACGGCGGACGACGGCCCGCGGCCCGGCACGACGCTGGAGAAGGTGGCGGCGCTGCCGCCGGTTTTCCGGCCGGACGGGACGGTGACCGCCGGCAACTGCTGCCCGCTCAACGACGGCGCCGCCGCGGTGATCGTAATGAGCGACCGCAAGGCGGCCGAACTGGGGATCACGCCGCTCGCCAGGATCGTCGCCACGGCCGTGACCGGGCTGTCGCCGGAGATCATGGGCCTCGGGCCGGTCGAGGCATCCAGGAAGGCGCTGGCACGGGCCGGGATGACGATCGACGACATCGACCTTGTCGAGATGAACGAGGCGTTCGCCGCGCAGGTGATCCCGTCGGCCGCCGACCTCGGCATCGACCTCGACAAGCTGAACGTCAACGGCGGCGCGATCGCCGTCGGCCACCCGTTCGGCATGACCGGGGCGCGGATCACCTCGACACTCGTCAGCAGCCTGCAGTTCCACGACAAGAGCTTCGGCCTGGAGACGATGTGCGTTGGCGGCGGCCAGGGCATGGCGATGATCCTGGAACGGCTCTCCTGAGCAGCCCGGTGCCCGGCCCGGTGCCCGGCCCGATGACCGGCCCGGCGCCGCTCACCACCCGGGCGCGGATCCCTGGCGTCCCGCGGGTCACTCTGGACCTGGGAGTGAGACCCGGAACATAGCGGGCATATGGGAAAGCTGGCCCTGGGGGGTTGTCAGACGCCCGACTGTGGTGCAGTGTCGGCAGCAATAGGAGTTCGCCCCTGGAGGTGCCCCTTGTCAATGACCCACTCTCCGGAGATGCACAAAAGCCTGATCGCGCGCATCCCGATCGTCACAGGACGAGACCTTCGTGAGTGGTTCAGAAGACTTGAATCGGGCCCTTCGTTCCTTCGCTGTGAGGAACGCGCCTACTGGCTGGCTGACGAGCACGGCCTGACGCACGGCTACGCGAGCGCGATCGTGCACGAGTACGAGCTGCAGCGCCGCAGCAGGCTCAACAGCGCCTGAGATGGACCTGGGCGCCGCTCGCGACTTCCTGCGCGCCCATCACCGGGCAGTGCTCGCCACGTCACGGGCAGACGGCCGACCGCAGCTCTCGCCGGTGGCGGCCACGGTCGATGACGAGGGCCGGGTGCTGATCAGCACCCGGGAAGGCGCCATCAAGACGCGTAACCTGAGGCGCGACCCCCGCGCCTCGCTGTGCGTGCTGAATGACGGCTTCTACGGGGACTGGATACAGGCGGAGGGCACGGCGGAGGTCATCTCGCTGCCCGGCGCGATGGAGATACTGGTCAGCTACTACCGGAGCGTGGCGGGCGAGCACCCGGACTGGGCCGACTACCGCGCCGCGATGGAGCGCGACCGCCGGGTCATCGTACGGATCACCCTGACCAGGGCCGGCCCGGACATCAGCGGCTGACGGCGGCATTCCGGGCCCGGCGACGCGGCGGGCCGTGAGCCCGGCGACCATCCTGCCCGGGCTCCCCGACGATTATTAACGGACGTACGGGAGCCATTGTCGGCAGACGGCAAGATCACCTATGCGGGGGATTGACAACCGGGGCATCCCG
>JBEKFH010000095.1:0-13138 GCA_050013415.1 Streptosporangiaceae bacterium | reverse complement strand
CCAGGCTGGCCAGCACGACAGGGACGTCACCGAAGGGCAGGAACTGGAAAAGCCCTCTGGGAAGGACATGGCTCTGCATGGACGCGGTCAGCAGGACCAGCAGGACCAGCAGGGTGAACGTCAGCGAGATAGGTTCACCGTCTGGCCCAGGCCCGGGGTGCGCTGCCCGGGCCGGGCGGTGTCCAGCAGCACGCCGAGCATCTCCTCCCGGTGGAATTCGCGATGGCTGGGCGGGTAGCAGCGCAGCAGGCGCCGGTAGCGCCGTTCCAGGACGGCCGCCCCGGCCGGGTCCCTGGCGGGCCTGTCCGCTCCCGCCCCGGCGGCCTGGCCGGTTCGGCCCGCGCTCACGCGGTGCCTCCGGCGAGCCGCGCGCGCAGCCGCTGCGCCGCGACGGCGGCGCTGGCGCGCCGGCGTTCGGTCTCGGCGCCCAGCAGCGTCGCGCCCTCGTCGGTGAGCCGGTAGTACCGGCGCAGCCGGCCGCCGGCGACTTCCTCCCGGTCCGGCTCGACCAGCCTGGCCGAACTCAGCCGGTCCAGGGCCATGTACAGGGTCCCGGTCTGCAGCCGGGTCACGCCGCCGGAGATCCGCTCAGCGTCGGTGATGATCCCGTACCCATGCTGGGGCCCCGCCGCCAGGGCGGTCAGGATGAGGAACGTAGGCTCCTGCATGCTCCGCTTCTTCATGTCATAGATATACATCAACCATCTACCTATGGCAAGCGTGGGGCCAGATCACCCGGATGCGCGATCGTCGATCGCGACCGAGCACGCCCATCCAGCCGACTCGGCGCGACGCCTAGGAAATTCTGGGCTCAGCGTTGCAGCCCGTCCCATGACCATCGGGGAATGCTCATACCCTCGGGGACGTCAGTCTGCTCGTGATAGCGCGACATGGTCGTCGTGGTAGCCCAGGCGAAGTAGTCGTGCAGCACCTGCCGGACCGGCTGAGCGGCTCCCAGGCCCACGTCCTGCAATGCCTGGTCGAAGCAGGCGATCGCCCGGCGGTCCATTTCCTCGTGCGGGCCATTGCCGCTGTGAATCCGCACGACTGACGTCTCGTCTCCGTAAACATCGGAGTAGGTGGCGGGACCCCCGAGGGCCTCGGCCCAGTAGGCAGCGAGCCGCTCGTGGTGCTGTGGGTGGAATCCGTGACTGAACGCGTGGCTGACGATCTCGTCGGCCATGACTCGCGCGTGCCACGCCCTGGCCACCCGGAGCAGGCCCTCGCTGCCGCCTGCGGCTTCATAAACACTCTGCATGCGCTCAAGAATGCCAGTCGTTGGATCGCCCTCATCTGGTGGCGGCGCGCAGCGGCTAGGGTGGTCAGCCGTGATCACTGCAGCAGCCCGCGACGTCTCCGATCAGGGCTGGGGCCTGAGCCCTCAGAGACTGAGGTGAATGCGGATCGCGTGGTCGAGCTCGTTGACGAGCGTCACGGGCAGCTGGCCGATGCGCTTGCCGATCCGCTCGACGGCCACGGAGCGAATCTGCTCGGCCTGGGCCTTGGAATCCCGGGCAAGCCCGGTCTGGCCGGCCGGCAGGAGAACCTGGAAGGGATACACGCGCTCGATGCTGGAGGTGACTGGTACCACGGTGACCACGCCACGCCCCAGGCGCGTTGCTGTCGCGCTGGCGGCGTCGTTGCTGACCACGACCGCTGGCCTGGTCTTGCTGGCTTCAGATCCGCGGGCGGGGTCGAGGTTGACGGTCACGATCTCGCCGCGGCGCATTCAGCTTCCCAATCCGTCGGCCGCGACAGCTTCCCATGCCTCGGCGTCGCCCGAGGACGCCCATGAAGCCCACGCGTCCTCGTACGCGTCCCCGAGCTGGGTGGCCTTGAGCAGCCCGACGGCCTTGTGCAGGGCTGCGGACCGGGACTCGATACCCTGAGTCTGTGCGTAGGAGTCCAGGAACTCCACATCATCCTGTGGCAGGCTCACGCTAACTTTCATACCACCGATACTACTTCTGATGCGACTGTAGTAGCAAGACGCTGGCCGGCCACGCGAACACTGGTGTGCCCGACTGGGCCGGGTCTACGATCTTTGCACCGCAGTGGTCCTCAGTCCGTTGCCGTGCACCCGTGAGCAGAAGCCGCCGCGACTCACGGGGACTGGCTGGTGATCTGTTCGCCTGTTACCGCCCAGGGGGAATCTCGATGCCGCTTTACATGTACCAGGCCTCCTATACCGCCAAGTCAATGGCGGATCAGCTTAAGGCGCCGCAAGACCCGGTGGAAGTGATCAGGCCCGCCCTGGAGGACCTGGGAGCCACGATCGTGGTGGCGGGCTTTCCGTTTGGCGATTATGACGTGGTCGTCGTTTATGAGGCACCTGATGATACGACTGCTGCCAGCGTCGCGATGGCAGTTGCCGCAGCGGGGGAGGTCAGGTCGGGCAAGACCACGCGGCTGCTGAGCGGGCAGGAATGGCTCGAGTCTTTGCGCAAACGCAGGATTGTCACCACCCGAAAAGCGCGCCAGCCGCACGACAGCCAGTCCTGATAGCCGAGGAGAGACCGATGGCCGTCAGCTTCCAGCTGGTGATCGACTGCGCTGACCCTGAGCCGCTCGCGCGCTTCTGGGCCGCCGCCCTGAGGTACGAGCTTGAACCGCCTCCCGATGGCTTCGCCAGCTGGGATGCGTACTGGCGAGACGTCGGAGTGCCCGAGGATGAGCTGGGCGCCGGCGCGGACTGCATCGTCGACCCCGGCGGCCGGGGGCCGCGGATCTGGTTCCAGGTGGTACCCGAGCGCAAGGCGGTCAAGAACCGGCTGCACCTCGATATCGGGGTCAGCGGCGGCCGCGCGGTCCCGATCGGGACGCGCCGGCAGCGCGTCGACGCGGAGGCGGGCCGCCTGGCCGGTCTCGGTGCCGTGCTCGTCGGCGTCCTGGACACTGAAGGCCTCGACCACTACGCCGTCGCGATGAAAGACCCTGAGGGCAACGAGTTCGACATCAACTGACGGCCGCCGCTAGTGGAGTGGACAGGGGTTCGACCGGGATTCGCGGGCTACCCCAGCTGGTCGCGGCGGCGTGTCAGGTAAGCGATCTCGGCGGTGTTGCCCGCCAGCTCGATGGCCCTGCCGTATGCCGCGCGCGACTTCTGACTGCGGCCCAGCCGGCGCAGCAGGTCGGCGCGGGTCGCGTGGTAGGCGTGATAGCCGGCCAGCTTGTCCTCAAGGCGGTCGACGGCCGCCAGCGCTACCTCCGGGCCGTCAATCTCGGCTACCGCGACGGCCCGGTTGAGGGCGACGATCGGCGAGGGATCGATGCGGACAAGCTGGTCGTAGAGGGCGACGACCTGCGACCAGTCGGTGTCACGCACGTCGCGGGCGGAGGTGTGCACGGCGCTGATCGCTGCGAGGATCTGGTACCGGCCCGGAGCGGCCCCGGCGGCCAGGAGCTCGCGCACCAGCCGGTGACCCTCGGCGACCAGCGCCGCGTCCCAGGCCCCGCGGTCCTGCTCGGCGAGGGTGACCAGTTCGCCGCCCGCCGAGACCCGGGCGGTGCGGCGGGCCTCGGTGAGCAGCATCAGCGCCAGCAGCCCGGCCACCTCACCGTCCTCCGGCAGGAGGGAACGGATCAGGCGGGTGAGCCGGATCGCCTCGGCGGTCAGGTCGCGACGTACGGGATCGGTGCCCGGGCCGGTCGCCAGGTAGCCCTCGTTGAAGACGAGGAACAGGACGGCGAGGACGCCGGAGACGCGTCCCGGGAGATCCTCCGCGGACGGCACACCGTAAGGGATGCGAGCCGCCTTGATCTTGGCCTTCGCGCGGGTGATCCGCTGCCCCATGGCGGTCTCCTGCACCAGGAAGGCGCGGGCGATCTCGGGCACGGTCAGGCCGCCGACCATGCGCAGCGTCAGGGCCACGCGGGCCTGCATCGCGAGCGCCGGGTGACAGCAGGTGAAGATCAGCCGGAGCCGCTCGTCCTCGATCGCACCGGGAGGCTCGGGCGGGTCGTCGCCATACAGCAGCTGAGCCTCCTTCTGCTTGCCGTCGCGCTTGCTCTCGCGCCGGACCCGGTCGATGCCCTTGCGGTTGGCGGTGGTGGTCAGCCAGGCGCCGGGGCTGGGGGGTACGCCCTCGGCCGGCCACCGCCTGACGGCGGCCGCGAACGCCTCGGCCGCCGCCTCCTCGGCGACGTCGAGGTCACCGAAACGCCTGGCCAGGGAGGCAACCACCCGCGCCCACTCCTCGCGGTGGGCCCGGGTGACCGCCTCCCTGGCGTCGACCACGCTCACAGGATCGGCCGCACCTCGAGCTTCCGGTTGCATGCCTTCGACCCCTCGGCGGCGAGCTTCAGCGCCACGTCGAGGTCGGCGGCCTCCATGATCCAGAAGCCGGCGAGATACTCCTTCGACTCCACGAAGGGCCCGTCGGTGAACACCGCCTCCCCGCCCCGGTTGTCAATGACCGTGGCCGAGCTGGGCGCCGCGAGGCCGCCGGCGAAGACCCAGTGACCCTCCGCCCTGAGCCGGTCGTTGAACACGTCAATCGCAGCGTCCTCGTCCGGGGTGGCGAGGCCGGCCGTGTCGTCGATCACGGAAACCAGGTACTGCATCACGATCATCTCCTGTGCTTTTGGGGGACGCCCTTCTGGACGGCCGCTCACCCCTGCTACGAACAGCTCTGCCCCGATCCGACACCGCCGGGCAACCACCGGGCGCCCGACATCGCCAATGACAGAGCATCCTGCCAAACGGTGGGCGAGCGGCTGCGTAAACCGTTCGACGGCCGGGCGCGACTCTGGCACAGTGGCGCGTCGTGAGTGAGCTCGATCTGGTGACTGCCGCGGACGTGCAGCTCATGCAGGATCTGGCGCAGCGCATCACCGCTGTCCGTCCGGACCTGGTGAACAGCGACGCCAGTTTCGGTGAGCTGGCCTGGATCTGGGGAAAGGGACACGCCGTCGACGGCGGGACCTGGCCACGTCGGCTGTGGTTCTCTGGCGGCGCGCTGGTGGCGTGGGGCTGGGCCTACCTGCCGCACCGGGTGCGGCGGAGCGACGGGTCGGTGCAGGACGTCACTGGCGCCTATCTGGGATATCAGGTACACCCCGACCACGCCGCGCTGGTTGATGAGGTGATCGACTGGTACGACGCTGCGGCGGCCGGCCTTGACCGTACGGTGACACCGCATGCTGCCGACGACTTCGGGCTGAGCCGGTGGGCGGCGCACGGGTACCAGACCGACCCGGCTTCGGCGGGCGACACCGGGTCCTGGACTCAGCTCAACCAGCGGGACCTCACCGAGGTGCCCGATCCCGTGCTACCGGACGGGTTCCGGTTCCGCACCGCTGACGAGGCCGGGCCGGAGGCCGCGGTCCAGGCGCACGTGGACGCGTGGGCTCCCTCGACCTACACAGCCGAGGGCTACGAGGGCGTCCGGAAGACGGCCTCCTACCGCGGCGACCTCCACGTCCTGGTGGAGGCGCCGGGCGGGACCATGGCCGCATCGACGATCATGTGGCTGGACGAGGTCAACGAGACCGCCGAGTTCGAGCCTGTCGGGACGCACCCCGGCTACCGGCGCCTTGGCATCGGCACCGCAATGCTGCTGCACGGGATGCACCTCGCGCGAGCGGCCGGGGCCACTCACATGACGGTCGCCTGCCTGGGTGCACCAGGGCATCCGAGCGCGCGTGGGCTGTACTACGGCGTCGGGTTCCGGGAGTTCACCCGGGACGCGCCCCTCATCAAGCCTGCGGCCTAGGCAGCCCGGCGCGCAAAGATGACATGCATGCAGCGGTCGCCATCACATTGCGGTTGAGCAGCATTGCGGTTGAGCAGCATTGCGGTTGAGCAGCATGGAGCTCTGGCGTCGGGAGTTCACCTACGGCCCCGTTCATATGCCTGGTCCTTGTGATGACGGTGATGACCGGCCAAGGGCAGGCGGCACTGGGCCGCGTCGCGGGCTGCAAGGTATCGCAACCGCGGCTGCCCGCGCGGCGTCGTAACAGGTGTTGCTGAGTCCTGCACAATGGTTGCTAACCAATGAAGGGGATGTTCACCATGAGAGCATCCGCGATAACGGGCCGGCGGGTGCTGGCCGCGTGCGTGCTTGCCCCGATCGCCGTGCTCGCGGCCGCCTGCAGCTCCTCCGGGAGCGCCGCGCCGGCCACCACGGTCACCGTGACGGTCACGCCGTCGAGCTCGCCGAGCCCGACGGTGTCAGCCTCCTCCGGGCCGTCGCAGTGCGCGACCGCGGACCTGAAGCTGAGCGTGGGGGCGGGCAACGGCGCCGCGGGCACCGTCTACTACCCGCTCGACTTCACCAACGCCTCCGGCTCGGACTGCACGATGTACGGCTATCCCGGGGTCGCGTTCGTCACGTCGGCAGGGGGCAGCCAGGTCGGCGCGCCTGCCGGGCGGCCCGGCGGCATCACGCCGGCGCTGGTCACCCTGGCGCCGGGCGCCGTTGCGCACGCCACGCTCGGCGTCAGCGACGTGCTGATCGGCAACAACTGCCGGGGCCATCAGGTGCAGGTGAGCTGGGTGCAGGCCTACCCGCCGGACCAGTACACCGCGCTGTACGCGCCGCTGAGCGTGCAGGGCTGCGCCAAGCGGTCGCTGGTGACGCTGCACGTGAGCACGGTCACCAGCGGGCCGTGAGCCCGTCAGCCGTGAGCCCCTGGGCCCGTGAGCCCAGTCCCGGCTGGGCAGGCGGGCTGCCGGCAGCCGGGCTGCCGAAGTCACTGGCGGCCGGCGGTGTTGCGGCGTTTTTCATTGACGCGGAAACAATTGGTGCCCAGGACAGCCAACTGTTTCCGTGATCATGAATGGAGGGCGCCCGGGGCGGTCTGCAGCGGACGTCGTGGCTTTCGTCCCTCGCGCCGACTGGCCCTAGGCCCAGGTGATGACCTCGTCGTTGTCGAGCCGGGGCAGGCGGTCGAACCACGGGCTCTCGCCGGGGTGGCCGATGTTCACGACCAGCACCGACCGGAACGAGGTGCCCGCGAAGAACTCCGCGTCGATGCCGGCCTTGTCGAAGCCCAGCATCGGGCCGGCCGCCAGCCCTGCGGCCCTGACGGCCAGGATGAAGTACCCGGCCTGCAGAGCCGTGTTGAACCGGGCGGAGTCCAGACGGACGCCCTCGTCGGCGAACGCGTCCTTCATCTGCGGCCGGAACGGGACCAGCCGGGGGATGTGCTCATGGAACTCCAGGTCCATGGCGAGAATCGCCACCGCCGGGGCGGTGAGGGTCTTGGCGCGGTTCATCTCGAGCATGTGAGGTGCCAGCCGCTCGCGCCCCTCCGGCGTGCGGACGAACACCACGCGCATCGGCTGGACGTTTGCTGACGTGGGAGCCCACCGGGCCAGTTCCCAGATGCCGGTGAGTTCCTCGTCGCTCACCGGCATGTCGCTGAACGTGTTGGCGGTGCGGGCCTCGGTGAAGAGCACCGCCCGCCCGGCCTCGTCCAGCCGGCCCAGGACGGGCGCGTCCAGTTCTATTGCCTCAGTCATGTCGTGTGCTCTCCATTGCCTCTGTGAGGGTGTCGTGCTGGCCCGCCGGGCTCGTGCAGCGGCGGTTCATCCGGTCCCAGTCGAGCGCGGTTCATCCGGTCCCAGCCAGGAACGACATCCACAATAATCAGTCTTGAAGATAATCTTTCATACAGATGATATCACCCGTCACAACCCGCCGGATGCCCGGCAGTGCTGCACCGCCGGTCAGCGGACGGCCAGGTCGCCCCAGGTCGCCCTGGATGCTCGTGATGACGCGGGGAACTCGCTCGCGGCGGGGCGCCCGGCGAGCGGGCTGACACGAATCGTGATCACGATCTTCGTGGTAATCTGACCCAGTCGCTCCGGACTTCGGTGGCTTATGGCGCTTGCTGACCGCAAGGCCCCCCGAGGTGGCCGGAGCTTTCCCATGCTGGGATTCCTGCGAAGACGAGACTTGCTCCGCCAGGTGACAGGAAGCCGCCGCAGCTGGCGAGACGGCGCCGAGAATTCGCGAGCTTGCGCCCGGACATCGCGGGCTGGCCTCAGGCTCGCCGCGGGGGTCATCGCCCTCGGCGGCCTGGTTGCCGGCGCAGCTGCGGCCGGCGCCAGCGCGGCAGCCACCACGGCAGCCGGCGCCAGCGCGGCAGCTACTACGGCGGACAGCACGGCGGCCGGCGCTGGCGACGCGCCGGCCGCGGGTCATCGACTGGTCGTCCGCACTGCCGACGGGACGCTGCGTGGCAGGACGGCCGGGCGGACGGATGAGTTCCTCGGCATTCCCTACGCCGCTCCGCCAGTCGGCCAGCTGCGCTGGCGCCCCCCGCGGCCGCCCGCTCACTGGACCGGCGTCCGTGCGGCGACAGCGTTCGCGCCGCACTGCCCGCAGCCGCCCTCGGCGTTCGGCCTCGCCAGCACATCCGAGAACTGCCTCTACCTGAACGTCTTCACCCCGGCCGCCAGGGCCAGCGCGTTCACCCCGGCCGACGCCAGGGCTAGCGCGTTCATCCCGGCCGGCGCCAGGTCCGGCGCACACGGCCTTCCCGTCATGGTCTGGATCCACGGCGGCGCCTTCATCGCCGGCGAGAGCAACGACTACAACCCGGCCGCGCTGGTGCGCCACGGCGTGATCGTCGTCACCATCAACTACCGCCTCGGCGCGCTCGGATTCCTCGCCCACCCGGCGCTCGCCAGCCACCCGGGCGGGCCGTCCGGCGACTACGGCCTGATGGACCAGCAGGCGGCGCTGCGCTGGGTGCAGGCCAACATCCGCCAGTTCGGCGGCAACCCGCGCAACGTGACCCTCTCCGGCGAGTCGTCCGGCGGGCTCAGCGTCCTGTCGCAGCTCGTCTCCCCCGGCGCCCGCGGGCTGTTCTCCCGCGCCATCGTGGAAAGCGGCACCTACGACCTCACGCAGGCCTCGCTGCCGGCAGCGGAAGCCGCCGGCGAGGCATTCGCCGCCACGGTCGGCTGCGCCAGCCAGACCGCTGCGTGCCTGCGCTCCCTGCCGGTATCGACAATCGTGGATAACGAGGACTTCGCGGGTTATCGACCCGACATTGACGGAACGGTCCTGACCCAGTCGATAGGACCGGCCCTGGCCAGCGGGCAGTTCAATCGCGTGCCGGTGATCAACGGGACCAACCGCGACGAGTGGCGGCTCTTCGTCGCGCAAGCGCAGCTCGACGGTGCCCCGCCGGTCACCGCGGCGAACTACCAGGCCAGTATCGGCTCGCTGCTCGCTGTCTCCGCCCCGGCTGCGGCAGCGATCGCGGCCGAGTACCCGCTCAGCGCCTACCCGAGCCCCCCGATCGCGCTCGGCGCCGTCGGCACCGACGCGATCTTCGCCTGCCCGGCGCTGTCCGTCGACGAGTCGCTGTCAAGGTACGTGCCGACCTATGCCTATGAGTTCAACGACATCGGCGCGCCGGAACGCTACCTGGGGCCGGTCGGCTTCCCCTATGGCGCGGCGCACGAGTCGGAGGTCCAGTTCCTGTTCAGCCTGCGGAACACGCCGTTCCCCGGCGTGCTCACCCCACCGCAGCAGCGGCTGGCCGCGGCCATGAAGCGGTACTGGACGGACCTCGCCAGGACCGGGTCCCCCTCCTCGCCCGCCGAGCCGTCGTGGCCGCGCTTCACCAGCACCGGCCAGCGGGTCCTATCCCTCGTCCCGCCGCGATCGCACACCGAGACCGGCTTCGCCGCCGAACATCACTGCGGGTTCTGGGCCCTCGCGGGCTAGCCCGCCCAATCCGGGCGCCGGCCTGCCGGACATGCCTGCGCCCGGCGTGCGCTGATCATGTCCACCGCCGATCACTTCACCTGGTCGCGGGTGCCAGCCGGATCTTCCGCTCTCCTGCTACCTGGCTGCATCCGTGCGCGCACCCGTCCGGCAACCGCCCGAACCGACTCTGCGATTACCGGCCGCGACCACGGGGCTGGTAAACGCAGCCGGGGGGCCACAACATGCCGGGCAAGAAGAGCTTCTGGAGAAGCAGCGCGACAGGAATAGTGCTCGCGCTGTCAGCACTAACCGTGTCCCTGCTCAGCTTTAACTCTGTCCAGGCAAGCACAGCCGTTACTCGTATCTGCCAGCAATACTGGCATCTTCCCGTGGATGGCGGCCGCTACGTTTACCGTAACGATGACTCGAAAGACCGAGGCGAGTGCCTCACCAATTACGGCGGTACAGCTAACTTCACGGTAACCAAGTCCGGCGCTAGAGGCAGGCACCCACTAGTGCAGGCGTATCCCTACATCTTCACCGGATGGAGCTGGGGAATCGGAACTGCCGGGACCCCGCTCCCGGCGAGAATCCGCAGGATTCATCCTGTCGTTTCGATGGACACCAAGGATCACGCCAAAGGCCGGTGGAATTCATCGCTCGACATGTGGATATCTAGCAAGCCGCTGCACAATGGGCAGGCCGAAGGCGCTGAGCTCATGATCTGGGAGAACTCCAGGGCCAACGATCACTGGTCACCCAGCCAGATCGTGCGAATAGACGGTGCCGATTGGTACTTCAAGAACTGGACTACCCGGCACAATAACGGCGAGAGCTGGCCGCTCATCATTTACTGGCGAGTACATCCGACATGGCATCTGGACAACCTCCGGATACGGCCATTCATAAATCACGCAGGTGCACTCATTAAACACCGCTGGTATCTGCTCAATATCGAAGCCGGCTTCGAGATATGGGAAAACGGCCAGGGTCTGTCTGTGAAAAACTTCAGTGCTGATATGCATTACCGGCCACGCCCGAAGAAATGCGTCAGTGGGCATCGTAAGGCAGATCGCCGCCGGTGTCGGCCGCGGCACTAGCCGCCAGTGTCAGCCGCGGCACTAGCGTCGCCGGTGTCGGCCGCGGCACTAGCGTCGCCGGTAGCGCGCTGCCGTCAGCCGGAGTGGTATTCGCCCCTGCGAAGCTGCACAACCCGGTAGCTTCGCAGCCCGGCCAGCTTGCGCAGCTGCCGTACACCGCTCATGCCTGCGATCACGACAGCCACGGCAGCCGCCAGAACCGAGCCGCCGAACAGCGCGAGCCCGCCAGCGATGTGCCCCAGCAGCATCATGACAATGCCGGCGAGCAGCGCTGCCGGCACCGCCGCAACAAGCAGCACGGCGAGCAGCACGGCCGCGATCACCGCCTTCGCCGACCAGCCCATCGTCCGGGCTGCGTACCAGACCGCCATGTCTCTTCCCTTCATCAGTCCCGCCACAATCAAGATATGTCGTGTTGCTGGCGGGCGCAACAAGGCCGCATCCCGGAAGGCAGGCACATCCCTGCCTGGCCGGCCGAGATGACCGGGCCGGGCACCAGCGCCAGTGCCGGCTGCGGACCTGCAGCCCCCGGCCACCACCCCGCCGGCCGCAGCCGGCACGCCGGGTAACCAGACCCCGGAACGGCGAACGGCACGCGAACCGCCATTCTGTCCCTTCAGGTGCCTAAATCGGCTTCTTCAGGTGTGTAGATCAGCGGAGCCGTGGCCGCGCTGCCGCGGGCGCTGGGCTGCCGTGGCATTGTGATCCCGGCAAATAGGGCGTAGGATATTAATTAGGAAAGGTCGCGCTCAGCGTGCGGGAGTGCATGCGAGATTTGCGACTCCGGCTGCTCTGGACCTCGGCGGCGCCTTGCGCGCAGGCAAGCCGAGGTGGCGTATGACAGCACCAAATCGACCGCGAGTCCCGTTTCGTGTGAGCAACCCCGGGATCCCCTCGCGCGACGGTGCGGACGAACCCCAAGGTGTTCCGGCCAGCCTGGCCACTGCCGGCCCGGCCGGCCAGCCTTCGATCGAAGATCCCTCAGTCAATCACCCAGTTCACCGGGCCGCGCCCGGGTAGCCGCTGGGCACTCCGTCCGCGAGACAGCACAAAGAGAGGAGCAGCCACTCCATGTTTATCGGCTTCGGAACAATCGTGGTCATCGTGATCATCGTGCTTGCCGTCATGTTCCTGCGAAGGCACTGACCAGAACCGTTTCTCCATCACCCCCCGAGTGCCCCGGCCGCCAGTTAAACGGCCGGGCCGCTGGATGCGACTCCTGAAAGGCGAAAGCCCTGTGAGTATTCTGAAGAAGATCAGGCACAAGGCACAGACGACCAAGGGAACAGCCGAGAAAGGCGCCGGCCGCGTCACAGGAAACCGCCGGCTAAGAGCTGAAGGGCGAGCTGACCAGGCCACGGGCAACGTCAAGCAAGGCGCAGACAAGGTAAAGGACGCCTTTAAGCACTGACTGTGGCATACCGAAACACCCGCCGCCAGGCCCCTGAACGGGCGCTGAGTGGTGACGCGATTAGCGCGTGAACGGCAGCGGTAGATCCTCATCCGGTGTCTCATCCGCATCGGATATAGGCCCCCGGAGGAAGTCATGCGCATCGGAACGGCACTGCTCATCGTGTGGCTCGTCATTGGCGCGATCGCAGGCGGCCAGCGCCACTACTACAGCGGGACCCACAAGAACTGCGCCAAAAACAGCACGATAGCGGTGACGATCCTGGCCGGCCCCTTGAACTACGCCGGCGTGAATCCGAAAATCTCCTGCCACGTGCCGAAGCCCAGCAACTAAATCCCTGATCACCTGGAGAGACCGTGAGCCGCGGCCGTTACTCCTGGACCCGCCCCGGACCGCAGCGTAGCCTGGCGGCAGGCGGCGGCAACTCAGACCCACCCGAGGCCGACGGCTTCCCAGGAGCGATCATGGCGACCGATCCCCCGCCGCACTCGAGAACTCCCGCGGCCAAGGAGCCGCCAGCCAGCTACCGACGCCTGCCCGGGCGTGGATGGACACGGCGGCCCTGACACGTTGCGTCCGCCCGGACGTAAATGCGGAACCTGTCCGGCGTGAGGAGGCGTAGGAGACCGCCGAGATCTTGATCCTGCGCCATGGCTGTGATTGGCCAGGTGAACGCGGCGGGTGCCGAGATAACCCTGGGAGCGGTAGGCCGTCAGCGAATACCGGGGAGATTGCTGCTGGCCAGGGCCGACGACGGGGCGCGAGGGGTGGAACGGCATGTCCTGGATCCTCCTGGCAGGCCATCGGCTCTTCATTCCGTCGCTGGCGGAGGTCCGTGTCGTCAAGAAGCAGCTCAAGGCCCAGCGAGCAGCTGCGGCGGGCCAGCCCGCCAGGTAGCCCAGCGGTCAGGCCCGGTCCATTAGCTCAGCGGTTAGGTTACGTCCGGCGGGAACCGGCCA
>JBEKFH010000094.1:0-13164 GCA_050013415.1 Streptosporangiaceae bacterium | reverse complement strand
CGGCCGATCCGTTCGCCGCGCTGGGGCTGGCGGCCCGGCCGGGGCTGACCGACGACGAGGTCCGGGCGGCCTGGCGCCGGGTCGCCGCCGCGACGCACCCGGACCGCGCCGACGGCGGTGACCCGGAGCGGTTCGCCGAGGCCGCGGCGGCCTACACCGAGCTGCGGACCACGTTCGGCCGCGGCGAGGCCATCGCGGATGCCGGCCAGCGGCGGGACCGTCGGCAGGGCCGGGCCCGCCCGGGCGGGGCTACGACCAGCGCCGATAAAGAGCTGACTCTGGCGGCTGGAGCGGGCGGGGGTTCTTCCGTTCTACCGCGATCTTCCTGGCGGGCGCCCGGCGGTGTCGCGCGGCTGGCGTCCCGGGTGCGCCGGGGGCGTCCCGGACGGCTCGCGCTGCGGCTGCTGGCCGTTGCGGCGGCCAGCGCGGCAGCGGTCGCCGCGGCAGGCTCACAGCCCGCCGTGCCCGCGCTGATCACCGGGGCGCTGACGTGGCTGCTGCTGACCGCCCGGCGCGACCTCGCCCCGCCCCCTGGCCTGCCGCCGGCTGGCTGGGCCCGTCCCGCAGCGGACGGCCGGCTGCCGGAAGGGCCATAATGGCGAGGCGGTCTCGTTCGACGACTTCGGAGTGCGGATGCTGGGCAATGGCGTCAGTCCGGTGCCGGAAGCTGAGGCGCAGTCGCCGGCCGCGGACGGGTCGTCCGGCCATGTGGCGGCGTTCTATCACGATGCAGCGGAGTACCTCAGGTTCGTCCGTGCCTTCGCGCTTGACGGCGAGGCAGCCGGCGACCCGCTGTTCGTGGCGGTGGCCGGCCGCCGCATGCAGCAGCTGCGGCAGGTCCTGAACGGCCGCCGGGCGCCGGTGACCTTCCATGACATGACGGAGCTGGGCCGCAATCCGGCGCGCATCATCCCGGCCGCCCAGTCTTTTGCCGGGCAGAACTCCGGGCGGCGCATCCGGTGCCTCTGGGAACCGGCCTGGCCGCAGCGCTCCGCCGCGGAGTTCTGCGCGGTTACCCGGCATGAGGCGGTGGCCAATCTCGCGCTGGACCCGGCCACCGTGAGCGTGCTGTGTCCCTATGACGCTGCCGCCTTGCCTTCCGGGGTCATCAGCCAGGCCAGGTGCACCCATCCGGAGGTCCTGGACAGCAGGGCGCGGCAGGCCAGCCCGGACTACCTGGGCCCGGCCTGCGTTCCGCCCGTTTGCCTGCGGCCGCTGGTCCCGCCGCCCGCGCATGCCAGGCGGCTCGGCTACGACAGGAACCTGCGGCCGGTACGCGCGCTGGTGGCAGCCGAGGCAACGCGAGCCGGGCTTTCCGCGGCGCAGTGCACCGATCTTGTGCTGGCGGTCGGGGAGCTGGCGGCGAACACGCTCCGCCACACCGGCGCGGCCGGCACCCTGCATGCCTGGCACACGGCGCGGGAGGTGCTCTGCCAGGTGCACGACAACGGCAGTATCGCCGACCCGCTGGCGGGATTTCGGCGCGAGCCTGCTGATGCACCCGGCGGCCATGGCCTGTGGCTGGTTAACCAGCTCTGCGATCTCGTGGAGCTGCGCTCGGGACAGCCGGGGATGGGCACGACCATCCGGGTGCACATGCGACGCCGGATCGGCATCCCCGGATGAATCCAGACGAGGTCGCGACGCAGGCCCCGGCCGACGAGACGGAGGCCGTCTGGCGGCTGGCCACGTCCCTGGCGCGCTCGGAGTCCCCCGCTGACGTCGCCGAGGCCCTGGTACGCGACGGCGGCCCGGCGGCAGCAGGATCCGCCGTCAGCGTGTCGGTGCTGGACGGTGAGTCCGGCGTTGTCCGGCTCGTTCATCATCCGGCCATCGACCCCGCCATCACGGCACGCTGGACGACGATCAGGCTGAGCCAGAACGTGCCGCCCTGCGAGGCGGTACGGACCGGGCTGCCCGTGCTCCTCGGCTCAGCCGACGAGATACGACGCCGTTTCCCCGGCGTGCTCGCGGAGATCACGGCTGCGGGCTTCAGCGCCGCGGCGTCCGTCCCGCTGCACTCGGCGACCGGCTCGATCCTGGGCGCGGCCAGCTTCGGCTGGCGTGAGCCACAGGTGTTCAGCGCGGCCCAGCTGCGGCGGCTGGATCTGGTGGCGCAGCTGACGGGCCTGGCGCTGGAACGCTCCCTCGGGCAGGATCCCCGGCCGTGGCAGGATCAGTCATTGCCGCCCGTGCTGGACGAGATGCCGGGCGGCTTCGTCTCCCTGGACAAGCACCTCTGCATCACCTCGGTCAACGCCGAGGGAGAACGACTGCTGCGCGCGCCGCGGGAGGACCTGGTCGGCAGCAATTTCTCCGAGGCATTCGCCGAGGTTCCCGGCGGCACGTTCGGGCTTCGGTGCCGCCAGGCTCTGCAGACCGGGCAGCCCGTCACGTTCGAGGGTTACGCGGCGTCCCTGGCGACCTGGCTTGAAGTCCACGCGTGGCCGGACCGCCGCGGCCTCAACATCACCTTCTGGGACATCAGCAACCGCCGGAACGCCGAGATTCGGCGAGTTGCCGCACTGCGCGAGGCGCAGGAGTCCAACGCCCGGCTGAGCTTCCTCACGGAGCTGTCGTCTCGGCTGGCGGGCGTCAGTACCCGAGCTGAGGTCTTCGAGCGGCTCAGCCACGCCGTTGTCCCGCTGATGGCCGACTGGTGCACGATCGTGGTCCCCCGCGGGCAGGAACTGGTGCGGGTCGCTGCGCTGCATCGCGATCCCGCCCTCGACCGGCTCGCCCAGCGGCTCGTCGGCAGCTATCCCCATTCGTTCGCCGGCCCGTCCCCCGGCGTGGTGGTCTACCGCAGTGCCCGCCGGCTGCTCCTCGACCGGCTGGCCCGGCAGATCGTCACTGACCTCGACGACAGTGGCGCCAGCGCCGCCTACGGCCGGACCCTCATGCTGCTGGGCGACGGGCCCGGCCTCATCACGCCCGTCATCTCCGGCGGAGAGGTCGTCGCCGTCCTCACGATGGTCCGCAGCCTGGGCGGGCCGTTCAGCGCGGCGGATGGCGGCACGTTCGCCAACGCCGATGTCTCCATGATCGGTGAAGCCGCTGCCCGGGTCGCGGCCGCGCTGGATGACGCGCGCCACGCTGAAACGCAGCGGGAAACGGCGAGCGCCCTGCAGGCGGCGGCGCTGCCGCCGGAGCTTCCGGTGCTGCCCACGCTCAGCCTGGCCGCGTGTTACCGCGCCGCGAGCGAAGGCAGCGGAGTAGGCGGCGACTGGTATGACGCCTTCGACCTGCAGACCGGCCGCATCTCACTCGTCGTCGGCGACGTCGCAGGCCATGGTTTGAAGGCCGCCGCAGTCATGGCGCAGATGCGCAACGCGCTGCGCGCGCACCGGTTCGACTCCCTGGGGCCAGCGGAATCCCTCACCAGGCTCAGCGGCCAGCTCGCCCTTCAGGACCCGAACGCGATGGCCACCATCATCTGCGTCGACATCGATCCGCTGACCGGCGCGGTCACCTGGTCGTCAGCCGGGCACCCTGCGCCCATCCTGGTAAGCGGAGCGGGAACCTCCGCCTACCTCCCGGGCCGGCCAGCGCCGCCGATCGGCCTGACCCACCTCCCGTCAGTACCGCCTCCGCTGGAGCACCGGCTGACACTCCAGCCTGGAGACCGGTTGCTCATGTTCACCGATGGCCTGATCGAGCAGCGCGGCACCGCACTCGACATCGGCCTCGCCCATCTCATGATCCTGGCGGAGCAGACTCACGCGACCGACGACGGCGCCGCGGCCTGCGAGACGATTCTGCGCGAGATCCTGCCCAGGCCGCACGAAGACGACGCTTGCCTGCTGATCGCGGACTTCCAGCACTGAGGGCCGAGAATCGTCAGGCTGGACCCTAAGACCAGCGGGCCAAGTGTCCAACCTCAAGAGGCAGCGGTCGATTCAGGCCCGGCAAATCTCAGAAGCGGGACGAGCCGGCCGAGCATGGTGGTCCATCCTTCGAGGTGCCTGTCACGCTCGCCGACGGGCAAATCGTGGTGGAACAGCTCGACGACCGTGTCGGATCCGTCCGCGGTCAGCACCACCTCCACCGTGCTCGAGCCGGGTGGCAGCGAGTCGTGGCCCGCGACGCCCCAGGTGAAGACCACCCGCCGCGGCGGTTCGACCTCCACGTACTCACCACGCACGGGCGTCTTGCTGAAGTCAAGGGCGAACCGCCCACCCGGCTCGGGGTGCAGGTCCGCCCACTCACCGATCCACTGAATCATCAGAGCCGGATTGACGAAGTAGGGAAATACATCGGCGGGCGCCGCACCTATACGCACCGTTACCGTCAGCACCCCGGGAACCGTCACGGCCGGCGACCTGCTTTCGTCGGCTCAACGGTCTTCTTCTTCTTCTTCTTCTGGTCCTGCTCGACGACGTACTTCAGCCGCTCCAACGCTGACGGCCACAGTTCGGTCAGCATCTCCCGGACCGGGTCGAGGGCCAGCGGGTCGAGTGCGTAGAGCCGCCGTACACCGTCACGGCGCTCGCTGAGCAGCCCGGCTCTCGCGAGCACCTGAAGATGGTGACTCACGGCTTGCTGCGTTGCGTCGAAGTGCGACGCGATCTCACCGGCGGCCAGCTCGCCGCCCCGCACCAGCCGAAGGATCTGACGGCGGTGCGGGTCGGCGAGCGCCCGAAGTACAGCGTCCGCGGGGTCACCCTGATCGGGTGCACTCTGATCGGGTGCACCGGCCGCCGCACTGCCATGAACTGCACTCATGAGCGCAAGGATCTCAGCCGGCGTTCGCCGGCTCGCGGCGCTGGACCCGTGCCTCACGGCGGGCGAGGTCCGCTGCCGACCGGTTCGGGTTTCCGGTGCCGGTTTCGACATAGGCACGAAGGCTCGGGATGAAGTGATCCCAGCCGCTCTTGCAGTCGCTGTAGCACTCGAGCCGCGGGGTCAGGCCGGCATGACGGAACCGCAGCTCGGTGCCGCCCGCTGGCGTTGCCTCGATGTCGAACTGCACCGTCGTCCCGACCCAGTCCTCGACGTGACACGCGAGGTTCGTCCAACGGACCCTGACACCGCGCTCGGCCGCGTCGACCCGCATCACGGCCTGCGCCGCTGGACCGAAGCTGAACGTCAGCTCGCCGCCGGTAAGCCCGTCGCCGGTGACCGAGGTCCACCATGCGGAGAGTCCCCTGATGGTCGTCAACGCGTCGAAGACAGCATCGGCGGATGCAGCGAGCGTCAGCTGCGACTGGTAATCCTGATCGAGCGCTTTGAAGCTAGCAGTCGTGGTGTGGTCGGTCATGTCAGGCACCTCTCTGTAGAGCCCCGCCTATGTACTCAGAACCATTTGTACAAGTGATTACTTGTACAGTACACCGAGCGTAGCGCCCTTGTCCACACACTCACTACGCGACCCACGCTCTGGGCAACTGACGTGGGCGAGCGCCCTCAGCGCACGATCCTGTAGCGCCGCTACTCCCCGGGTCTATCTGGATGAGCTTGCCCACGCCAAGGAGCGAGAAGACGAGCATGACGCCTGCTGCGCTGATGACCAGGCGCAGTTCGCAGCCGCTGGAGACAGCGTGCCGGTTACGATTGGCTGATCATAAACTGGGCGGATTGCGATGGTAAGCATGCGACAGTCGGCGGCTGGCCAGGTCAGCCCGGCTGGCCGGGTCAGCCCCGCCAGCGTGGCCAGCCCCGCCGGCCGGGCCAGCCCCGCCGGCCGGAGTCCCGGCCGCGGACGCAGGGCCGCGAGCGGAGCTGCGGTCGCCGTTCTCGTGACCGGCCTGGTCATCACCGCCATTCTTGCGGTGGTTACCCTGCGCGGGCATCAGCGGACTGAGGGCAAGCTGCTCGCCTTGCAGTCCAGGCTGATCGCCGACGCGGGCGAAGCAGAAGATCAGCTGTACGTCCAGGACCATCTGGGCGCTGCCGCCAGCCTGGCAGCAGCGACGAACGGCAACGTCGCGACGTTCCGGAAGACCGTGAGCACGTCAGTTACCGCCAAGGGACCGTTCATCGCGGGATCCTTGTGGCGGCTGAGCGGATCCTCGGCCCGGCTTGTCGCCGCAGTGGGCGCCAGGCCGCTGCTCGCGCCGGCCTCGGCGCGCGCGGCGGCGGTGATCCGCCAGGCGGCGGCGAGCACGACCTTCGTGGTGTCCGAAATTGCGGCCCCCCATGAACTGCGCCTCGGGCTCGCCGCCGCGGCCAGCGGCCCGGACGGCACCTTCGTCGTGTACGCCGAGGAGCCGCTGCCCGCCAGCCGGCGGATCTCCGAGCCTGCCAGCTCCCCGGTCGCACCGCTCAACCTCGCCGTCTACCTGGGCCGGGTGCAGAGCAGTGCCGCGCTGCTGGAATCCGACTCCGCCGCCCCGCTGCCGCTTCGCGGGACGACCTTTACCTCCCGGATCCGCTTCGGCAACACCTTCCTGACGATCACGACGTCCCCGCGGTCGTCACTGTCCGGGGCCACCGGCGTGGTGCTGCCATGGGCCATCGCGATAGGCGGCCTGCTGCTCACCCTGCTGGCGGCGCTGCTGACCGAACGGCTGACCCGCGGACGAGCGAGCGCAGAGCGGCTGGCCGGCGAGATCCGCCAGCTTTACGTCGAGCAGCGGTCGGTCGCCGAGACCCTGCAGGGCGCGCTCCTTCCGCAGAAGCTGCCGGACATCCCGGGCATGCAGATTGCCGTCCGCTACCTTCCCGGGGCGACCGGGGTGGACATCGGCGGTGACTGGTACGACGTCGTGCCGGTGGATGAAGCACGGTTCGTGTTCATCATCGGCGACGTCTCCGGGCGGGGGGTCAGGGCGGCGGCGGTGATGGCGTCGCTTCAGTTCGCGGGCCGGGCGCACGCCCTGGAGGGCCATCCTCCTGCGACGATCCTCGACCGTCTCAGGCGCAGCCTGGACCTTGAACGGGACGGGCACTTCGCGACGGTCCTGTGCGGGCTCGTCGACGTCAGCGCGCACACAGTGCTGCTGGCGAACGCCGGGCACCTCCCTCCGCTGCTCCGCAGCGACGGCGAGGCGCGACTTGTGACGATCAAGTCCGGCACGCCCATCGGGATCCGCGGCAGTTCGTCCCGCGCGCGAGCCGAGCTGACGACGGGAGCCGGGGACGTGCTCATCGCCTACACCGACGGGCTGGTCGAGCGGCGCGGCGAGATCCTGGACGCTGGACTGGAGCGGCTGGAGAAAGTGGCCAGCAGGGATTTCCGCTCGCTTGACGACATGCTCAGCAGCATTGTCACGGAGCTGAGCGGTGATGAGCCGGCCGACGACATCGCGCTGATTGGACTTCAATGGCTGAGCTGAATCCCGGTAACCAGGCACCGATCACGGTAACGACCCGGACGGAGGGTGGCACGCCGGTCGTCAGCCTCTCCGGGGAGCTTGACCTGTCGAACACAGGGCATGTGCGCTCGTATCTGGACGATGCCCTGGCCGGCGGGAGCGAGCGGCTGGTGTTTGACCTGAGCGGGCTGGAGTTCATGGACAGCTCGGGCATAGCGCTGCTCGCCGCCGCGGCTCAGCGAGTCCGGGAGGTAGAAATCCGCGAGCCACCTGCCACTGTCCGGCGCCTGCTTGAGCTGACCGGGCTCACTGAGATACTGCGCATCGTCTCGTGATAACTCACCGGACCTTCCCTCCCGACGTGGCCTCCGTCCGCGCGGCCCGCCAGTTCGTGCTGGCAGCGATCGGCGACGCGTCGGCGGACCAACGGGACCTCGTCTCGGTGATGGTGTCCGAGCTGGCGATGAATGCAGTCGAGTACGCCCGCACTCGCTTCGAGGTGAGCGTTGAGGTCACCGGCCATAGGCTGCGGGTCGAGGTGACTGATTCCGGTGGCGGGACTGTCCAGGCTCAGCCGCCGCCGCCCGCGAGCAGCCCGCACGGGCGCGGCCTGTTCATCGTGGACGAACTGTCCGACGACTGGGGAGTGAGCCCGTCCCCGGGTGCCGCCGGCAAGAGCGTCTGGTTCGCCGTCGCCCTCAGGGCCGCGGCGGACAATTCATCGCGCGGCTAGCTGACCGTGAGGACCTCCGAGCCGCACTTGCTGTCGCGCAGCAGGCACCGCAGCCCAGCGGAGTCGACCAGGTAGCGGATTACTCAGCAGGTTCTTTCTCCGCTTCGCGCCGCTGCTGCCAGCCCTCGCTTCCGCCAGCGCGGCGTCGTCCAGGTCGATCTGGGTTACCGCCATCACGCCTCCCATGGTGGTGATGTATTGCATCGTGATACAGCTTCCACATCCTGCGCAGGGCGGGGTCCTGCCTGGGGGGAGAATCAGCAGGGAGGGGACACCGGACGTGGGCGCTGTTACCCGAGAGCCGCAGCCCGGGTGTGACACCGCTGGGGCACAAGGCCAACTAGGGGTGTGAGCCAGATAACGTCGCCGTCGCCGAACTCACCGCCGTCAGGCCCGGTGCCGCGAGAAAGCGGGCCGGCTGATGGCGCCGTTGCCGAGTTCGACGCGCTGTACCGGGCGAACGTGGCGGCGGTGACCGCCTACTTCGCGCGGCGCAGTGCGGAGCCGCAGACCGTGGCCGACCTGACCGCGGACACCTTCGTCCAGGCGATCACGTCGTTCGCGACCTTCGACCCGCGCAAGGGCACGCCACGTGCCTGGGTGTTCGGCATCGCCCGGCGGATCTACGCCGCGCACTGCCAGGCACGCAGCCAGCAGCGGAGCAGGGCGGAGCGGCTGGCGGGTCGCCGGGAACTCGCCCCCGACGAGGTCGGTGAGCTGATCGACCGGATCGATGCCGAACGCGCTGGCCGGGCGCTGGTGAGCGGGCTGATCATGCTCTCCGCTGCGGACCGGGCGGTGGTCGAACTGGTGGATCTGGCGGGCCTGCAGGCCAAGGAAGCGGCCCGGGTGCTCGGCATCGCGCCGGGCACGCTGCGGATGCGGCTGATGCGGGCCCGGGCCCGGCTGCGGACAGCGGCCGGCCCGGATCTGGCGCACGACATTGACCCTGCGAGCGAGCCAGAGGTGACGACATGACGAAATTCGAGGACCGGCTGCTCGGGCAGCTGATGGCCGAGCACGGGCACCGGCTGCGTGCCGTTGAGCGGCCAGTGCCGGCCCGCCGCCGGGCCCGGCGGCCGCTATGGCTGGCCACCGGCGCGGCCGGCGTGGCAGCCGCTGCAACCGCCACGGTGATGGCACTCGGCAGCGCACCCGCCCTGGCCGCGTATTCGGTGACTCAGCAGGGCGGCACCGTGACGGTGGCGGTCAACCGCCCGTCCGGCGTGGCCCCCGCCAATACGACCCTGCATGCGATCCGCGCCCGGGTAAGGGTCGTCCCGGTGCGGCCAGGCTGCCCGCCGATCGGGTCGCTGCCCCGCCCCCGCCCGGCCCCGCACCCGAGCGTGATGGTCGGCACCGGGGTCAGGAACGGGCATCGCTCTGTCACGGTCAAGATCGGCAAGCCTGGCATCCCCGCCGGGGACACGATGATACTGGCGTTCCGCAGTGGCCCAGGCCGTGACTCGTTGGGGGCCGGGGGGATCATCACCGGGCGCGTGCCCCGCTGCGTGAGCCTCCCGCCTGCGCCGCACGGCGGGGGCCGGGCCAGCCCAGCCAGCACCGTGACCCGGGCCGGCTGAGCAGGTCCGCACCAGGCTGCCGTCCTGGCCGCTGGGTCTAGCCGGGGTCTCCTCCGGTGGCGACCGGGCGGCCGGGATCGGTGATCCAGCCCGACCAGGAGCCGACGTAGAGGGCGGCGGGCACGCCCGCCAGGGCCAGCGCGAGCACCTCGCGAGCCGCGGTGACTCCTGAGCCGCAGTACGCGCCCGCCGGGCGGCCGGTGACCGCGCCGAGCGCGGCGAACCGCTCCGCCAGCTCGGCCGGCGAGCGGAACCGGCCGCCGTCAGCCATGCTGCCGGTGACCGGGGAGCTCAGCGCCCCGGGAATGTGGCCGGCCACCGGGTCGACAGGCTCGGTCTCGCCCCGGTAGCGCTCCGCGGTCCTGACGTCGAGCAGGACGCCGGACCGAGCCAGCACCGCCGCGCCGCCGGCGTCAAGGACCGGCATGCCGCCGGGGACGGCGGTGAAGTCACCGGATGAGGCAGCCGGCCCGCCGGCGGTGACCGGCAGCCCCGCCGCCGTCCAGGCGCTGAACCCGCCGTCGAGCACGCGCACCTGCTCATGGCCGAAGTACCGGAGCGTCCACCAGGCGCGGGATGCCGCGACGCCGTCCCCGTCGTCGTAGGCGACGACCGGCCGCCGCGCGCTGACCCCTGCCCGGCGCATCGCCGCCTGAAAGCTCGCGGCGTCCGGCAGCGGGTGCCTGCCGCCTGCGCCCGGCGGTCCGGCGAGGTCGCGGTCCAGGTCGACGAAGACCGCGCCGGGCAGGTGAGCAGCCTGGTAGCTGGCCGCGCCGGGCGGGCCGCCGAGCCGCCAGCGGGCGTCGATGAGTACGGGAACGACGTCACCGGCCAGCTCCCTGGCCAGTGCCCGCGGGCTAATCAGCAGGCCCGCTGCGGTGTCCATCCGGGGATAACCCTCTCGTTTCTGTGGATAACTACGTGACGGAATGCCGGCTGCCCCGTGCTGCCTGTGGACAAACGTGCCGTTGAGCAAGGCGGCAGGCGATGGCCCAGGACCCGCCGGACCGGATCAGCGGGCGTACCGCAGCCAGTCGACGACCTGGGCGGCGTGCGCGTCCGGCGGGAACACCGGGTAGAAGACATGCTCGACGCGACCGGCGTTCAGCACCAGGGTGAGCCGCTTGTACAGCCGGACTCCCTCGGCCGTGAACGTGGGCAGGCCGAGCCTGTCCGCGAGCACCAGCGACGGATCGGACAGCAGGGGGAACGGCAGCCCGAGCCGGGCGGCGAGCTCGCCCTGATAGTCACTGTCCTGGCTGGACAGGCCGAGCACCTCCACTCCCCGGGCGGTCAGCTCCGCATAGTGGTCGCGGAAGCCCATCGACTCTGGCGTGCAGCCGCGCGCACCCGGGATGTCGTTCCAGCCCTCGATCAGCGGCACGCCGGGCTGGCCCGTCCGCGGGTAGACATAGATGACCGCCCGCGGGTGGCCGACGCCGGACAGGTCGACGGCCTCGCCGGTGGTGGCAGGCAGGGTGATCGACGGCATCTCGGTGCCGGGCAGATGCGCGGCCGCGCCGTCGTCCTGCGGCACCGGAAGGTCATCGGGCAACTGCTCATAGTCCGCTGCTGTCACCATTGCCCCTTCCACGGACGGCTCCGGATGGAGTCCGGCGTCCTGTCGGTGTCATCGCCGCGATCATGTGCCGGGCCATCGCCGCGATCATGTGTCGGCCACGATCAGATGCGGCACCAGCTGGTCCGCGGTGGTCAGCGAGCCGTGCATGCCGATCAGCGCCGACTCGCGCGGCTCAGCCCTGGTTGCCACGATTGCCCACGGCCCGGCCGGGGCCGCGACCACGTCGCCGATCCGGGCCGCCAGGTGCCCGGCCACCTCGCCGAACCAGCCCGCCGCGATTGCCTCGTCCCTGGACGCGACCCAGGCCCTGGCACCCAGGATCTCCCGCCAGGCGGCCAGCACCGCGGCTGCGGCGCCCGGCTTTGCGTAGATATGGCGGGCCCGCGGCTCGCCGCCGAGCAGGGCGACCCCGTCGCGGAGCTCCGCGATGGCGTCCACGTCGATCCGGTCCTGCGGCGCGATGTCGACCATGCCGTGATCGGCGGTGATGTGCAGCACCGCGGCCTGCGGCAGCGCCGAGGCCAGCTGCTCGGCGAGCTTGTCGACATGGCCGAGCTGGTAACGCCAGGCGTCCGACAAGCAGCCGAAGACATGGCCGGTCGCGTCGAGGGCCCCGTAGTAGGCGGTTACCAGCGCCCGGTCCGACTCCTTCAGCGCAGTGGCCGCCTGGGCGACCAGCGCGCCGAGGCTGTCGGCGCCCCGGTAGTCCGCGCCGCGCATGCTGGCAACTGCCAGCCCGGTGAGGCGCAGTTTGGCCGGCGCGACCCGGTACGCGGCGATCCCGGCCGCGACGGCGCGCTCGAAGATCGTCGATCCCGGCTGCCATTGCTGCGGATCCACGCCGCTATCCCAGCGCAGTGCGTTCAGCAGCCTGCCCTGCCCGGGCACCGCGATCTGATAGCCGAGCATCCCGTGCTGGCCCGGCGGACGGCCCGTGCCGAGCGACGTCAGGCTGGTCACGGTGGTGGCGGGGAAGCCGGCCGCCAGCGGGCGCGCGTTGGTGGCGAGCTCGGAGAGGAACGGCGCCGCGGCCTGATGATCGCGCAGCAGCTCCCAGCCGAGGCCATCCACGATCAGCAGGCAGGCCCGGTCCGCGGGCTGGATGTCCAGCGGGTTCGGGTCATCCGCGCCGAGCGAGGCCAGCAGCGACGAGGCCAGGTCGGCCAGCGAGTTCTCGCCGTATCGCGGCAGGGTCGGCGGGATCGCCGGCTGATCGGCCATCGGCGCTCAGGGCCGGCTCGTCGCTTCGGACAGCGCCTGGCCGAACGCCAGCACCTGGCGGACCGCGTCCTCGCCGTCGGCTGCCTCGCTCACCCGCATCGCCATGTCGTCCGCGGTGATAGTGCCGGTGTACCCGTGGTCGGCCTCGCAGCTGTCGTCGCCGCAGTGCGCGGGCTCGAGCTCCACGTGCGACAGCACATTCCAGCCGATGGTCAGCACGACCTCGGTGGGCATCGTGACGCCGGGCAGGTAAGAGGCGGGATCGGGCACGACGCGCGTGATGGCCACCGACGAGATCTGGGAGAACCTGACGGCCTCCGTGCTTGTCTCGGCCTGCGGCCGGGAATCGGGCTCCGTCTCTTCGGCCGGATGCTCGTCGGTGTGCGAGTAGACGAGCCGGGTGGGGGTGAGCACCAGCACCGTCATATGCCTGCGCACCTCCATCCCCGGATCGAACAGCGCGTCATGGTGCACGACGTACGAGACGACCGGCTCATGCCCGAGGGCCGCCGAGACCGCGTCGAAGACCACTCCGGGGTAATACCCGCTTCGCTCGATCGCTGACCGCATGCCGACGGCCGAGGCTCTGGTTTCCCTCATGTCCCCATCCTGCCCTGTCCCGGGGGCCCGTGCTTACACGGCGGGGATCAGATCACCGGCCGGATCTGGCATCTGGGCGTTTGTCACGTCCAGGTACGCGTCCGCGGCGGGCTCGGGCAGCGCGACCGCGCCCGCGCTCGGCACCGGCCGCGGGTGGCGCGGGGACGAGGCGCCGGACGCGCCGCCCCG
>JBEKFH010000093.1:0-13270 GCA_050013415.1 Streptosporangiaceae bacterium | reverse complement strand
AATCCGCCCGGTTGCAGGCATCCTGCAGCAGATGAATTCCGCGCCTAACGCCCCTTGATTCTCGATCTCCGGTCAGTTTCACATAGACCGAGAGCATAACGCCAAATTCGACAAATGCCTTAATCAGCGCCGGGCTATAGATGCCGTCTTCATCGAATGGGCTGAACCGGTGGAGGCGGCTGAAGACCCATTCCGTAGCCATTGAGACTGAGCGAGCTATGCCTAGGCGGGAAGCCGTCAGTTTCTCGGCAGAATCTCCTGTCAATCTGCTCGCCGCCAACGTTAGAACTTGCCGCCCACATGAGAAGAGGCTTGGCCCGCTGGCTTTCCGTCAGGGCTATTCTGAGTGAATGAAGGTGAAGTCCTTACCGGTGTAAATGTAGTCTGCCTGCGCCGCTGTAGCTGGTGCAGCTGCACTGGCTCTGGCAGCTGAATCATCCGCTGCTTTCTGCGCCAGCTCGTCGAGAGTGGTGATGCCCTGCTTATGGAGTTCATCGAGTATCTGGCGTTGTGACATTGGCATGGTGAGCACTTCCTCTCGCCGCAACCACGGCCGAACGGCCTAGGACGAGCTTCATTCTCCTCAGAAAGCGAGAGAGAGTCAAGGCCCAACCAAGAGATAGTCAAGACTTGGTCAATCAGTCGAAGTTGATCACGGTGCGCGGCAAGGGGCATTGCGCTCGCGGGCTCCCTGCTAGGCCCAGCGACCAAGGTGGAGGCAAGATCACCGGGCCATTCTTCCTGGCCATTGCTGTCTGCCTTGGTGGATGAGACCGCGAGCGTGTGCGGTCCGGCGGCTGTCGCCCCTGGTGCGGTGGATGCGTTCCGATGGGATGCCTTCGGATGGGTTGACGCAGGGGCTCCGTATGCCCGGTACCACTGAAGAGCAGGCCGTCTACCATCGGCGATGATGCATCCCCGGGATCCTGCCGAGCCCAGCGGCGGCCGCGAGCAGCTCGTCAGCTACTGCCGCCGCATGCTGGACGACGGGCTGGCCATCGGCAGCGCCGGCAACATGAGCGTCCGGCGCAGCGGCGGCTCGGTCCTCATCACGCCGTCCGGGGTGCCCTACCTGGCCATGCGGCCGGAGCAGATCTGCGAGATCGGCCCGGACGGCGCGGCGATCTCGGTGCCCGCAGCAGTCTCCACCGAGACCCCCATGCACCTCGCGATTTACGCTGCCACCAGCGCCGGTGCCGTAGTCCACAGCCACTCACCCGAGGTGATAGCCCTCTCCGCGGTACTCGACGAGCTGCCCGCCATCCACTACGCGATCACCGGCCTCGGCGGCCCGGTCCGGGTCGCGCCCTATACCCGGTTCGGGTCGGACGGGCTGGCCAGCGCCGCCGTGCTCGCGCTGCGGTCGCGGCAGGCGGCGATCCTGCGGAACCACGGCGCGGTCTGCTACGGCCGGAACCTGCCGGAGGCGTACGAGCGGGCGCTGCTGCTGGAGTGGCTGGCGCGCACCTATCGGCTCGCCCGCGCGCTCGGCGAGCCCAAGATCCTGACCGACGCCCAGCTGGCCGAGGTCACCGCCGAGACCCGCCGCATCCACTACGGCGAGCCACCCCCGGAAGAACGCGAGACCAGCCCGTGAGTCCCGCCGGGAGCTGGTAGCACGGTGTCACGGTGCTACGATGATGTTATGAGCCCGATTGTGAAACGCCGGGCACGCGTTCGCGGAGACCGGCATCAGGTGACGCTGCCGGCCGAGATCCGTGCGGCCCTGCAGGTCCGCTCCGGGGACGAGATCGAATTCTCCGTCGACGAGCACGGCACGATCACCGTGCGCGGCTTTACCTCCATCCCGACCGATCAGGCGTGGTTTTTTACCCCGTCATGGCAGGCCGGCGAGCGGCAGGCGGACGAGGAGATCGCCGCCGGTGAGGGCGACTTCTACGCGACCGGCGAGGATTTCCTGGCGTCTTTCCCCGCGGACTGATGCCCAGCTATTTGCGCCTCCCTCGATTCAACCGGGATTGGGACCGTCTCAGCCAGCAGGAGCAGGCACGCTTGCGCGCCGCGCTGGCAGTGTTCGTGGCGGATCTGGTGGCAGGCGGCGGGTTCCGGCCGGGACTGCGGGTGAAGAAGATGGCCGGGCACGACATCTGGGAGATGACCTGGGCCCCGGACGGCCGGGCCACATTCATCTATGGCAAGCCTGTCAGGCACGACGAGGTGCACATCATCTGGAGGCGGGTCGGCAGCCACCAGATCTTCACCGCGCCCTGAGGCCGAAGATGCGGGCTGCGTTGCCGCCCTAGGCGGCGGCCACCTCGTCGAGTGGCGCATCCGGTGAGATCCTCCACGGGTTAGATCGTCGCGGGTTGTACTCAACCTCGGCCAGGTTCGCGGGATTCATATAGATGAGGGATGAGGCAAGGCAGCCGGAGGCGTGCATGGAATGGGTCAGTGACGCGGCGTCGAAGCGCCAGTTTGAGGGCTTCGCGGCCGAGGCGTCGGACACCCTGTTCCGCACGGGCTACCTGATGACAGGGGACCTCAAGGATGCCGAGGATCTGGTTCAGGAGACGTTCCTGCGGGTCGCCCGGCGGTGGAGCCGGGTGCAGTCGATGGATCACCCGGCAGCCTACGCCCGCAGGATCCTTATCAACCTGGTGCTGCGTGATTCTGACCGCCGGTCACGTCAGAAGGCGGAGCTGGAACCGCGGGGCGGCGGAGCCGAGGCTGCCGACCAGTACGCGGCGCGCGCACTGCGGGCGGTCGATGATCTCGCGGAGTTCCAGTGGGCGCTCGCTCAGCTGCCAGCGCGGCAGCGCGCCGTGCTGGTGCTGCGCTACTGGGCGGACCTTCCGGTCGCCGAGGTCGCCGGCATCCTCGGCTGCTCGGCCGGGACGGTCAAGAGCACCGCATCCCGCGCCGCAGCCCGGCTGGGCGCGGTCCTCAGCTCCGGCGAATCGCCTGTACCCGAACCCGCTAACCGGCAATCAGGAAAGGAAGCATCCGATGTCCACCGACCAGCTTGAGGATGAACTGCGCCGTGCGTTCACCAGGGCTGCCGCCCAGATCACCGTTCCGGAGCAGGCGCGCCACCGGCTGCTCCAGCGCGACTACCACCCACGGAGCCGGTCCCGGCGGCACCGGCGGCTGGCGGAACTGTCCATAGCTGGCGTCGCGGCTAGCGCGGTCCTGGCCCTCGGCCTGGCTGGCGTCTTCGGCTCCGCCAGCCGCACACCAGCGCGCGACTCGGGAACCATCCGCACGGCAGCGTTCACCCTGACCAAGAACGCCAACGGCACCGCCACGCTGACCTTGACCGCAGACCAGATGTTCAACCCCGGCGCGCTCCAGCAGGCACTGCAGCAGGACGGCATCCCGGCCCTGGTACAGACCAACTCGTACTGCTCATCGAGCCCGGCCCCGCCCGGCCCGGCCTGGGCCGCCACCCTGTCCCTTCAGCTGCCCGACGGGGCGCCCGTGAGCCCCAACCAGCCGGTTCCCGCCGATGCCGTCACCGTGATCAACCCCGCGGCGATGCCTGCCGGGACCGAGCTGTTCTTCGGCTACTTCAACAGCGACCGCACGCTGACGGGCAACCTCATCTACACCAGCTCCTACACCTGCAGTAGCGGCATCCCCTCCCACGCCGCTGGCTGACCAGGGACACCCGCCACCAGGCCGCTAGCCGAGGCCGAAGATGCGGGCTGCGTTGGCGCCCCAGGCGGCGGCGACCTCGTCGCCGGTGCAGCCCGCCTCGAGCAGCACCTTCTCCAGGGCGCGGGCGTTGCGCTCGACGCCGGGCACGCCCGGCCAGTCCGTGCCGAACACCATCCTGGCCGCCAGCCGCCGCAGCGACCGCCCGTAGTAGTCCGGCAGCCGCTGCGGCGGCAGCCCGGAGACCTCCAGCCACACGTTCGGCCGGGACAGCGCGAGGAACGCGGCCTGGTCGTACCACCAGCCCCGGCCGCCATGCGCGAGCAGCACGGTCAGCCCGGGGAAGTCGCGGAACACGTCGTCGAGCAGCACCGGGTCGGCGTAGGCGTTGACCGACCCGGAGAAACTCGAGGTGCCGCAGTGGACTATCACCGCGAGGCCCCGTTCCTCTGCCCAGGCATACGCCGGGTACAGCATCCGGTCCCGTGCCTCGAACCCGCCGTGCACCGGATGGATCTTCAGCGCGATCGCGCCGAGGTCCACCTGCCTGGCCAGCTCCCTGGCCACCGGGTAGTGCAGGTGCGGGTTCAGGTTCGCGACCGGCCGGAAGCGCACCGGGTTCGCGGCGACCAGCGGCAGCACGTCCTCGATCGGCTGCATTCCGGTCACCTTCGGGCTGTACTCGGTGAACAGCAGCACGTGGTCGGCGCCCTGCCGGGCGAAATGCTCGTCGATCGCGGCCGGCCGCGGCGTGCCGCCGGCGTCGAACAGCTCGCCGATGGGAACGCCACCGCCGAAGGTCCGCACCCACTGCTGCCAGTCCGGCGACAGGGTTGGCAGCCTGGCGACGTGCGTGTGCGCGTCGACCAGCAGCTTCCCGTCGATCATGCTGGCCCGCCCGTACCGGTCCCGGCCATCGCCGCCCGCGGCTGCCGGCCGGGCTCCGCCTGCGCGAGCGCGTGCTCGCGCAGCTTGAAGCGCTGCACCTTGCCGGTCGCGGTCAGCGGGAACTCGGCCAGGAACAGCACCCGCCGCGGGCGCTTGAACGCTGCCAGCCCGGCCCGGCAGAACGCGATCAGCTCATCCTCGGTCGGGGCGGCTCCCGCCTTCGCGATCACGCAGGCGACCGGCTTGTCCAGGCCGTCGGCGTCCGGGACGGCGACGACCACGGCCTGCTCCACGCCGGGGTGCGCGCGCAGCCTGGTCTCGACCTCGGCGGGGGAGACCCACAGGCCGCCGGCCTTCAGCACGTCGTCACTGCGGCCCAGGCAGGTGTAATAGCCGTCGGCGTCGCGGGCGTAGATGTCGCCGGTGCGCAGCCACTCGCCGCGGAACACCCGGCGGCTGACCTCGCTGCGGCACCAGTACCCGGTGGCGATGGAGTCGCCCTTGACCTGCAGGCTGCCCGGCTCGCCGTCGGGAACGGGGTTGCCGTCAGGATCCTCGATCCGCAGCTCGTAGCCGGGCACCACCTCGCCGGTCGTGCCGGGCCTGACCCGCCCCGGCCGGTTGGACAGGAAGATGTGCAGCGCCTCGGTGGACCCGATGCCGTCCAGCACCTCGATCCCGAACCTTGCGGTGAAGCGCCGGTACAGGTCCGCGGGGAACGCCTCCCCGGCGCTGACGCCGAGCCGCACGCTCGCGAAGGTGCTGTCCGGCAGGCCGGCCGCCAGCATCGCCGCGTACGCGGTCGGCGCGCCGAAGAACAGCGTGGGCCTGGTGCTGTCGAGCACGCTGGCCAGCCGCCCGGGCGTGGCCCGGGCCCGGTCGAGGATGGCGCGCGCGCCCACCGAGAACGGGAACGTCAGCGTGTTGCCCAGGCCGTAGGCGAAGAAGAACTTGGCCGCGGAGTAGCAGACGTCGTCCGGCCGGATGCCGAGCACGTGGGCCGCGTAGGTCTGCGCCGTGCTGCGCAGCGAGCCGTGGCGGTGCATGGCCGCCTTCGGCGTCCCCGTGGTGCCCGAGGTGTACAGCCAGAATGCCGGACTGTCGGCCAGCGTCGGTTCCGCGCCGCGGGCCGCGGCCAGGTCGGCGGGTCCCGCCGCGGCCAGGAACCCGCGCAGCGTCCGCACCCGGGGCGACGTGCGCGCGCGCCCGGAGATCCGCGCTAGCGGGGAGCCCTGCGCTTGCGGGGAGGTCTGCGCTTGCGGGGAGGTCTGCGCTTGCGCGGCGGCCGGGGCCGGTGATGGGGCCAGCAGCGGCGCCAGGTCGCTGGTCTGGCCGGCCACGACGACCTCGCGCACTCCGCCCGCGTTCGCGGCGTCGGCGGCCACCGCGGCGAACTCGCTGCTGACCGCGAGGAACCTGGCCCGGCTGTCGGCCGCCACCGCGGCCAGGTCAGCCGCCGTGGACATCGTGCTGACCGGCACCGGCACCGCGCCGATGTACAGGCCGCCGAGGAACAGGGCGAGCAGTTCCGGGGTGTCCGCCATGCACAGCAGGAGCCGTTCCTCGGCGCGGACGCCGGACGCGACGAGCGCGGCGGCGGCCTGCCAGGCGAGCTCGTCGAGCTCGCGGTAGGTAACGTCGTCCGACGAGCCATCGGCGTCGATGGCGGTGATGGCGACCCGGTCCGGGGTGGCTGCCGCGTTCCGCCCGAGCAGCCAAGCGGCGGCGTTGAACGGCTCGCCTGCGCTGGTCGTCATGTCTCTCTCCTCCTTCGCGCCCAGTTCGCCGAGAACCCGCGCCCGGTCGCCGCGCCCGGTTCGCCGCGCCCGGTTCGGTCAGAACCTGACGTAGTCGTACTCGACCGGCAGGTCGTTGATGCCGACGCCGGGCGGCGCGATCCAGCTGGCAAACTCGCCTGGCTCGTAATGCGGCAGCATCAGCGCGGCGACCCTGGCCCGGTCCTCCGCCGTCGGCAGCCAGCCTGCCGACAGGCGGGCCCATCTCGCCGGGTCGAGCAGCTCGCCGGACGGGCTGACGGACTGCCCGGCGAACGCCCCGACCTTCCGGTTGAAGCCCTCGTGCGGGAGCGTCAGCCGCTGCGGCAGCCCGGCGCGGTCAAGCTCCCGGTTCCAGCGCCGGATGCCGCGCGCGCAGTCTTCCATGTACTCGTTGCGCAGGTCCAGGTTGAGCGCGGTCAGCAGCGGGACGGTCCTGGTCGAGATCGCGCCTTCCTGCACCTGGGGGACCTCCATGGTCCCGCCGGCGAGCAGGTGGTCGTCCTTGCGCCGGGTCTCCATCCAGCGGCCCTTCAGCCCGGCTGTGTAGTACGAGGCGACGTTGGAGGACGTCTCGGACCCGAACAGGTCGAGCGAGACGGAGAACTGGAAGTTCAGGTACTTCTGGATCACCGAGAGCGGGATCGCGCCGTGGTCCCACAGGTCGTCGGTGTCGTGCTCCTTCAGCAGCGCCGCGGTGCGCTCGACCGTGCGCTGCACGCCGGTGGTGCCGACGAACATGTGGTGCGCCTCCTCCCGGAGCATGAACTCGCACGTCCGCGCCAGCGGGTCGAAGCCGCTCTCCTTCAGCGTGCCGAGCTGGTACTTGCCGTCCCGGTCGGTGAAGTAGGTGAACATGAAGAACGACAGCCAGTCGGTGGTCTCCTCGTTGAACGCGCCGAGGATCCGCGGCTTGTCCGGGTCGCCGGAGTTGCGCTGCAGCAGCTGCTCGGCCTCGTCCCGGCCGTCCCGGCCGAAGTACGCATGCAGCAGGTACACCATGGCCCACAGATGGCGGCCTTCCTCGACGTTCACCTGGAACAGGTTCCGCATGTCGTACAGGCTCGGCGCGGTCATCCCGAGGTGCCGCTGCTGCTCGACCGACGCGGGCTCGGTGTCGCCCTGCACCACCAGCAGCCGCCGCAGGTCGGCCCGGTACTCGCCGGGCACTTCCTGCCAGGCGGGCTCGCCCAGGTGCCGGCCGAACCCGACCCGCCGGTCCGGGTCGCGCTCGGACAGGAAGATTCCCCACCGGTACTGCTCCATCGGGACCCGGGCGAAGTTCGCCCAGCCGTCCCTGCCGACCGCGATCGCCGTGCGCAGGTACACATCCCGGGTAGGAACGGAGGGCCCGAGGCTGGCCCACCAGCCGAGGAACTTCGGCTGCCAGGACTCAAGAGCGCGCTGCAGCCGGCGGTCGGTGGCCAGGCCGACGTTGTTCGGGATCAGCTCGCTGTAGTCGATGACGCTGACCGGCCCGTCCGGCGCGGGCGCGATTCCGACGATCTCGCCCTGGTCAGCGTCGGCGCCGCGGATCTCGCCCCGGCCGGTGACGGCTCCCGCAGTCTGGCCCTGGCTGGCGCCGGCTCCCGCGGTCTGGCCCTGGTCGGCGGTGGCAGTCATCTCAGACCCGCTTCCTGTCGTAATCTGCGCGCTGCCCGGTGCCGTACCGGCGCAGCGCCCCCTCCGGGCCCGCGGCATTGGGCCGCTGGAAGATCCAGTTCTGCCATGCGGTGAGCCGGCCGAAAATCTTCGTTTCGCGCGTTTCCGGGCCGGCGAACCGGAGGTTGGCCTCCATGCCGGTCAGCGCGTCCGGGGAGAAGCTGGCGCGCTCCTCCACCATGAGCCGGATCTCGTCGGCCCAGTCCAGGTCGTCGGGGGTCTCGGTGACCAGGCCGAGCCGGGCCGCGTCGGCCGCGGCCAGGTCCCGCCCGGCGGCGGCCGCCGCTGCCGCCGCGTCGGCCTCGCTGCCGTTGAACCTGACCCGCAGCCGGCTCAGCCCGCCGATGCCCGGCAGCAGCCCGGTGTTGAACTCGTCCAGCCGGAGCACGGCGGGCGGCGCCGGGTCCTCGTCGTCTTCGAATATCCCGTCCAGCATGTACTGCCGGTCCGCCGCGAGCGCGAGCTCGGCCAGCAGGCCGGCGAAGCAGCTGCCCGGCGTGATCAGCGCGATCAGGCTCCGCGATGTGGTGTCCAGCCGTCGCAGCGTCCGCTTCCAGTACTGGATGATCTCGTTGACCAGCCAGTCATCGGCGTGCGCCAGCAGCAGCGCGCCGGTCGCCGCCACGGCTGCCGGGTCGCCCCGGGTGGTCAGCAGCCAGGTGCCCACATCCGGCTCGTTGACCCGCAGCCGCAAGATGGCGTCGTCGAGCTCGCGCACGGCGGCCAGTGCCCAGCACGCGGCGCCTTCGGCGTGCAGCGCGGCCAGGCTGGCGGGCGGCCCCGCGGGCCCCGCGACGATGATCGTCGCGGCGCCGGCCGGCCGGTCGATCTCGATCCGCAGGTGGTCATAGCAGATCACGTCGCCGTCGGCGGACCGGCGCAGCGGCGGCAGCGTGATGCCGCTGCCGCCGTCCGGCCGCGTCGAGCGGGCGGTCGCCGCCTGCGTCAGCCGGCCGACCGCCGCGGCGAAGTCCCTGGCGGTCGCGATCTCGTCGACCAGCCGCCAGGCGACCGCCTTCTCGCCTTTGATGCCCTCGGCGGTGGTCGCGAAGACGTCGGCCCGGTCCCTGCGGACGCCGCGCTTGTCCACCAGCCTGGTCAGCCCGCCGGTGCCCGGCAGCACCCCGAGCAGCGGGATCTCCGGCAGCGCCACCGCCGACGAGCCGTCGTCGACGAGCAGGATCTGGTCGCAGGCCAGCGCGAGCTCGTACCCGCCGCCCGCCGCGGTGCCGTTGACCGCGGCGATGTAGGTCTGCCCGGAGCAGGCGGTGGCGTCCTCGATGCCGTTGCGGGTCTCGTTGGTGAACTTGCAGAAGTTCACCTTCCAGGCGTGCGACGAGGCCGCCAGCATTCGGATGTTCGCGCCCGCGCAGAACATCCGCTCCTTGCCGCTGGTCAGCACCACGGCCCTGACCTCAGGGTGCTCGAAGCGAAGCCGCTGCACGGCGTCGTAGAGCTCGATGTCGACGCCCAGGTCGTAGCTGTTCATCTTGAGCTCGTAGCCGGGAACGATGCCGCCGTCCTCGGCGACGTCGAGCGTCAGCGTCGCGACCGCCCCGCCCACGGCCAGCTTCCAGTGCCGGTACCGGCCCGGCTCCGTGTCGAACGACACCTCAGCCTGGCTGGCGTCCGCGCTGGCCGGCGATTCCCCGGATGGTGGCGCGCCAGCCGCCTGCTCGCTGGGCGGTGCCCCGTCGGCCGCCTGCGCGCCGGGCGGCACGGCGGCCGCGCTCTCGCGGGTGATGCTCACGGCGGCCTCCCCGGTGCCCGGTCGAGACTTGGCCAGGCGTCCTCGTCCCATCCTGACGTGCTACAGCATTCTCGGCAAGGTGCAAAGATATGTAGATAATCGGTTCAGGCTGCTGGTGCGCTCGGCCCAGCGCTGCTGGGCGCCAGGCCGCCACTCGGCGTGCCTGCCGTGGAAGAGCCGGGCAGCCGTGATCCCGGTCCACCCCGCGGGCAGCAGCTCCCGCGGCAGGCCGGGGTCCAGGAAGGGGAACCGCCGCCACTCGTGCACCAGCAGGGTCTGCGCGATCAGGGTCTCGTCCCCGGCCGCGGGCCGCAGGCCGGTGAACCGCGCGATGAACTCGTCGTATCGCGCGGCGACGACGTCCAGATCCCATGCCTGCCGGGCGACGAACTCCGGGCAGCCGATCGAGCCGTAGGTGGCCGCGAAGGACATCGACTGATCCGCGAGTCCCAGCTCGGTCAGGATCTGCCGGGCCTCGGCCTCACGGCCGGTGTCCGGGGTGACCCAGACGCCCGGCGCCGGCGTGCCGAAGCCTGCCCAGGCCAGCCGGGTGCGCAGCCGGTGCCGGAGCTCGCGCCGAGCGTCCGGCACCGTCACCAGCAGCACTAGCCAGCGCTGGTCCCAGCGGGGCTCCTCGCGGCCGAACGAGTAAATCCGGCTGGCCCCGGCGGACAGCAGCCGGCGGCCCGGCGCGGTCAGATCCCACCGCACCCGGCGGCCCTCGCGGTGCGCGGCGAGCCAGCCCTCGGCGGCAGTCCTGGCCAGCGCCTGGCGCGCCGACTTCTCCTCGACCCCGAGCAGTGCCAGGACGTCTACCAGGGTGGATGTCCACACGGCGGCATCCCGGGGGAGCGCATACTCGCCCAGCACGGTCATCAGCAGTGAGCGCGCGCTGGTCTCGCCAACCTCGCGGCGGCGGCTGACCGCCAGCCGGGGGGCAGCGGCGCCTGCTCTGCTGCTGGTGGTCGCGGCGATGCCGGCCTCCTTGTTAGCGGGGGCGGGACTTGGGCTACAACCTACAACGGCCCGGACCCAGGTCAATGGCCCGTAGGAGGACGCCCGCACCCCGCGGGCCGCCAGTCAGCGCGCGGCGGAGCAGGTCCAGCTGATCTCGCCGGCGATCTGGGGGCCGGACTTCTGGCCGAACTCATGCGCGCCGGAAAAGGGTAGCTGGCCGGAGCCGTCGGTAGTGAGGTAGAGAACTTCCTTTCCCATGACCTTGCCTGGCGCTGCCGGATGGGAACTGATCTCAAAGTCGCGGCTGGCGCCGTGGAACGTGAGCCAGATGGAATCCGCGCTATCCAGTGCCAGCTGATTCGGCGTATACGTGCCGGCGCCGTGGATGTGATTTACCAGGACGTCGATCCTGGGGGACACGCCGGAATGCGGCGACGGCAGCCTGAACCCGCCGCCGGGCGTATCACCGTGCGCCGCCGCGGCGGCGCAGCTACTGACCGCGGGCATCCTCTGCGTGTAGTTCTTCTTCAGCACGATGGCACCAGTAACCAGGAGAGTCCCGCGGAAGATCACGCCCGTGCCTGACGCGACGGCACCAGATGCGCCCGTGCCGGACGTGCCAGCGCCTGAGGTGCCCGCGCCGCTTGACGAACCGGTGGCAGCCGGCGAAGTTGCCGTGCCTGCGCTGCTGGGCGGGGTGCTGCCGGCGGCGGGCGGGCGCGAACTCGAACAGGACGCCAGCGCGACAGCGACTGCCGCTGCCAGGGCGGCCGCGGCGAGGCCGCGTGATACTCGGCGGGCCGCCGGCGCGGCGCCTCCGCTCAGGGAGTTCATTAGCGTGCTCACTCCAAGAATGTGACAGATCAGTTGCTGGCCGGGGCGGCCAGTCAGTTGCTGGCCGGGGCGGCCAGCTTGCCGGCCAAGGTAGCCGGGAAAGGCGCCCGGTCCCACCTGTTCGAGCCGGATGGCGTCATGAATATCCCGGCCAAATAAGACAACTAATGGCGAAGCCGCCGATTATGTTCAGCAGCCAAGCGTGCTCGGAGTCCGCCCCAGGCCGATCAAGCCGCCTAACGCTACTTATACCGGATTCTCTGAGAAATATACGACTTAATATCCGAATCGGTCTCAATAAATCCGGTATATGTGCGTGTTGTGGCGACAGGACCGGCGGCGGATACTGCGTTAATGTACAAAACGGACTGGCCGGGCCGACATGTGCCGGACCGGGGCCGGGCGGGGCGCTCTCGAACCAGGTCCCTGGCGGGACGCTCTAGAATGCGGTGTTCCGCGGTTACCCCCATTCGTCGAGCAGAGGCATTCAGGCATGCGCTGGTCACAGCTCCACATCCCCACGTTGCGCGAGGACCCGGCCGACGCGGACGCGGCGAGCCACCGGCTCCTGGTCCGGGCGGGCTTCATCCGCCAGCTGATGGCCGGCCATTACTCGCTGCTGCCGCTCGGCATGCGGGTTCGCGCCAAGGTCATGAACGTGATCAGGGAGGAGATGAACGCGATCGGGGCGCAGGAGTTCCTGCTACCCGCCATGCACCCCGCGCAGATCTGGGAGAAGAGCGGCCGGCTCGCGATCATGGGCGACATCATGTTCCGGCTGAAGGACCGCAAGGGCACCGACATGGTGCTCGGCGTCACCCACGAGGAGATTTTCGCCACCCTGGCGCTGGAGCTCGCGTCCTACCGCGAGCTGCCCCAGTTCTGGTACCAGTTCCAGGTCAAGTTCCGCGACGAGGCGCGGCCGAAGAGCGGGCTGCTCCGGGTGCGCGAGTTCACGATGAAGGACTCCTACAGCTTCGATATCGACGAGGCCGGGCTGGACGCCTCGTTCGAGGCGCACCGCGCGGCCTATGAGCGCATCTTCGCCAGGCTCGGTATCCCGGCGCTGGCGGTGGAGGCGTCCAGCGGCAACATGGGAGGCAGCGACTCGGTCGAGTTCATGTGCCCGTCCGACGCCGGGGAGGACATGGTCGCCCGCTGCCCGGACTGCGGGTATGCGGCCAACCTGGAGAAGGCGACGTCGGCGCTGGCGGCCGTCGACGACGAGCCGGCCGGGCCGGCGCCCGAGCGGCTGGCCACGCCGGGCGTGCGCACCATCTCCGACCTTGACCGTGCGCACGGGATACCGGCCGTCCGGCAGGTCAAGACGCTGGTGCAATTCGTCGACGGGCGGCTCACGCTGGTGCTGCTGCGCGGCGACCATCCGCTCGCGGATCAGAAGCTCATCGACGCGACCGGCGCCGCCGAGATCAGGCCGGCGCAGCCGGACGAGATCCGCGCGGCTCTCGGCGCCTCACCGGGCAGCCTCGGCGCGGTCGGGGTCAGCAGCCTGCCAGTCATCGCCGACCTCGCGCTGCGGGGCAGGCGTGACATGGCGACCGGGGCGAACGTCGATGACGTGCACCTCACCGGCGTGGACGTGGAGCGGGACATCACCGTCGGCCAGTGGGCAGACCTGCGCGAGGTAACCGCGGGCGAGCCGTGCCCGCGGTGCGGCACCCCGCTGGAGATCGTCCAGGCCATCGAGGTCGGGCACATCTTCAAGCTGGGCCGCAAGTACACCACCGCGCTCGGCGTCTCGGTACTGGGACCCGACGGCACCGCGATC
>JBEKFH010000092.1:0-13274 GCA_050013415.1 Streptosporangiaceae bacterium | reverse complement strand
GCGCGCGCGGCGATGGCCTCGACCTTTTCCTGCATGTCGCGCATCGTGTCGGCGGTCAGCTCGGCGGTCCTCGCCATGGCATGCGCGTTGTCGGCGATCGACCCGGCGGCGGTAGCCAGCTCCACGATGGTTGCCGATGTCTGCGCGACCGCCGAGGACTGCTCGCTCGTCACCGCGGCCGCGTTCCGCGCTGCCAGCCGCAGCTCGCCGGTGACGTCCACCAGGACCGCCGAGGTTGAGCCAAGGCGGGCAAGGAGATCACTCGTCCGGGCCGACGCCACGCCGAGCTGCTCCTCCCGGTAGAGCGCGCCGCGGATCATCCGCAGCGTGAAGATCGCGAACGTGAGGCCTGCCAGCACGGCCAGGATGCCGGCCGCCAGCCCGATCCCGAGCGTCTGGTCGGATGCCGAGGTAGCCGCCGACTGCAGCGCCGCCGAGCCGAGCGATTCAAAGTGGTCAAGCGATTGCAGCGGCTGCACCACGGCGGGCTCGGCCGCGATCAACCGGTCGAGCGCTGCGGCCTCGCCCGCCTTGCCAGTCCCCGCGGCGCCCCGGACGCCGGTGAAGACGGTATAAAGGCCCGAGTACGCCGCCGCGGCCCGCCGCAGGGACGCCGTCTCCACGGGAGTCTCGGGCGTGACGTCCGCGGCAATCCGGCGGAACTGGCCCTGCTGGCCGGCCACCTCGCTGAGCACCACCGCTGACGGCCTGAGCAGGTACTCGTTCATTGCCTCCCGGTCGTGCCAGAAGGTCGCGACGAGCTGGACCGCCGCGCTCGAGTCGCCGCTCGCGTCGAGTGCCGCCGCTGACCCGGAGATGGCGACCTCGAATCGCCAGATGGTCACGCCCACTGCGGCCGCGATGACGGCGACGACCGCCACGCTCACCGCGGCAGCGCGGCGCCCAGATCCCCAGTGCGGCTCCTTCGGCATCGCTTGCCCGCTCCCGTTCCGGCATCCTGGCGAAACCTGGCGGCGCCGCCCTGATCTGGATCTACCCATTGATAACGGAGTCGTACCACTGAGCTACGCTCCGTAGCCAACAGAGCCTCGCCAGTTCCGCGCCGGTCAGCGGCCTCGCTCGGGTCAGCGGCCACGGTGCCGGGGTCAGTGCCGCGCCGGCGTCAGCGGCCACGGTGCCGGGTCAGCGGCCACGCTCGGGTCAGCGGTCGCGGTGCCCGGCCTTATAGTGACGCTATGCCCGCCGGCCAGCCAGGGTCGCCGCCCGTCCTCTCGGTGGCCGGCGCGATCGCGCGGATGGAGCTGATCGGCGCGTCGGCCCCGCCGGACGACGGCCTGATGTGCTTCAACCGCATGTACCTGACCGTTACCCGGGATGTGGACGGCAAGATCGGCCAGGGGTTCTTCGCCGATCCGGCCTTCATGGCCAGCCTGGACGTGACGTTCGCCAACCTGTACTTCGGCGCAGCAGAGGCGGCCAGCCCGGCAGCGGTGCCGCTGGCCTGGCGCCCGCTGGCCGAGCGGCGCGCCGAACCGGGGATCGAGCCCATTCAGTTCGCGCTGGCCGGGATGAACGCGCACATCAACCATGACCTGCCGCTGGCTGTCGTCACGACCTGCGCTGCCCTGGGCACCTCGCCCGCCGAACACCTGGCCGACTACCAGAAGGTGGACCAGCTGCTGGACGCGGCGGAGCAGGCCGTCCGGCAGTCGTTCGAGTCCGCGCCCGAGCTCGCCGTCGACCGGCACCTGCAGGCGGTCGCCAGCCTCATCGCCTGCTGGACCATCAACACCGCGCGGGACCAGGCCTGGGGCAATTCCCTGCTGCTCTGGGAGCTGCGCGACATCCCGCTCGCCCGCGGGCTCTTCCTGGACGGGCTGGCCGCCTCGACCGCGCTCGCCAGCCGGCTGCTGCTCGTCGCCGTCTGACATTCAGCGGCCCGCGCGGGCAGGCGTGCCCTGCTTCCTGCTGTCGATGGCCTGGCGTACCCGCGAGAGCACGGTAATCTCGGAAAACGGCTTCTCCAGCAGGTCCACGTGGGCATCGAGGGCACCCTGCGCATCGAGCACAGTCTGGGCGTACCCGGACATGTACAGCACCGGCAGCCCGGGCCGCGAGGCGCGGACGCGCGCGGCGACCTCGTTGCCGAGCATGTCCGGCATGACCACGTCGGTGAGCAGCAGGTCGATGGGCTGCCGCAGGTCACTGGCCTCCCGGAGGGCGTCGGCAGGGCTGGCGGCGGGACAGACCTGGTACCCGCTCCGGGTCAGGATCCGGCTGGCCAGCTGCCACAGGCTGGGCTCGTCCTCGACGAGCAGGATCGTCTCGCCCCGGCCGCGGGCGGGAGCGGCGGCCGGCGGCCCGGCGATCGGCCCGGCCGCGGCCGGGGAGGCCGGCAGCATGACGGTCACCGTCGTGCCGAACCCTGGCTCGGAGTAGATCTGCACGTAGCCGCCTGCCTGCGTCACGATCCCGTAGACCGTCGCGAGCCCGAGCCCGGTGCCCCGGCCGCGGGCCTTGGTGCTGTAGAACGGCTCGAACACCCGGGCAAGGACCTGGCGGCTCATGCCCGTCCCGGTGTCCGAGACGCGCAGCCGGACGAAGCTGCCAGGGCGCATGCCGGGCCGGCTGGCCGCGTAGGCCTGGTCCGCGACGATGTTGCCGGTATCGATCGTGATCTTCCCGCCACCCGGCATGGCATCGCTCGCGTTGATCGCGAGGTTGACCAGGACCTGCTCAAGCTGGCCGCGGTCGGCCATCACCGGCCACAGGCCGGGGTCAGCCGTGACGGTCAGCCGGATGTGCTCGCCGAGCGTGCGCTGCAGCAGCTGCCCGACGCCGCCGATGATGCTGTTGACGTCGAGGACCTCCGGATGCATGACGTCGCGGCGGGCGAAGATCAGCAGCTGGCGGGTCAGCCTGACTGCGCCCTCCGCCGCGACGCGCACCTGCTCGACGTCGGCAAGCACGGCATCCATCCGCGGGTCCTCGCCCGCCAGGCTCGTCACCTGCTCGGTCACGAGGTCGGCGTAGCCGGTGATGACGTTGAGCATGTTGTTGAAGTCGTGCGCGACCCCGCCGACCAGCTGGCCGAGGCTCTCCAGGCGCTCGGACTGCTGCAGTCGGCGCTCGACCCGCGCGTGCTCCGCCTCCGCCCGCAGCCGCTCGCCCTCGGCCTGCGCGATCAGCCGCCGGGAGATGTCGCGGATGGTCGCCGTGGCCACCACCCCCGATTCGCCGGGCAGCGCGCTCAGGCTGATCTCGACCCGGAACTGCGTGCCGTTCTTGCGGACGGCGGACAGGTCGAGCCCGCCGCCCATCGGCCGCGGCTGGGGATCGGCGAAGTAGCCAGCGCGCCTGCGCGGGTGCGCGCCGCGCGCCGCCGCCGGTACCAGCATCTCCACCGGCTGGCCGACCATCTCGTCGGCGCTGTACCCGAACATGCGCTCGGCCTGCGCGTTCACCATGCCGATGGTCCCGTTCGCCGCCACCGTCAGGGTGGCGTCGGGGGAAGACTCGAACAGGCCGCGGAACCTCTCCTCGGCCCGCTGCGCCTCACCGAGGGTCGCCAGCAGGCGCGTTCGCATCAGCTCGGTGCTGCGGCCCAGGTTCGCGAGTTCCGCCGGGCCGACGGCCGGCACGCGCGTGTCGTAATGGCCGGCCGCGACCGACTCGGCGGCCGTCCGCAGCGCCGCGAAGGGCGCCAGCAGCCAGCGGCGCACGGCCAGCACGCCGCCCACGGCGATCAGGGCCACGACGAGGCACATGGCCACCAGCGCGAAGAGCACCCGGCCTTGCGCGCTGACCAGCCGGGTGGTGACGCGCGTCTGCAAGCTCGTGATCTGCGCCTGCAGTTGCGTCATCGGCGCCCGCACCGCGAACACGTACGGCCGGGTGAACGGGATGGCGGCCTGCATCGCCCGTGCGCTGCGGAAATCACCCCGGCCGGCCGCCGTCAGCTGCGGCCCGGCGACCCAGGCCAGCCACGCTTGCTGCGCCGCCCCGGCGGTGGCTACCAGACCCGGCAGCAGCGGATAGCCGCCAACAAGCCGGGCTACCTCGGCCTGCTGCCGGGGGATCGGCACGGCCGCCTGCCGGAACTGCCGCAGCGCGGCCGGCGCCCCGGTGGTCACGTAGTTGCGCAGCAACGTCTGCTGCTGGTTGTAGTCCCCGAGCAGCAGGCCAGCGGCCGCGGCGGCGGGCAGCAGCCGCTGGGACATCTCCCGCCCCGCGCTGCCCGCGCTGCCAGCCGCCGTCAGGGCGACAACCAGGCCGGCCGCCGTTACCGCCAGCGCCAGGGCCGCGGCGAGGCTGACCCATCGGCGCAAGCCGGTGATCAACGCCACGCGCACGCTCCCGACTGAGGCCTCGTCTGCAGTACGACCACGACTGCCACTTAATGTGCTCGATTAACTACCTATAGTAGCCATAGCCAGATGTGGAATAACCGAGCACGGCCCGCGGGCACGATCCTGCGGGCCGTGCACGTCCAGCCGCAGCAGCAGGAAGCCGCCCCGGCCCGCCTGCTCGGAGACCGCCCTGACGACCTCGCCGAGCAGCCGCGTGCCTGCCGCGGGCAGGTCGGCACCGGGCAGCCGCGGGCTGGCGGCCGGCAGATCCACGGTGGCTCGAGGCCGCGGAACGACGGTGAGCGCCGGGCCGGCGGGCACCCCCACGCCGCTGAGCATCGGCCTGACCAGGCGGAGCGCTACTGGCGCAGCGCGGGGTCGATGCGGACGTCCTCGGCCTCGACCAGCGCCTGCCTGGCCAGGCCCGCCTGCCGTGCCTCGCCGAAAGGCACCCGGCCATTGATCCCGCCGGTCATCGAGATGAAGGCCCCGGGCGATGGACCCGTAGCCCGGCGGTCAGGCTGCCCTGACCCGGTGCGGCTGCCGTGACCTGATGAGCGTCCTCACCAGCGAGAATCGCTGGCCGATCTCGCCGGGCTGGCTGGCGGAGTTGGCCAGCCCCCTGCTTCACTAAAGGTCAATCACGGGGGCTGGCCCCGTCCATTTCGCAGCGAATGCTGCGGTCGGAGGTCACAATGCGGCTCGGAACGGCGCTATTAGTCATATGGCTCATCATTGGCGCGATCGCGGGCAACCAGCGTCATTACTTCAGCGGGCTACCCGCGAGTTGCACCAGGGCGGGCACAATCATCGTGACGATTGCAGCCGGCCCGCTGAATTACGCCGGGGTGAATCCGAAGGTTTCCTGCAAGGCGCGGCTGACCAAGTAGAGGGGGGACTCCCCACTCTGGCGGCTTCCAGCCTAATCAGAACTTATACCGCATTCTATGAGTGATAACTGCCTTGATGTCTGATTCGACTTCAGCCAATCCGGTATAAGTAGAGAAGAAGGCCAGGAGGGGACCGCGCCGATCACGTCGCTCCCTTCACCTTCTTGGCGGTAGCGGCCGTCTTCGTCATCATCTTCGCGCGCATCTCGGCCGGCGGCGGGACGAGGCTGGCCAGCGCCGCCATCGGCGCGATAGCGGCGCCGCTGATCTTCGAGCTCCCGTTCGATCTCATTGTGTGGCGAGGACCTATCCTCCGATTCCGCCCGACCCAGCCTTGTACCGAGCGCTGTTCTTCGTACCGCTGTTCCTGATTGAGATCACCACGCTGCTGCTCCTGAGGCTGTCGCCCATGGTGAGGCTGACCAGGGCCACGTTCTTTTCGCTCGCACTGATGCTGGGCGTGTTCGCGGTCTGGGCCCTGTCCGGGTTCGGCTACCCTTCCGCACCGGTCCCCACCACGCTGAACGTCGTGTCGAAGCTGCTGGCTTTCGCCGCAGTTCTCACCCTCTTCTTCCCCCAGCGGTCTCCGGCGGCAGCACGCACCCTAACCACATAGGAACGAGCGGGGAACCACATACGACGAACGACTGCGCCGGGTCATCGCCCGGGCTGCCTTGCTGAGGCGGCGCTAGCCCAGCGTGGAGTCGATGATGATCGGGTGGCCGGCGCCGAGGAAGAAGATGCCGGGGTAGCCGGCGGTGTGGAAGCCGGCGCTGCGATTCCTGCGCAGCGTCGAGTGGTCGATTCGCAGGCTGCCGGTGAGATCGTCACTGACGAAGAAGATGGACCCGCCGCCCTCGTTGGCGTGGTTGTGCCTGATGATCGAGTTGTCGATCGTGACGGTGTAGGTGTCCCCGTCGGTGTAGATGGCGCCGCCGCTGCCCCCGCCCGGGGTACCCGACTGCGCCGGATTGGCGCCGCGGCCGATGGCCCGGTTGTGGGCGAATAGGGAGTCGCGGATCACCCAGGACACGCCGATGCTGCTCAGCGCGCCGCCGTTGGAGCACCTGCCATAGCGGAAGGTGCTGTCAATGATGTGCACCGGCCGCCCGCGGTACTGGCTCAGCGCCCGGATGGCCGCCCCGCCCAGATCGGGGCCGGTGGAGTCACAGCGGTTGCTGGTGAAATGAGAGTCGATCACCCGGAGCCTGCCGCCGCGCGCGAAGATGGCGCCGCCGCCGCCGCCGTCGTAATGCCTGCCGGTCGAGTTGCCGTCGGCGAAGGTAATGTCCTGCACGACCAGCTTTGGCTCTGACTGATCCTGGCAGTGCGACGTGGTCCACACCTGGGCCGGATCACAGGTGTCCATGTAGAGGATCCGGCGCACCCCGCCGCCGCTGAGCGTCACTAGGCCGCCGCCGTTGATGTCGACCCGCGGGCTTGTGTTGCGGATCCTCGCAGTGGCCTGCAGCGTTATCGTCACGGGGCTGGGGCCGCAGGAAAAGGTGATGGTGCCGCCCGCGGCGACCGCGGCGACCACTGCCTGTGACGTGCAACTCGCGGCCGTGCCGTCGCCGATCACGTGCGCCGGGGTGCCGCCCGCTGATGCCAGCGACGCGCGCTGCGGGCTGGCCGCTCCGCAGGCCGCCAGCGCGGCGACCGAGCCAAGCACGATTACGGCGGTTCCGGCACCACGCATGCGTCGCATGGGGTCACATGCTAGCCCTGGAAGCACTGCTCACATCGGACTATTAGCGCAGTTTCCGCCCGCTCCCTGGCTCGCCTGGCGGCGGGCGTACTGTCGGGATCGTCGAGACGGCAGCAGCGGCCAGCCGCAGTACAGGAGGACGGGTGTCACCCAGCAGTTCCGGGCCGGCCAGTGCGGGGCCGGCCATTCTCGTGGAGGGCCTGACCAAGTCGTTCGGGGACGTGCACGCGCTGCGCGGCATCGACCTGTCGGTGCCCCGCGGCACGGTGCTCGGCGTGCTCGGCCCGAACGGCGCTGGCAAGACGACCGCCGTGCGCATCCTGACGACGCTGCTTCGCCCGGACGGCGGGCGGGCGGAGGTGGAGGGCCACGACGTCGTGCGGGAGCCGGCGGCAGTCCGCAGGTCGATCGGGCTCTCCGGGCAGTCAGCGGCCATCCAGGAGGAGCTCACCGGCCGGGAGAACCTTGAGATCATCGGGCGGCTCTATCACCTGAGCTGGCCGACCGCCCGGAGCCGTGCCGCCGACCTGCTGAAGCAGTTCGATCTCGTCGATGCCGCCGACCGGCCTGCCAAGAACTTCTCCGGTGGCATGCAGCGCCGCCTGGACCTGGCGGCCAGCCTGGTCGGCCAGCCCCAGGTGCTGTTCCTCGACGAGCCGACCACCGGCCTTGACCCGCGGTCGCGGCTGGGGATGTGGGAGATCATCCGGTCGCTGGTGGCAGGCGGGACGACGACGCTGCTGACCACCCAGTACCTGGACGAGGCCGACGAGCTGGCGGACGAGATCGTGGTGATCGACCGCGGCCTGGTGATCGCGTCCGGCACGGCCGAGGAGCTGAAGGGCCGGGTCGGCGGGGACGTGGTCGAGTTCACGGTGCCCGACCGCCGCCGGGTCGCCGACGCCGTCGCGGCGATAGCGCAGGTCGGCACAGGCGAGCCGCACGTCGACGCGGATACCGGCGTGGTCAGCCTCGGCGTCGGGGGCGGCGGCTCGGATGCGCTGATCCAGGCGGTCCGCGGCCTGGACGGCGCCGGTGTCGAGACACGCGGCCTGGCACTGCGCAGGCCCTCGCTCGATGACGTGTTCCTTGCCCTCACCGGGCACGCCGCCGAGGAGGAGGAGCAGCCGGGCAAGCGCCGCGGCCGCCGCGGCGGCCGCGGTAAGTCCCGCAACGACACCAAGCCCCGCGACGACACCGCGAAGGGGGAATCATGACCGCGGTCGCAGCGCAGGGAGGCGCGCCGGGCCCGCTCGCCAGGGCCCGCTGGGCGGTGACCGACACGCTCACCATCACCCGGCGCAACCTGCTGGTCTGGATGCGGGTGCCCGCCTACATCGTGTTCACCGTGATCCAGCCGGTGATGTTCGTGCTGCTGTTCCGCTATGTCTTCGGCGGCGCCATCCGGGTACCGGGCAGGATCCCCTACGTCGACTTCCTGATGCCGGGGATCATCGCGCAGACCGCGGCGTTCGCCACGTTCGGCACGGCCATCGCGCTGGCCCAGGAGCTGAAGAAGGGCGTGATCGACCGGCTGAAGTCGATGCCGATGGCACGCTCGGCGGTGCTGGCCGGCCGGCTGGTCGCCGACACCGGGCGGATGCTCGTGACCATCCTGATCGTCGTCGGGGTCGGCTACGCGGTCAGCTTCCGGTTCCAGAACGGCATCGTCCCCGCCGTGGGCATGGTCGTGCTCGCCACCGTATTCGGGCTGGCGATCTGCTGCATCTCCGCCTATACCGGGCTGGCCATCGGGGACGAGGAGTCGGTGCAGGCGTTCGGGCTGATCTGGCTGTTCCCGGTCACGTTCCTGAGTTCGGCGTTCGTGCCGATCTCGACCATGCCAGGCTGGCTGCAGGCCTTCGCCAACAACCAGCCGGTCACCTTTGTCATCAACACCATGCGCGGGCTGGCACTGGGCGGCCCGATCGAGGCGAACCTGCTGAAGAGCGTGGCGTGCCTGGCCGCGGTCTTCATCGTGTTCGTGCCGCTCGCCGTCCGCGCGTACCGCCGGGCCGGTTAGCGCGGGTCGGCTGCTCCCGGTCCCGCCCGGCCGGGGTCGCTGGGCGGGGGGGCCGGGTCGCTCAGGCGGCGACCGGGTCGCTGGGCCGCGGGCGTGCCGGGGCCGGGTCGATCAGGCGGCGCTGAGATCGCCTGGCACCTCGGCCCCGGCCTTCCCGCCATCCGGCCTCCCCGCGCCAAGCCGCACCGCGACGCGCTCCAGCCAGGAGCCGGCCAGCAGCGAGGTCACGACGGAGAGCATCACGAGACTGACAAAGAATGTCTCGTTGATGATGCCGGCCGCGTAGCCGGTCGATGCCAGCACGATTCCCGGTCCGCCGCGTGCGTTCATGGCAATGGCGAGGCTTGCCGAGACGAACCTGTTCTCCCGCGAGAGACGCGCTCCCAGGTACACGCTGGCCGCTTTCGCGACACACGCGAAGGCGAGGAATCCGAGAAAGAAAAGCACATCGAAGTGGTGGATCAGGTCAAGCTGGATGCCGATGATCGCGAAATAGACCGGGATGAAGAAGCCGAAAGAGACGCCGGCCAGAGCGTTGCCACCCAGGACGCCGGCGCCGTCCCCGGCCGCTGCCTCGGCCGCGCCGTCGGTCATGCCGCGGGCACTGGCGTCGGCACTGGCGCCGGCACTGGCACTGGCACTGGCACTGGCACTCATGCTTGTGCTGGCGACGGCGATTCCCGCGACGAACGCGCCGTACAGCGGCACCAGGCCTAGGGCCAGCGCGCCTGCCGAGAGCGAGAGCATCCACAGGAACTGGAAAGCGACCGGGCTCCGGCGGGCCAGCGGGTTCGCCCGCAGCCGCTGGTAGACCATCCCGCCGGCCGTGAGTGCCACGCCGAGGAAAAGCACGGCCACAACGGAGTGGTAGACGCTGCTGGGCAGCACGCCGTGGACATTCAGTGCCGCAGGGAGCCCGAATGCCTGGCTGCCCGCCGTTGACACCAGCCCGATCGCCACAGCGAGGACGACGTAAAGCACGACGTCCTCGATCACGGCGACGGACAGCACGATGCGAGCGAAACGGGTGCCCAGCAGCCCGAGGTCATGCATGATCCGCGAGATCACCGGGATGCTCGTGACCGCTATCGCCATCCCGAACACGAGCGTCAGCGCCGTGCGGTTGCCTGCCGTGCCGATGTAGCGGCTGGTGCCCAGCATCGCGACGAGCCCAAGCCCGAGCGCGAAGGGCAGGACGAGGCCGAGAGACGCGATGAGGCCGACTGTTCGCACGGCGTCGCGCTGCAGCAGCCGGCGCATCTCAGCGCCGGCCGTGAACATGAGCAGCAGTAGCCCCAGCTGATAGACGGCCCCCAGCGCCGCCGCGGAGGATCCGGACGCCGGGAATATCCAGTGCTGAACCGAAGGCGAGATCTCGGCGAGAGCCGACGGCCCGAGGAGTATGCCGCCGGCGATTTCCCCGATCGCGGCCGGCTGGTGGAAGTAGCGGAACAGATGACCGACGCCGTGCGCGGCAAGAAGAAGGACCGCCAGCGCGACCAGCAGCCGGGCGAGATCAGCATCAGCGAAACTCATTCGGCCGCCCGTGATCAGGAGACGCAGGGACCCGATGTGGGGTTTCTGTGCCTCAAAGAGACTTGAGGCTATCAAAGTTGCCCGATGGCCTGAGCCGGCCCATCGCGCCTGCTGGCGTGACCGTTCGCTCCGCGCCCGCGATAAGATGCTGGCCCGGTGCTGTCCGCGGCTCCGCCGGGCAGGCGAAGCCGCGGTGCCGCGAGTACACGGCCGGGATCGGCGCAAGCGGTCAGGGCAAGCATCGCCGCCGCCACGGCCCGGCAGATCGGTCATCATCACGACGGCGGACTGCTGCGCGACGACGGCGGACTGCTGCGTGACAACGAGGGACTGCTGCGTGAAACAGGGAGGCAGATAGCAATGCGTCGGTATCTTCTCGTGGCGCTCTGGCCTGCTGGCATGGCCGCGATTGCGGCTGCCACGGTCATCGCGGCACGGCGGGCGCCCGCTGCCGCCCCGGCTCCCGGCGATGACCTGGTGGCCAGCGGGGACGGCGCGCAGCCGGCGGAGCCTGTCGGCCAGGCGGAGCCTGTCGGCCAGGCGGAGCCTGTCGGCCAGGCGGGGCCTGTCGGCCAGGCGGGGCCGGACGGCGTCCAGCTAGCCGAGGTCACCCGCGCCGGCCTGAACGGTGCCGCCCAGCCGGCCCGTGCCGCGGCCGGGTTCCCGGCGGTCTCCGGCCGGCTGTCCGGCCTGGCGGCGGCCGGGCCTGACTGGATGCCGGACATGATCCGGCTCGGCGCCATCAGCTGCGCCGGGGGAGCCCTGTCCTACGGGGTGATGGCGCTGCTCGGCCCGACGGTGGTGAACCGCGGCCCGGCGATCGACGAGCCGATCTACCGCTGGACACTCGGTCATCAGGTGCGGCCGTGGGCTGCGATCATGGAGCGGTTCGGCAAGGTCGGCAATACCTGGACCACCTGGGGCGCGGCCGGCACGGCGGCGGTCTGCCTGGGGGTTAGCTGGCGCGACCAGAAGTGGCTGCCGCCGTCCGCGCTCGGGGCCGCGATCCTGGTGGATAAGTTTGCCACGCTCGCGCTCCGGCGTACGTTCGGCCGGCTCGGCCCGCCGGGCAGCCCCGGCGGGACCTATCCGTCGGGCGGCTGCGACCGGGTCGTCCTGCTCTACGGCCTGATCGCGCATATGCTCTGGCGGGAGTTCAGCGGCACCTACCGGGGGAAGGTCTGGGCCATCGCCGCGGTGTCCGCCCTCTCCTTCAACGAGGCGTACAGCCGGGAGTACCTGAGCAAGCACTGGTTCACGGACATCATCAGCGGGCTGTTCTACGGCGGAGTCCTGCTCGCGCCGTTCATCGCCGCGGTCCGGCTGATCGCGGGCCCGTCCGGCGCCCGCGGCGGGCCCGCGCTCGCCGCGGCGGCCGCACCGCATCCGGGCGTCGCGGCGGGCAGCGGCCCCGCGCCGGCGGGCAGGGGCCCCGCGCCGACTCGCGCCTGAGCCCGGCACTGGTCATCCATCTCCTCAGGAGGAGTTCCTTGATGCCTTCACGGATAGCAACCAAGGTGATCACCGCCGCCGTCGTCGCCCTCACTGCCGAACTGACCGATCTGGCCCTGGACAAGGCCGGCCTGTCGGCGAAGAAATACCGGCTGGCCAGGAAAATCCTGAAAGCCAGCGTCGCCGCGGCGACTGGCGCCGCCATGGGCAAGATCCTGCCCGGCGCCAGCGGAGAGAGCGGAGCGAGCGGGGACGCAGCAGCCGCATGATCGTCATCACCGGCGCCACCGGCGCGCTCAACGGCGCCACCGTCGAGCACCTGCTCGAGCTCGTTCCCGCGGACCAGATCGCCGTGAGCGTGCGCGACACGGCCAAAGCACAGCACTTCGCCGACCGCGGCGTACGCGTGCGGCGCGGCTCCTATGAAGACCCGGCGGCGCTGCTCGACTCTTTCGAGGGCGCCGATCAGGTCCTGCTGGTCTCGTCGAACGATCCCGGCGCCGACGGGGTCAGCCTGCTCCGCGTCGGCATCGATACCGCCGTCGCGGCCGGCGCCCGCCGGATCCTCTACACGAGCCACCAGCACACGGGACTCGACAGCCCGTTCTTCCCCGCACGCCATCACGCCGCGACAGAGGCGCTGCTAGCCGGCTCCGGTGTCGCCTGGACCTCCCTGCGCAACGGCTTTCTGGACCTCCCTGCGCAACGGCTTTTATGCCCACAGCCTCGGCTGGCTGCTCGGGCCCTGGCGCCAGACCGGCCTCATCGCGACGCCGGAAGACGGGCCGGTGTCGTGGACCGAGCGCGCCGACGAGGCGGAGGCGGTCGCGGTGATCCTGGCCGGACAGCGGCACTTCGACGGCCCGGTCACGCTCACCGCGAGCGCTGCCGTGACGTTCGGCGAGATCGCGGGGATCGCATCCGAGCTCACCGGCCGCGACATCCGCCGCGTCGTCGTGGACGACGAGATGTGGGTGGCCGGGCAGATCGCGCACGGCACCCCGGAGTCCATGGCCCGGTTCCTGCTCGGGTTCTACCTGACCGCCCGCGAGGGAGGCTTCGCGGGCGTTGACCCGCTCCTGCGCGACCTCCTCGGCCGTCAGCCGCAGACGGTCCGCGACCTGCTCGCGGAGCGGTCGGCGGCCTGAGGGCATCGCCGCCAGTTCGCGGCAGCGCCGGCTCAGTTCTGCCAGGGCTCAGTTTCTGCCGGTGCCCGCGTGCCCGCGTGCCCTGGTGTCAGGTGCGCCAGCTGGGCTGGTGGCCGAGCCACTGGGCGAGGTGGTCGTCGTGGGGGCGGTAGTGGTTGTCCAGGGCGGTGCGGGTGGCGGGGTTCATCGGGGCGGGGCGGGGGCGGG
>JBEKFH010000091.1:0-13277 GCA_050013415.1 Streptosporangiaceae bacterium | reverse complement strand
CCAGCGCGCCGTGACACTGGCCGGCGTCCGGCGCCGGTGACGCGGCCCGGGACTGGCGGGCCCGGGACTGGCGACGTGCGGGAACATCCGGTCCTACTGATAGCGTTACCACCAGAGCGACACATGCTGTCGCCACTCCCGCGGGCGAGCTGCCCGCGTGGTCGCTTATGTGAGCAGTTCGCTTCCCGGTGAGCCAGAGGGCACGCCGCCGTCGCCGAGATCTCCTCCCGCTACGCGGCCCGAACTGCTGACGGAGTTAACCCATGCCCCAAAGTGCTGGCCGCCAAAGTGCGACAGCCCCGCGACGCCGTGCCGCTGATCCCAGCCGCCGCGCCGCCGACCCCCGCCGCCGCCCCGACGGACCCCGCCGCGGCAGCAGTGCCCCGCGCACTGCCGGCGCGCGCAACGCCCCCGCGGTTCGCCGCGACAACAGATTCGCCGTTCGCCGCGACGACCAGTCCAGCGAGCTCGATCGCGCGCTGACCGCCGCCCTGCTGGTGCCGGCACCCGAGCCGACGACCTTCCGCGAGCTCGGGCTCGCCGCCGTCCTGGTTGACGCGCTCGCCGTGCGCGGCATCGATATGCCCTTCGCCATCCAGGCCCGGGCGCTGCCCGACGCGCTGGCCGGCCGCGACGTGCTCGGCCGCGCGCAGACCGGGTCGGGCAAGACGCTCGCCTTCGGCCTGCCGATGCTGACCAGGCTCGCCGCCGCCGCAGGCGGCCGGCGGGACAGGGCCCCCCGCGGGCTCGTCCTCGTCCCCACCCGTGAGCTCGCCCGGCAGGTGGCCGAGGTGCTCGCGCCGCTCGGCCGGACGCTGGGCGTGACCGTGACGACCGTCTACGGCGGCGCCCCGATCGGGCGGCAGATCGACCAGATCCGGCGCGGCGTCGACATCGTGGTCGCCACCCCTGGCCGGCTGATCGACCTGATGGAACGCAGCGCGATCACGCTCGCCGAGATCGGAATCACCGTCCTTGACGAGGCCGATCACATGGCCGACCTCGGCTTCCTGCCCGCCGTCACCCGCATCCTCGACGCCACTCCGCAAGGCGGGCAGCGGATGCTGTTCTCCGCGACGCTGGATCGCGGCGTCGGCCAGCTGGTGCGCGCCTACCTCACCGACCCGGCCGTGCACGCTGTCGCCACCGAGGTGCTGGATGGCGGGACCGCCGAGCATCGCATGCTGGTGATGTCCGCGCAGGACAAGCTGCCGGTGGCGGCGGAAATCGCCAGCCGGCCAGCTCGCACGCTGTTCTTCGTACGCACCAAGCACGGCGCGGACCGGCTCGCCAAGCAGTTCCGCCGGGAGGGCGTCGATGCGGTCGCCATCCACGGCAACCTGAACCAGAACCAGCGGCAGCGGGCGCTCGCCGCCTTCGCGGCCGGCCATCCGCGCGTGCTGGTCGCCACCGACGTCGCCGCCCGCGGCATCCACGTGGACGACGTCGAGCTTGTCGTCCACTTCGATCCGCCGAACGACCACAAGGACTACCTGCACCGCTCCGGCCGGACGGCGCGGGCAGGCGCCAGCGGCATGGTGGTCGCGCTTGTCGATCACGCCCAGGCGCGGGACGTCGGGCGCATGCAGGTCGCCGCCGGGGTGACCGCCACCAGGGACGACGTCCAGGCCGGGCACCAGGTGGTCCGCGCGATCGCGACCTCGGGCACGCCCGTGCCGCCCGCGCCGATCCAGCCGCCGCCGCGCCCGCCGCAGGCTGCGGCGGCCAGGAACCCGTCCCGCCGCAGCCGGCCAGCGCAGGGCAGCCAGGGCGGCAGCCGGTCAGGCCAGGGCGCCGGCCGCCGTGAGTGGTCTCCCCGGGCAGCGTCGGCGCCGCGCGCCTCGGCGCGGAGCTGGAACAGCTAGATTTTGAACGCAGCCCTGCCGCCGATCCCGGCGCCCAGGCGGAGCCGTGCCGCGGGCGGCTGACCGCACACGATCCCGAACGCTGGCCTCGTGGCTGATCCCGCCGTCCTGGCGGGACCGGCCGCGGGCTGCTGCGTTATTCCTGTTCTGTGGGCCGGATCATGACCTCGTTGACGAGCATGTGCCGGGGCCGGGTCACGACGAAGCCGATGGTCTCGGCGATGTCGACGGCGCGCAGCCGGGTGATGTCGCCGAAGCGCCGGTTGATCTGCTCCAGCACTTCCGGCCGGTTGTGGCCGGCCAGCTCGGTCTCGGTGACGCCCGGCTCGATCAGCGACACGCGGACGTGCCGGGTGGTGACCTCCTGGCGCAGCGCCTCGCTGAACGCCCCGACCCCGTGCTTCGTCGCGTTGTAGACCGCGTTGCCGCTGCGGGCAATCCGGCCGGCCACGGAGCTGAGGTTGACCATGTCGGCGACCTGCCGCGGGCCGCCTTCCGCCGCGCTGAGCAGGTACGGCAGGGCCGCCTGCGCGCAGTACATCAGGCCGAGCAGGTTGACCTCGACCATCCGCCGCCACTCGTCCGCCGGCGCGTCCTGCACCGGCCCGAGCAGCATCACCCCGGCGTTGTTGATCAGCGTGTCTAGCCGCCCGAGCTCGGCCACGGTGCGCTCGACCAGCCGCCCAGCCTCCGGCTCACTGCTGACGTCCGCCGGGAGCACGACGGCGACGCCGCCCTTCGCGCGGATCCGCGCCGCCAGCTCGTCGAGCCGCCCGGCACGGCGGGCGGCCAGCGCCACCGCGGCGCCGTGGCTGGCCAGCTCCAGTGCGGTGGCCGCGCCGATGCCGCTGGAGGCGCCGGTGACCAGCGCGACCGTCCCGTCCAGCCGATCAGCCATCAAGCCTCCGCGTCACGGTGGCGCCGCACCCCGCGACGCGCCTGCGCCGAGCCTACGGCCGCCCGCACCCGCGCAGGCCGCAGGGCCGGCCGTGGCCGGCCCTGCGGCACAGTTCGCTACTTGATCGTGTACTTGTACGGCAGGGCCACGAGCTCGTCGCCCGACGTCTGGCCGTACGGGGGCACCGCGCTGACGTAATCGTCGACGTACAGGTCGCCGCTCACGAGAGTGCCCGGCGCGCCGGACGGCTTGATGGTCACCGGGATGGTGACGGTCGCGCCCGGACTGACGGTCACCGGCGAGAACGAGCCAAAAGCCGACGGGTTCACCGCCACCAGCCACACATCGCCGGTGGTCGCGGTCACCGCCGGGTCGAACTCCCTGGTAGTCGCGGTCAGCGACATGTTGACGAACCCCGGCGTCGCGCCGCCAGGGCCATAAGGCCCGATCTCGTCCGGTCCGCCGAACCAGATGCCCTGCTGGACGGTCCCGCCCGAGGGCGCGTACGAGCCCGCGGCAGTGTCACCGGCGCCCGGCGGCCCGTAGAGATCCGGGTCGCCCTGGTTGGCGCCGTAGTCGAACTCGATCGGCACTGTCGCCCTGGCCGCGGCATGCACGCCGGAGGTCTGCGTCGGCACCAGCCACTCCGGCTCCACGGACGCCAGCGGCAGCGGGTACCCGCGGGCGCTCGGCGGCGGGTCCAGCGAGGCCAGCGGAATCTTCGCCGTAGTGTCCAGCCGCGCATCGACGAAGAAGTCCTCGGGCGCGGCGCCCTTGTTGGTGATCGTCAGCGGAACGGTCACCGGGGTGCCCGCCGCCAGCCTGGCCGACGCGCTGTCCGGCAGGCCCGCGGCGCTCGCACTGACGTCGTCGAGCCTGATGTTGCCGGTGAAACGCTGGGACAACTCGTTCCCGACGACGGGCTCGGCGAACTCCACGGCCAGCGTCCAGGTGCCGGCCACGGGGTCGAGGGTATAGGCGGTCAGCGACCTGCTGCTGGTGCCGTTCAGGCTGTTCTGGCCGAAGCCGAGCACGTTGCCGTCGGGGCTGACGAGGTAGGAGCCCACCGGGTCGCCCGCGTCGTTGTGGATCGTCACGTTGGCCGTGACGCTCCTGACGCCCGCGCCGAGGACGAACTCGTAGTAGTCCACCTGTCCTTCACCGGGCGGGCGCCCGTTGCCGCCGGTCAGCACGCCGCGGAAGTCGCCGCCATGAGCGACGTCCACCAGGCTGCGCAGCGTCACCGCGATCGAGTTGCTCTCCAGGCCGAGATAGGGGTCGGAGCCGCCGGCTGACGACGTCAGCACCACGGACCCGGCCGCGTCACCCGGCTTGGCCGGTGTGGTCGCGCTGACGGTGACCGTCCGGCTGGCGCCAGGCGCCAGCACGAAGCTGCCGGGGGACACCGAGCCGAACGGCACGAACTGCTGGGTGGCCACCCGCCACGGGACCGTCCCGTTGGTCCCGCCGTCGGCCTTGACGTCGCCGAAGATCACGCCCGTCCAGGTACCGGGTGCCGGTGCCCGGACGTCCACGTTGCCGAAGTTCCCGACGCCCTGCGGCAGGGAGTGCGCCGCGAACCGGCCGCGCGGGTCGATCAGGATCAGCCGGACCCTGGCGTTGTTGGTGGCGCCGGCCGCGGCTGGGTAGGCGATGGAGGCATCCAGCCGGGCAGCGCCCGACGGGACCGTGAAGTGGATGATGCTGTAGTTGTTCTGCAGGCCCTGGTAATTGGCGAACTGCGGGCTGGTCGCGTCGTTCAGCGTGACGCTGCCGGTCTGCACGTCCTGGTCGGGCCCGAACGTCCGGCCCTGCATGCGCACGGTCTGCTGGCTTGCGCCGGTGTTGGTGACCGTGACCGGCCAGCTCTTTGCCGTGCCGGGCGCGCCTACCGCGTTCAGCTGGTTCGTGCTGGTCAGCAGGGTGTCGCCGACCGGCTTCGGCGAGCCGCTGCTGGTGTGGATCGACTCGGCGAGCTCGACCGCCTTGTAGGAGTTCAGCAGCCCGGCGCCCTGCTCGGTCGCGGGGACGCCCATGTCGGTGGCGGTGCTCACCAGGATCTGCTTGACCAGCGCCGGGCTCGGGCTGGCGCCGTTGTGCGTGTGCCGGTAGGCCTGGATCACCAGGGCTGCCGCGCCCGCCGTGAGCGGTGACGACTCGCTGGTGCCGCCGCTTTCCTCGATCGGGGACGGCTCGCCCTTGAAGTTGGCGCACTCGGTGTAGATCGAGGTGTCGGTGCTGCAGGACGCGAAGCTCAGGTCGCCCGGCGCCACCAGGCTGACCGTGCCGCCGGTCTCGTCGAACCCGCCCGAGCTCAGCGAGCTGATGTTGTCGTCCAGCCAGCCGGTAGTCGCGAAGTAGCGCGCCGCCGCGTAGTTGGTCTGGGCGTAGAAGCGGAAGTCCGTCGACGCGCCGACCGAGATGACCTTCGGGTCCGTCGCGGGCGAGCCGATGGTGTTGGTGGAGCCGGCGTCGCCGCTGGAGACGGTCACCGTGGTGCCGGCCGCGACGGCGGCGTCGTTGAACTGCTTGGTCACGTCGATCGCCGTGACGTCGGGGAACGGGTTGGAGCCGAACGACTCGTTCAGCACGTTGACGTGATCGGTCTGGACTGCGTAGTTGATCGCCTCGAGGAAGTTGGACTCCAGGGTGAACTCGAACTCACCGAAGACGTCGAGGCCGACCAGGGAGGCTCCGGGGGCGACGCCCTCGATGCGGATGTTGCATGCGGCCGGATCCGGCTGGGCACTGAAGCCGTTGACGTTGTAGACGTGGATGCCCTGGCCGGCGATCGAGTTGGCATCGAGGAACGCCTCGTCCCCGCCGGTCACCTTGCCCGGCCCGTCGCCGCTGAAGTCCTGATAGTCGCCGCCGGTGGCGCGGTCGAACACCGACGTGCCGTCGGGCCGGATGAAGTTCACGTTGTCGGGGTCCAGGCCGTCGGCGATCCAGGCGACCTTGACGCCGGCCCCGGTGAAGCCGAGCGCGCGCGCGGTCTGGGCATGCGGGTCGGTCGAGGCAGTGTGAGTGACCTGGAGCGCCTCGGGGTCGAGCTGCGCCTGGCCGTTCGGGCCGCAGGCGCCGGGGATCACGTGCGGGGTCAGCGAGGTGCCGGCAGCGGTCTTCGCCCTCGCCCTCGCCGCCGGGGCCGTCGCCGTCGCCGCGGCGGCTGCGCTGGCCTGCTCGGGGGCCGCCTCGCGGATTTCTACGTCCGGGATGACTTCCCGCACGCCGGAAGTCGCCTTCAGCCGCGCTGCCTCACCGGCGGACACCGTCGCGGCGAACGCGTCGACGAGCTGGTAGGCCGTGACGTGCGTGGCGTGGACCTGCCGGAGCTCCCGCATGACCGGTGCCTGGATGGCGGAAATGGCGGCAGCGCGCACGGCGGACGCGGTGCTGCCCTCGGGTGCCGCCGCCGGCTGGTTCTTCATGATCACGATGACGCGGTCGTTGACGTTCTTCGACAGCTGGGCGGCCAGCGCGGCCGTCATCGGCCGCAACCCCGCGCTGGCCGACGTCACGCTGGCCGACGTCACGCCGACTGGCATCACGCTGGCGGCCGCCTGCCCGGTAGCGGCGAGCAGCGACTGCCCTGCCACCAGGGCGGGAATCGACGCCGCCACCGCGATGCGGGTAACGATCCTGGTCTTGCCCTTGCTCATGCTCTTGCCGCGCGCCGTCAGCGCGCCGCCCTTCATGCGTGGTCGCATGACTTCCTCATCCTTGGGGCGGCCGCCCGACCGCGCGTGTGACAGAACGTACAAGAGTGGTCATAGTAGCGCTCAGGGTAGTGCTCGTGCCAGGCTGGCGGCATTGCTCTGCCAGGCAAACGCCAGCGGGGTCAATGAGGTCAGGTCGATGGCGGGCTCTACCGTCGAGTAGGACTGGACGTTATCCGCAAAAACCGCTTTATGGCCGGTGAAGGCCGAGTACGGGACGTTCCCCGGCCCGTTGGCCACGCAGGGCCGCATATTGGGCACCGTCCCGGTCGCGGCGAACGAGTTCGGCCCTTCCACCGTCGCCCCGGCAAGGACCGGCGGCTTCCCATCGTGGGAGCCAACCAGGTTGGCGATCTGGTGCTGCATGCAGTCGGGGAAGATCGTCCCGTCGCCGACGATGAGCGACACGCCCCAGGCGTTGGCGCCGAGGATGTCATCGAGCCAGCGCTGTGCCCAGGTCGCGAACACCGGGCGGTGCACCAGCGCGTCGTAGGAGTTCGCCATGATCGACAGCCCGGCGCCGTGGGTGGTCGTGTCCCACTGATCCCAGGCGAACCCGAAGCCGAACGGGTTGCCGCGGGCGATTCCGATCGCCTTCTCGAGCTGTGCCCGCAGGTTCCCCAGCAGCTCCGCCTGGGTGACGGCTAGGGCGCTGACGTGCTGCTGCCCGATAGCCAGGTCGAGCTCGTAGTCGGCGAGCGCGCTCACGTCGTACAGGTTGAGCGTGTCGGACAGCGCGGTCGACCCGTGGACCCACTCGCCGGCCCAGACGGCGGCGTCCCGCAGGTAGGTCGCCGCCGAGCGCACCGGCAGGCCGGCCGGGAGGTTGCCGGGGGCGCCCGCTGCATGGAGTGCCAGCGACAGCTCGGTGGCGCCGAGCATCATGTCGTCCCGCCACGTGGTCTCCGGGTAGAAGTCGTACGGCGCGGTGGTCAGCAGCTGCCCGCGCCAGTGCGTCGCGGCCAGCGAGTACACGGTCTCCGCCGACCGCAGGCACCGGGCTGCGTAAGCCGGATCGGCTGCGCGATATACGCGGTAGCACAGCGCGAAGTCGGCGGCCAGGCGGCCGGCCAGGTTGGGGCTGATAACCGATCCCGGCCTGCCCGCCCTGAATACCGGCGGATGCCGGATATAGACATAACGCGGGTTCGTTCCCCTGTAGTGGTCATCCGCCTGGGGCAGCCGCCAGATGTCATGATCCCCGAAGTAGTAGTTGTTCGCCTCGCCGGTGCCGACCTGGTAATAGAGCGTCCTGGTCCGCTCGTTCCACATGCGCTGCAGGAAGTCGAGGCCGAACCTGGCCTCGCTGGTGAAGTTGGCGGGCGCGGTAGCGCCCATCTGGCCGGGGAACGACTCGATGCCCTGCAGCATGATCGCAACGGAATAGCTGGTGGTCTCGACGAAATGCAGATTGTCGCCGGCATCGAACCAGCCGCCGGACGCGTTGATGGTGACGCCGGTGGCGTATCTCGCCAGGCTGCCCTTGAAGTCGCCGTTGTCGTTGACGTGCGGCGTCCGGTAGGTCATGGCGCGCTCGTCGTTCAGGTCGCCGGGCGCGGTGCGCAGCGCGGAGCGGATGAAGTCGGGGCCGTCACGCTCGTTCTGGTAGAAGGACAGCGCGTTGGCCAGGGGCTGCGCATAAAGCTGCCGGTCTGATCCGATCGGGAACCAGGGTGAGGTGACGGACGGGTCGGCAGCAAGGCCGATCCGGTACTGGCCAGCGGCCCGGACCCCGGAGAAGCGGATGGCCCGCACCCAGCGGTATCGCTTGCTCCATGCGCCAAAATCCTGCGTGGCCGTCCCGGAGGCCGCAATAGCGCAGCTGCCCGCCCGCACCAGCACCCAGCGCGGGCCGCCAGCTTGCGCGGATGACGCCATCACCTCGGCCAGCTTCGGCGCCGCCGCCGGGTAGCCCACCTGGTCGACGCGGATCACCGCGGCCGGCGGCGGTGCCGGTGCCTGGTGGCGCGCGGACGCCGGAACCGGGGTACTTGACGGGGCTGGCTGATGGCAGACCTTCCTGGCAATCGCCGCGCTGACCCGCGCCTGGTTCGTCGTCCCGCCGGCGTTCGGGGTGCCAGGTCCTGATGTTCCGCAGGACGCGGCCGCGAGGCTGACTACGACGAGTGCGGCAAGCGCGGCAATCATCTCCGTGCGCCGCGGCACCCCCGTGCGCCGCGGCACCCCCGCAGGCCGCCGGTTCCTGCGCTGATGACCCATCGGCACAGGCTAGTTGAGCATGATCACGGCCACAATGGACAGTCCGCCGTCTTATCGACCGCATCGGTAGGACTCTGCGGCTCATCGGTGGGGCTCTGCGGCTAAAAGGACAGCAGAGTTCCAGCCGTGCTGGACCGGCATTTACCGCGATGGCGCCGGCCTGGGGCGCCGCGCGCCTTCCCGCGGGCCCGCCTCCCACGGCAGGTCGTCCTCGTCGCCGGCTACGCGGATCAGAACTCCAGCCCAGGTACGGAACGGCCGCCAGGGCTCGGCGAGCCGCCGGATCGCCTCGTCGTCGGGGATCCCCGGCAGCGAATAGTAGTGCCGCAGGTAGGACGGCATCCGGGGCTCCCCCAGAGTCAGCGCATCGCTGACCCCGGTGGAGCGAAGCAGGATCAGGTTCGCATAGACCGGGCCGATCCCCGGAATGGCCTGCAACCCGGCAAGCGCCTCGCCGGTGTCCGCCCTTGCCAGGTGCACGGCGTCGAGCTGGCCTTGGAGCGCCCGCTGCGCGACGCCCCGCAGCCGGGCGACACGGGCCGGCTCCATGCCGGGGAACTCCTGCAGCTGCAGCAGCCGCTCCGGCAGCGGGAAGGCGTACTCAGTCTGGCCCGCAAGCTCGAACGCCCGGCCCATTTCCGCCGACAGCCGGCGCCGGAGTGCCGCTGCCTGCGCGCGGTGCCGCCGCTGCGCGATGATCCCCCACGCCGCGGCCTCGTAGGGGGAGTGGAAGAGCACCGGGCGCAACCCGGCATGGCGGGCTTGCAGAGTTCCGAGCACCGGATCCTTCCTGCCCGCCTCAAGCCAGCCGGCGGCCGGCCGGTCGACGGACAGGATGCGCCGGAGCTGGCTCGCCGCTGACGAGGCATCGGACACGCCGCCGATCTCGGCGAGGAGGTTACCGTCTGCCTCCTGCCTGACGATGACTCCAGCCTGGTGCTGCATATCATCGGTGACGAAGGCGAGCCGCATCAGCAGCTCGTCGGGGCGCGGCCTGCCGGTGCTGGGGCCGAACCCGAAAGCCGCGGCCGCGGCTAGCGAGAACGGGCCGTCCACGAAGATCCGTACGCGCTGAGATTCCGGATTGTGCTCAGGGGATTCCGCATCAAGCCAGCTGATTGACGTCATGCCTGAGGTATAACAGCGAGCGCTGACACTCCTGCCGGGCCAGCTGCCGGCAGGGACACGGTCATGAGAGCGTTGCCTGGTAGCTGGTCCGAGGCGGAAAGATGGCTCACTGACAATGCGGTACGCAGCGCTGCTCAGGGGCATCAACGTCGGCGGCAACAAAAAGATTGCAATGGCCGGGCTGCGTGAGCTGATGGCGGATCTCGGCTACGCCGAGGTCGTTACTCACCTGCAGAGCGGCAACGTGGTCTTCAGCAGCCCGGAGCAGCCGGGGGAACTGGCGCGGGCGATCGCCGATCGCATCGCTGGCGAGTTCGCGATGGACGTCAAGGTCGTCATCAGGACCGCCGCTGAACTGGCCGACGTCGTGCGGCGCAGTCCGCTGCCGGATGGCCCGGAGAACCCGTCCCGTTTCTTCGTCGCCTTCCTGTCCGCAGCGCCGTCTCCGGAGGCGGTCAGCGCGATGGAGTCGATGTCGTTCGATCCCGACCGGATCTGGATCAGCGACGCGGAGGCCTATTTGTGGTGCCCAGGAGGCGCGGCAGAGACGACGCTCACCAACAACTTCCTGGAGAAGCGGCTCGGGGTCACGGCGACGTCGCGCAACTGGAACACCGTCACCAGGCTGGCGGCGCTTACCGCTGGCTGATGGCTGATGGCTGATGGCTGATGGCTGATGGAGTCTGCTAGTCCTCGGTGGATCGCCGCATCCGCTTGAGCTGCGCGCGCCGCTGCTTGTCCGCGCGCCGGCGTTCTCGTGCCGCGCGGCTCGGCCTCGTCGGGCGCCTGGGTCGCGGCGGCGGGGCTGTCGCCTCGGCCAGCAGCGCGGACATCCTGGTCGCGGCCGCCTGCCGGTTGCGGAGCTGGGAGCGGTGCTCGGAGGCGGTCACGGTCACCACGCCATTGGTCATCCGGCCAGCGAGCGCCCGCAATGCGCGCTGCTTCAGCGCCGGGAAGAGCGCGTCGGATGCGGCAACGTCATAGGACAGCTCGACCCGGCTCTCGGTCGTATTCACCGACTGCCCGCCGGGGCCCGGGGAACGAGAGAATCGCCATGAGAGCTCGTCGGGCGGGATCACGACGCCGCGGACGCTGACCGCGAAGTTGTCGCTCACAGCGCACCGCCCGCTCACCGAGACACTGACGAACTCGTCGCTCGCATTGAACTATGCCAGGAACAGCGAGATCAGCAGCACCAGGGTGGCCCGCTTGGAATCTGACGCGGCCCCGATACTGACAGTCCCTGCTTTGTGCGGCGTAGCAGGTTTATGCGGGATAAGGGTCGGGTTCGACGGCGTAGGTCAGCCGGGCCGGAGTTACCCAGATCAAGAAGCCAGGGCGGGGCTGGCTCAGCCGCCATCCTTTGAGGTGCTTGAGGCGGTGATGGTGTCTGCATTCTCCTGACACGTTGCAGCGACATGTCGGGCCGCCCTGGTCATAGGGAATGGTGTGATCCATGTCGGTGCGCCAGGCTGGAATCCGGCAGATCGGGTACCGGCAGGTCTGGTCGCGGACCTCGATGAGCCTCCGCATGCTATCTGGGATCCGGTAGCCGCTTACCGCACCGGAATGTCCGCAGCTCGCTGGCCGGCCGACTGACCCCGGGCTCCGCCCGTCGCCTGAGCCCGGGCAAGCGGTCGGGGTCTCGCTGACGGTGCCGTCGGCGATGGTGCCGTCGGCGTTGGCGCGCTCGGCAGCAGCGCGCCGAACAGCCTTAGCACCGGCCGCCAGCGCCGCGTCCAGCATCGCGGTGAGCATGGCCGGGGCGGCGGGCCGCTCGGGGTAACCCGGGCCGACGGGCCGCTCGGGCCAATCCGGGCCGACGGGCCGCTCGGGGCGAGGCAGAGCGCCAGCGGCCACGTCCGCAGCGCGCACGGTCAGTGTGACCCGAGCGACCCACCGTGGGCCGCAGTCCCCGTCCCGCCCGGTGCCGACCGCTGCGCACGCGCGCACGCGGGCCTTGATTCGCTGGTCCAGCCGGGTGACGGCGATTGCCTCGCCGGATGTGCTGGTAACGATGACCCTCCACTCGCACGCCGCGTTCCCCGCGGCAGCCGCCGCGATTTCCCGGGCCACCATTCCGGTGACCGCGCCGAGCCGGCCAAGCCACCCAGGCTCATCCGAGCACCCGGCCAGCGTCCGCAACGGCACCGTCAGTGTCATCGCCCCAGCCAGGAAGCTCCTAACTGCCGGTTTGCCTCCTGCTCGGGTCTCCCCTTCGACAGCTTCTGGCGGCGGGATTCCTTCCGGCCAGGCGGGAGCACACCCTGGGGCCGGAATAGTTCCTGCTTCCGGGATGCCCGGCCAGGCAGGACTCGCGGGATTTTCGGTACTTTCGGAACTTTCGGGACCTGCACGGCTCGCTGGACTCAAGGGACTCTCAGGACCGGAGGTTCCAGCGGGACCGGCCCTGGCCCGCCATCCTGGTGGGCCTGGGTCCGGGATTCCCTCACCCGGCCCGTCACCGTCGCCAGGCCCCGGATCGTCACCGTCACCCGGCCCCGGGCCGTCACCGTCACCCGGTCCCGGATCGTCACCGTCACCCGGCCCCGGGCCGTCACCGTCACCCGGCCCCGGATCGTCACCATCACTATCAACAGGTCCCGGTCCGTCACCGTTGCCAGGTCCACGGCCGGGGGTATCGTCACTGGCGTCAGGGCTTCCGTCGCCGGGACGATCGATGGGTGGCGGGATGATCGGGAGGGTGCCGAGCAGCAGGCCGATGAAGACCTGAGCCCTGAGCAGGTCTATCCCGCCGCCCGCCCCAGCGCTCTGCATGGCCTTTGCCATCGCGCAGATTCGTGACCATGCCGCCGCAGCGTGCCCGGCGGGCAAGAACCGGCCCGCCAGCGACCCGGTGCCTTCGGGGTCGCCGGACACCTCAACGCGCGCATTCCGCTCCGCCTCCTCCCGGCGCCGTTCGGCGGCTGCCGGGTCAGCAATAATCACGGCCCGTTGCAGCGACGCCCGTAGCTGTCCCGTCGTCTGATACTCCGCCTTATCGATAACCATGCGCTCGACCTGGCCGGCCAGGTCATCGTCCAGGCAAGTGGTGAATGTCTGGATCAGCTTGGCCCTGGCTAGATCGACGCGGCCAGCGCTGAGCGCGGCCAGGGTCGCGGGCAGCCGCCGGGTCATGCTCACGGCCAGGCCCATCCAGTACTCCGCGCCGCTCTGGGTCAAAGTCAGCGCGAGCGCCACCTCGCTGGGAGCGAACTCCGCTTCCAGCTTCTGTGCCGGGTCCTGGCAAGATGCCGCCCCGGCCCCGCCACTGCGGCGCCTGGCCAGCTCGGCTACCGCCGTCAATTCCCGGGCCTGCGCCCAGGATGTCACCTTGCGCCAGGCGGCGATCGACGTCACCAGGCCCGCATCATCCAGGTCCGTCTGCGAAGCGCAGCTCAGCCAGCCCGCGAGAGCCGGTCCGGGGTCGATCACCGCATGCCCGGC
>JBEKFH010000090.1:0-13298 GCA_050013415.1 Streptosporangiaceae bacterium | reverse complement strand
GTCAGCGCCGGGACCGTGGAGTTCCTCTACGAACCCGGCGAGCGGCTGGTGTCGTTCCTTGAGGTCAACACCCGGCTGCAGGTCGAGCATCCGGTGACCGAGATGACGACCGGCGTCGACATCGTCAAGCTGCAGCTGCACATCGCGGCGGGCGGCACCCTCGCGGAGGCCGGCGCCGCCCCGCCGCCTGCCCGTGGGCATGCGATCGAGGCCCGGCTCAGCGCCGAGGACCCGGAGCGCGGGTTCGCACCCGCGCCGGGCCTGATCGAGCATCTGGTACTGCCGGCCGGCCCGGGCATCCGGGTCGACACGGGCGTGGCCGCCGGTGACGTCATCCCGCCGCAGTTCGACTCCATGATCGCCAAGGTGATCGCCTGGGGGCGGGACAGGCCCGAGGCCCGCGCCCGGCTCTCCCGCGCGCTCGGCCAGACCGCCGCGGTGATCCGCGGCGGCAGCACGAACAAGGCGTTCCTGCTCGATCTGCTGGGCAGGCCGGAGTTCGTCAGCGGCGAGGTCGACACGACCTGGCTGGACACGATGATGGCCGAGGGCTACTCACCGCCCGGGCGGCTGGACGTCGCCCTGATCGCCACCGCCGTGGAGGCCTGCGACGCGCACGCGCGGCGCCAGCAGGGCGCGCTGTTCGCCGCCGCCGAGCGCGGGCGCCCCGAGGTCGGGTACCAGACCTGGCACCAGGTCGACGTGCGGGCGGGCGGCGGCGCTTACCGGCTGCGGGTGTCCCGGTCCGGCCCGGCCGGTTACCGGGTGGAGCTGGACGGCCGCGAGGTCGACGCCGACGTCGAGCGCTACGGCCGGTTCGACCGCAGGCTCACCGTCGGCGGCCAGTCATTCGCCGTGCTCTCGGTCGCGCAGGGCCCGGATTACCTCATCGAGGTGGACGGCGCGGCGCACCGGATATCGGGCGGCGAGGCCGGGCTGGTCCGCGCGCCCGCGCCGGCCATGGTGGTCGCCATCGGCGTGAAGGCCGGCGACACGGTCGCGGCGGGCGATGTCGTTGCGGTGCTGGAGAGCATGAAACTGGAGACGGCGCTGCGGGCGCCGGTCGCCGGCCGGGTCGCCGAGGTGCTGGTGGACGTCAACACCCAGGTCGAGAGCGGCACTGAGCTGATCAGGATGGAGCACGAGCCGGAGCCCGGCGGGACCGGCGACCTGGCGGTGGGCGGGACCGGGGGCCGCGGGCCGGGCGCGCGCGCCGACCTGAGCGCGCTGGCGGGCGCGGACGGCGCCCCGCGCGATCCGGAGGCCGCGGCGGCCAGCGCCCTGAGCGCGCTGCGCTCGCTGGTGCTCGGCTTCGATATTGACGAGCGCGAGGCCCGCCAGCTACTGCTGAGGCTGGCCGCCGCGCGGGCCGGGCGGCCGGCCGACGACCCGGGGCTGCTCGACGGAGAGACCGAAATCCTGCGGATCTTCGCCGACCTGAGCGCGCTGTCGCGCAATCGCCGGGTCCCCGACGGGGCGGAGGCCGATGACGAGTCGGCCGTTGACGCCGAGGCCGCCCGCAACCCGCAGGAATACCTCTACGCCTACTTGCGCTCACGCGACGCCGACGCCGAGGGGCTGCCCGAGTCTTTCCGGATCAAGCTGCGCCGCGCGCTGGCCCACTACGGGGTCACCGGCCTGGAGCCCGCGCCAGAGCTGGACGCCGCGCTCTACCGGATGTTCCTGGCTCACCGCCGCGCTGCCGCGCACGTGCCGGTCGTGGCGGAGCTGCTGCGGTGGCGGCTGCGGTACCCGGACTCGCTGCCCGCCCGCAACCGGGAAGACTACCGGCGGGTCGTCGACCAGCTGGTGTCGGCCACCCAGCTGCGCCATCCGTCGCTGGGCGACCTGGCCAGGCAGGTCCGTTACCGCTGCTTCGACGCCCCGCTGATCGCCGCCGAGCAGGAGCGGGCGCGGCAGCGGGTGCGCGCCGAGCTCGACCATCTCTCGCCCGATCCGGTGGCACGGGCAGCCCAGATCGATGCCATCGCCGCCACCGGCGCGCCGATACTCGGCGTCTTCGCCGACCGGCACCACACCGCGATGCTCGAGGTGATGACCCGGCGGTATTACCGGATCCGGCCACTGCGGCACGTCCGGGTCACCGGCGGCGGCCGTCCGGTGCTGACCGCCGAGTACGCCCACGAGGGGCACGACTACGTGCTGGCCGCCACCGTGGCCAGCGGCACGGGCAGCGATGGCGTGACTGGCCTGCGCCAGCTCGCGGACGCGCTCCCGGCCGGCCGCACCGCGCTGATCGACCTGTACATCACCGCCCGCGGGCCTGCGGCCAGCGGCGGCGATCCGGACGCCCGTGCCGCGCAGATCCGCGACGAGCTCGGCACCATCCCGGCTGGGGTCGCGCGGGTCGCCGTCGCGGTGCGCCGGGCGGACGGTGACGAGAGCGGCGAGCCGGCCTGGTACACCTTCCGCGGCGAGGCGGGCACCGGGGCGGCGGCAGAGGACCGGACGCTGCGCGGCCTGCACCCGATGGTCGCCGAGCGGCTCGGCCTGTGGCGGCTGTCGGGATTCGAGCTCACCCGGCTGCCCTCGGCAGCCGACGTGCACCTGTTCCGCGCTCGAGGCCGCGAGGTGGCCGGCGATCAGCGGCTGATCGCGCTGGCCGACGTCCGCGACCTGACCACGCTGCGCGACGAGGACGGCCGGATCCGCGGCCTGCCGCAGCTCGAGCGCACCCTCGACGCCTGCCTGGACAGCCTCCGCGCCGCTCGCTCTGCCGACGAGAGCGCGGCCAAACTGGAATGGAACCGGATCAAGCTCTACGTCTGGCCGGTCGTGGACGTGCCGGTCAGCGAGCTCGGCCAGGTGGTGCGGTCACTCGCCCCGCGCACTGAGTCGCTGGGCCTGGAGCAAGTGCTCGTGCAGTTCCGGACCTTCGGCGCTGGCGATCGTGACGCGGGGGCCGGTGGGCCTGAGCCCGCGGGACCCCGTGAGCTGGTGCTGCGGATGTCCCGGCCGCCGGGTGCCGGGCTGACGCTGCGCATCACTGGCCCGCCAACCCGCCGGTTGCTCGAGCAGAACGCCTATACCCAGAAGGTGATCCGCGCCCGCCGCCGCGGCGCCGTTTACCCCTACGAGCTCATCCCGCTGATCACCCGCTCGCCCGACCCGGGCGGCGCGGCCGGCACGTTCACCGAGTACGACCTGGACGAGACGGGCGCCCCGGTGCCGGTGGACCGGGCGGCTGGCTCGAACACCGCGAACATCGTGCTCGGCGTGGTCACCACCCGCACCCGGCGTTACCCCGAGGGGATGCGCAGGATCGTGCTGCTCGGCGATCCGACCAGCGCACTCGGCGCGATCGCCGAGCCGGAGTGCCGGCGGATACTTGCCGCGATCGAGCTGGCAAGGCGCTCGGGTGCCCCGGTGGAGTGGTTCGCCATCTCGGCTGGCGCGAAGATCGCGATGGACTCCGGCACCGAGGCCATGGACTGGATCTCCCGGGTGCTGCGCGGGATCATCGAGTTCACTCAGGGCGGCGGCGAGATCAACGTGGTGGTGGCCGGCATCAACGTCGGCGCCCAGCCGTACTGGAACGCCGAGGCGACGATGCTCATGCACACCAGGGGCATCCTGGTGATGACGCCGGACTCGGCGATGGTGCTCACCGGCAAGCAGTCACTCGACTACTCCGGCGGGGTATCCGCCGAGGACAACTTCGGCATCGGCGGCTATGACCGGATCATGGGCCCGAACGGCCAGGCCCAATACTGGGCGGCCGACCTGTCCGCGGCCGCCGACCTGCTGCTCGCGCATTACGAGCACACCTACATCGCGCCGGGCGAGCAGTTCCCCAGGGCCGCCCCTACCGCTGACCCCGCGGACCGGGACATCTCTGCGTCACCGCACGCCGGGCCGGGCTGCGACTTCAGCACCCTCGGCGAGATTTTCGATCCCGCGGTCAACGGTGAGCGCAAGAAGCCCTTCGACATGCGCTCGCTGCTGCGCGGGGTGGCCGACGCTGACCACCCGCCGCTGGAACGCTGGGCCGACATGCGGGACGCCGAGTCGGTCATCGTTCTCGACGCGCACCTGGGCGGGCAGCCGGTGGCGCTGATCGGCATCGAGTCACGCCCGCTGCCACGCCGCGGGCCTTACCCAGTGGACGGCCCGGCCCAATGGACTGCCGGAACGCTCTTCCCGCACTCGTCGAAGAAGACCGCGCGGGCGATCAACGCGGCCAGCGGGAACCGCCCGGTCGTCGTGCTGGCGAACCTGTCAGGCTTCGACGGCTCCCCTGAGTCATTGCGCCGGCTCCAGCTGGAGTACGGCGCGGAGATCGGCCGCGCGGTGGTCAACTTCGACGGCCCGATTGTTTTCTGCGTGGTCTCCCGCTATCACGGCGGCGCGTTCGTGGTGTTCTCCGGGACGCTCAACGACAACATGGAGGTGGCCGCCGTCGAGGGCTCGTACGCCTCGGTGATCGGCGGCGCGCCAGCCGCGGCGGTCGTCTTTGCCGGCGAGGTGGGCAGGCGCACCGCGGCCGATCCGCGGGTGGCTGGCCTGCAGGCCAGCCTCGCCGCGGCCGCGGCTAACGGGGCCCACGCCGACGCCGCCCGACTGCGCGACGAGCTGGCCTCGGTCCGGCCCGCCGTGCGCGCGGAGAAGCTCGGCGAGGTCGCCGACGAGTTCGACAGCAGGCACAGCATCGAGCGGGCCCGCGAGGTGGGCTCGGTGCACACGATCGTGCCCGCCACCCGGCTGCGGCCCTACCTGGTCGCCGCGGTGCGGCGCGGGATGAGCCGCGCGCTCGCCGCGCGAAAGGACGGGCAGGGATCGCGGCGAAGCAGGAATGGCGGCGAACCCTGAGCCGGCGGCTCCGGTATATCCGTCGTTCATGCATCCCGGCCACCTCCCGAAGGGCCGGACGGCCGGCACGGTTCTGCCCTAACGTCTGGGTATGCCCGCCGGGAAATCGCCCACGCCTCAGGACGCGGCCACCGCCCGCCGGATCCTGCTGGACGGGCTGGCCCGGAATACTGAAGTAGCCGAGCTGGCGGGCGAGCTAGTGGCCCTGCATCCCCGCAACAACACCTTCCCCGGCGAGGTCTTCCTCGATGTCGCCGCCGACGCGCTGGACTGGTGCGGGGCCAGCCGCACCGACCCGCTGGCCCTGGAACAGATGCGGGAACGGTTCCTGCCCGAGTACGCCTTCCGCGGCCGGGAGAACAAGAAGCTCCAGTTCGCGATCCTGGCAGCAGCGGCGCTGCGCGGCGGAACCGAGCCGGACTTGCTGGACGAGGTCAGCTGGTGGCAGACCGACGACTTCTGGCAGTACGCCCTGTACGCGGCAGTCGCCTGCATCCGCGCCGCCGCTCAACGAGCCGGCGTGCCCGCGCGCCAGGTATGCGAGGAACTGGCCGAGCGCGACGGCCCGCGACCCGGATGAGCTCCGCCGATGCGCCCTGATGACCAGGCCCGCAAGGAGGCTAGCCCGCTGCCAGGCCGGCAGCCGGGCACGGCTTTACCGCACTGGAGGTGCTCCAGCGCGCATGCGCCTTACTGGAGCGGCAGTCAGGCAGTCAGGCAGCCAGCGTCAGGCAGCGCGTCGCAACCGTGCGGGCTGAGCACCCGGATGACTTTCTCGGCCAGCAGCGGCGGCACGGAGTTGCCGAGCTGCGCCTGGACGGAGGCTCGGCGGCCGACGAGCTCGAACTCGTCGGGGTAGGTGAACAGCCTTTTGATCTCGGCTGCTCGCAGGCGCCTGTTGTCCCAGTGGAACGGGCCGACATAGGGGCCGGGCTGGGCCTGAATCGTCGGCGCGGGCTTGTCCGGTGCCAGCTTGAGCAGGAATGACCAGTACTTGCTGCGCCACTGGAAAAGGGGCGCGGGGTGACCACGCTTGCCCGTGTAGAAGAGGTAGTTGTCTCCTGGCGGGATGTCCGGCAGCAGGTGCCCGTACTTGCCGCTGACTTCCTCGCCGGGCTCGGGGTCGGCCATTAGGCCGGCCAGTGCCTCTCCCGTGGTCACGTGCGGGCGCTGCGGGTCACCGCTGACCCGTCGTTCCCACTGGCCGCCGTGTGAGGGCAAGGGGTGGACCGGAACTGGCTCGTCCTTCGGCGCGCCGATGACGAACAGCCGGGGCCGTGACTGGGGGACGCCGTAGTCCGCGGCGTTGAGCACCCTGGCCGCGCAGTGATAGCCGGCCGCGTCGATCTCCCTGAGCAGCCGCTCGTACGCGGGCCTGCTGGCCCGGTTGTCATACGTCAGGGCGTAGACGTTCTCCAGGACGAACCGCCGGGGCCGGGCCTCGGCGAGCACGCGCGTGTAAGCCTGCAGAAGCGACGCGTCCGGATCCAGGCCCTCGCGCTTCCACTCCAGCCAGAATCCGGACTTGGAGAACGGCGTGCACGGCGGCCCGCCCACGAGCAGGTCTGGCCGCTGCCCTTGTCTCAAGCCCGCGGCCGCGAGAATCTGGCGGGTCGGCGTGGCGAGTATGTCGCTCTGGATCACCGGCGAGATCAGGTGGTCGAAGTTCTTCTCCATCGTGGCCGCGGCGTCACGGTCCCACTCGACGGCGGCCCGGACCTCGTACCCCGCCCGTTCCGCGCCCAGGTCGAGTCCGCCGGCTCCGGAGAACAGCGATATCGCGACGCCTTGAGTGCCCACCCGCCCATCCTGGCAGTGCGAGCCGACAAAACCGGGAAGCCACCCGGAACCGCGGAAACGGAACTCCGGAACCAGCCGACTGGACCAGCCGGGCCGCGCGGCTGACTATTCGGGCCTGGGCCCGGGTTCCTGGCGGGCCCTCAGCCGGGCCAGCTCATCCTGGGTCGCGGTGAGCAGCCGCTGAAGCTGCCGCTGGACCTGCGCGCTGATCTTGAACGGGTACTTGCGCCAGTACTCGTAGAACTCTGCCGGGCCGTCGAACGCGCCCGCCCCGGCACGGAGCCCGGAGATGTCCGTGATGGCCCCGATGTACTCGCGGGTCGTGGACGACCGCTCACGGCTGGCGATCCGCCAGGGCTCCTGAACGATGATCTCAAGATCCTCCACACGCGCGTTGCTGTCCGGATTGAGTGTGTAAATCATGATCACATCGAGATGGCTGGCGTAGTCGCTAAATGGCCGGAAGGTCCCCGGCCAGTGCAGCTCAGGCCACTTAAAGTACGTGTTGCCGGTGTACAGCGTGATCCTGCTCTGCGTCTGCCGACCGCTCGCCGCCCGCCGGGCTGCCTTGACATCGACCGCGTGGAAGCCGCCGCCGAAAGCCGGGCCGCCAATCTCGACATCGGGATAACCGCGCTCCGTGCCCCGGCGCACCTCGGCCCCGGCAACCGCCAGGACGCGCAGGGCGAGGAAGTTCACGATGGAGACTTCCAGCACGTTCGCCAGTGCGGCAGGCTCTCGCGGCAAGGGCAGCAGATGGCCGCCCTGGGTAAGGCGCTCCTCCAGTTCGGCCGGCCCGGACGCTTCTAGCGGCCACCAGGCGAAGTCGCTCTCCCGCTGGAAGACTCCGCCAACATCAAACCTGAAATCCGCGCACTGCTCCTGCATCCAGCCACGCAAATCAAGGAACCGTGCCACGGCGCAAGAGCCTGCCACAAGTGATCGCGTATGTCAGGAAACGACTCGCTTCGACATGGAGGACCGGCCCGGAGAGCGGCAGCGCCGGGACCGGGCGCCGCCGCGTCCGGCATCAGTTCGGGCCCATAGGACCAGCTTGGAAGCGGTACCGGCCGATCGCCATCACCGGATCCATTTCGCGCTGCGTCAGGAGCCGTAAATACCGTGGTTGCCGATACGTAGCCACACCACGACTGTTTCGCCTGCGACCTCTACCAACCGGAACATCGCTCGGCTATCGGGTCCCGCGAAGCTCCATGTCATCGAAGTAGTCTGCGCCGATCCGGTGGACGCGCAGCGCCTTCGGCCACGGCACCGCTCCCTGGTGGGCGCCAGCGTCCAGCGCGGGACGGAGGACCTCATGCCCTGCCTGCATGAACAGCTTGCGGTGCTCGTCAGACAGTCGGCGCAGGTCGATCAGGAAACCAGGCGTGCGAACATACTTCATTCGCCTGCGCCGAGATCGGCCACCAGCGCTTCCATCGACTCGTACACATTGCCGTCAGGAACGTCGTCACCTGGCTGGGACGGATACCTGCTCTCGTGAGCGACCCAGTACAACTCTGCCTCATGCTGCTCCAGCGCCTTAAGCGCGCGGTACTCCTCCAGAGGGACCACGACCGCCTCGACCTGGCCTGCGCTGAAGATCACCTGATGACCAGCGACCTCGGCATCGAAAGACAGGAACTCATACACACGAGGGTACGGCGCAGAGAAACGTGGACCAGGATTCCGGCCTAACGGCCACGTCTTCCCTCTACGCTCCTGGCCGGGGGCAGGCTGACCTCGCCATTCAGACCGGCCTAATCGCGGAGCATGCTTCGGTAGACGGCGAGCAGCGCGGCTTTCTGCTCGTCGTCCAGCCGTTCGTCGGCCTGGATGGCGCTCTCCGCCGAGTCAGGCGGCGCCCCGTCCGCGCTGCCCGCGTCGGCGGGGCGGGGGTCGAGCAGGCCTGCTTGCAATAGCAGCATCTCGGCGGACAAGCCGAGTGCCCCGGAGATCAGCTTGAGCACGCGGACAGACGGCTGGTGCATGCCGCGCTCGAGCTGGCTGAGATAGGGGTTGGAGAGGCTGGTGAGCTCGGCCAGCTGGCGCAGCGAGAGGTTGGAGAGCTTTCGCTGGCTGCGGATGAAGGCGCCGAGCGCCTCCATCTGCGCGTCCCACGGATCCGTCACTGCTTCCTCCGGGGCGCCATAATCGCGCGGCGGGCCAGAAAGCCCCGCCGCGCGACTGATGGATTATGCGACTTACGGATTACTTGGCCGCGGCGCCGTTCTTCTTGGCCGCGGTCTCGTCCTTGCCTGCCATCAGCGGCGTGGTCGCCTTGAGCACGTCCACGGCGAACTTCCGCTGGCTGGCCAGCAGCTGCTCGGCGAAGTCGTACGCGCTGGTGACGAGCTCGTGCGGCGAGGGCATCTTGTCGGCGAACGGGATGCTCAGCTCCGGCAGCTCCGGGGTCATCGACTGCACCCTGCTGGTCCAGGTCTGGATCGCCTCGACAACTGCGGTCTGGCTCTTGCGGATCGTGTTCAGGACTTCGTCCTGCAGTTCACGGTTAAGGGTGCGGGTTTCGGTCATGGCTTCTCCTCAGGGTCTGTACGTTTGCGTCTGTATGTCTGTTGCTAACTATACTGAGCACCTGATTGATTTGTCAAGCGAGGAGGAGCCCGGGCCGCCAGCCCCGGGCGCAGCCGCCGACCCGTCAGCCCCTGACGTAGTCGCCTGGCGCGTCCGCGAGGACCGGGTAACGGTCGCTGCCCATGGCCGGCGGCCGGATGCGATCACCGGCCCGTCCCCTCGACCACTTGGTCCAGTCCTCCCACCAGGAGCCGGCCTGCCGGTCAGCCGCGGCACGCCAGCCGGCCGCGTCCGCCGGGTAACCGTCAGCCACCTCGTACCACGCCTTCGGGCCCGGCGGGTTGACGATGCCGGCCACGTGGCCGCCGCTGGACAGGACGTACCGGATGTCGCCGCCCAGCAGCCTGGTGGCCTGGTACGACGCGTGCCAGGGCACGATGTGGTCGTTGACGGCGCCCACCACGTAGGTGTCGTTCTTCACCTCTGAGAGTGACAGGTGCTGGCCGGCCAGCTCCATCTCGCCCTTGGCCAGCTCGTTCCGCAGGTACAGGCAGCGCAGGTAGAACGAGTGCATGGCGGCCGGCATGCGGGTGCTGTCACCGTTCCACGCCAGCAGGTCGAAGGCCGGCGGGTCCTGGCCCATCAGCCAGCCGGAGACGACGTAATTGAAGATGAGGTCGTTGGCCCGCAGGAAGTCGAACGCGCCGGCCATCTGGCTGCCATCAAGGTAGCCCTTCGCCGCCATCTCCTCTTCCAGCCGGGCGACCGTCCGCTCGTCGGTGAAGGCGCCGAGCGCGCCGGGCTCGCTGTAGTCGAGCATCGTATTGAGCAGCGTAATCGAGCCGATCCTGTCATCGCCGGTGCCGACGAGGTAGGCCGCCAGCATGCCGGTCAGCGCGCCGCCCAGGCACAGCCCGGTGATGTCGATCTTCGCGGCGCCGGTGATGTCCGCGATGACGTCGAGGGCATCGCGCGGGCCGTGGATGAGGTAATCGTCCAGGGTCACGTCGCGCATGGACGCGTCCGGGTTGCGATAGGAGATGGCGAAGACCGTGCGCTCGTGCTGCACGGCCCACTCGATGAAGCTGCGCCCCGGCGCCAGGTCCATGATGTAGTACTTGTTGATCCACGGCGGGCTGGCGAGCATCGGGATCGCCCGGACCCTGGGCGTCTGCGGCTCGTACTGGATGAGCTCCATCAGCTCGTTCCTGAACACGACCTTGCCGGGCGTGGCTGCGAGATTCTCCCCGACCGCGAACGAGCTCGCGTCGACCTGGCGGGGGCGCCCGCCATTGCGCAGCAGGTCGTCAAGGAAATTGCGGGCACCGGCCGCCAGGCTTGCGCCGCCGGTCTCCATCGCCCGCTTGATCGCCGCCGGGTTGGTGAGCAGGAAGTTCGTCGGCGCCAGGGCGTCCAGCAGGAATCCCGTGGCCAGCTCCGCCTTCGCGTCGGCCATCGTGTCGCCGGCGCCGGCCGCGAGCAGGTCGCCGGTCAGCCGGGTCGCGGCGAGGTAGGCCTGCCGGATGGCGAAGAACCCGGGGTTGTCGGTCCACGACCGGTCAGCGAACCGCTTGTCATCACCGGCTGGGACCGGCGGTTCCGCAGCCGAGCCGAGCCAGCGAGCAGTGGCGACCGGCCCGATCCTCGCCAGGCTGGTCCAGAATCGCAGCATGGCCGAAGCCACGTCGGCCGGATGTCCGGTCGCGCGCCTGAGCACGGCGAGGGTGGACTCGGCGAAGCCCGCCATGTCCAGGGAGGCGAACTCGGCGGCCTCCGGGGCCAGCGCCTCCGCGGCCGCCTCGGCGGCCTGCCAGGCCATCTCGCGCGCGGCCTGATGGCCGGCCCCGGCGGCTGGCTGGCCGGCTCCTGCTGTGGTCCTGTCGGTCATGTGGTGGGGCTCCCGCCTGATCGATCTACTACCTATTTGCTAGTGACGGGTTCGGTAATGCGCCGTTCACCGCCAGCGGCTGTATGACCCAGCGTTCTTTATAGGTCCATATTCTCCGGCCTGCGAATCTTTGGCTGGGATAAGCTGCTTCCGTCCTCGCCGAGCCGTGATATTTCTGACTGGATTTTGGTATGAACATGTTGGCTTTTACCCATTCTAGCAGCGAATCACCGCATGCGCCGGGGGCTGACCGCCCGCGTCCTCGCCGCCGTCAGGCTCGAGGTACCCTCGCTGCCGCTCCCCCAGCCCCCGCCTCGGCCCCGCCTGTTCTCCGCCTCTGTTGACCTTGACTATTCCCGCTTCAGCGCTCCGTCACGATCGCCGCTTCAGCGCTCCGCCACGATCTCCGCATCGGCCTCGGCCCGCTTCCCAGCCCTGGCCGGCCCGGCCAGGACGTCGCGGCCCGCCATGCGTCGCAGCGCCCGCTACGGCCGGCCGCCGATAATTTCGCGTGTTCAGCAGATAAGTCACCCGCAGCCCAAAATTGCTTAACTTCCCAGGCAGCCAGGCAATTTCAGGCATTTGGAGAAAGGCGTGGGCTGGCCCGCCCGTTCTGTGGTTGAATTGGAAAACTTGAGGCCTGGACCCCGCTTCGCTCAGATATTCACATGCAATGGCACAATCACGGCGGAAGCGGCAGATATGACAGTTCTTGGCAGCGACCGCAGCCCCGTCCGCAGGCTGCGCGGAGTGACCAGGCTCGTGCCGGTGGAAGCGCCCGGGCCGCCGGCCCGGCGGAGCCGCCTGAGGAGCGCCAGGGCGGACCGGCCGTTCGACCACGTAGCACGGCTGGCGGCCATGGTGCTGGGCATGCCGTTGGCGTCTGTGACGGTAGTCCATGAGCGCAGTCCCGTCGCGAGGATCGGCGACGCCGCCGCGGACACCGCGAGCCGGCGGAGCCCGGTCGAGCGGGTGCTGCGGGAGTACGTGATCGACTCCGGGGCACGGCTGGTCATCGACGACGCACGGCTGGACCCGCGCACCGCCGGCTGCCGCCAGGCCGGGCGGCCGGGCGTGGTCGCGTGGGCCGGATTCCCCATCCGCGGCCCGGGTGGCCACGTCGCGGGCGCGCTCTGCGTTGCCGACCATGTGCCGCGGCACTGGAGCGCCAGGGATCTCGAGTTCCTGGAGACGCTGTCTCATGTCGCCTCTGACGAGGTCGCGCTCCAGGTCGCGCTGCGCGATGGCGCCGAACGCGCCGCGCTAGCCCAGACCTTGCAGGAGAGCCTGCTGCCGCCGCGGCTGCCCGACGTCCCTGGCCTGCAGGTCGCCGCGCGTTATGTGGCCGGGGGAACCGGGGCGGAGGTTCTCGGGGACTTCTACGACGTGTTCCCGTCCGTGCGGGGAAGCTGGGGGATGGTCGTCGGCGATGTGTGCGGCAAGGGAGTCCCGGCGGCCAAGAGCACCGCGCTTGCCCGTTACACATTGCGAGCGGAGGCGCACAGGGAGACCAGGCCGCGGCTTATCCTTGCCGCCCTGAACCAGGCGCTGCTGGAGTGGCTCACCGATGACCTGCGATTCCTGACCGCGATCTACGCCACCGTGCGGCCGACCATCGGCGGTGCTTCCGTGCAGATCAGCTCGGGGGGCCACCCGCTCGCGCTGGTGCGCCGCGCGGATGGCCGCGTGCAGTCATTCGGGCTGCCGGGAACCCTGCTCGGGCTCTTCCCCCATCCTGACCTGCACGACGCACGGAAGCTGCTGCGGGCCGGCGACAGCATGATCATGTTCAGTGACGGAGTCACCGAGGCCCGCGGCCGCTTCGACCGTGACCTCTACGGCGATGACCGGCTCCGCGGCGTGATCGCCGGCCTGGGCGACATGCCCGCGGCGCGGACCGCCGACGCCATCCAGCAGGCCGTGCGGGCCTTCAGCGGCGCGCAGGTCAGCGACGACACCGTCGTGCTGGTGCTCAGGGTTCCCCGGCACGAAACCGAGCTCACCCCGCGCTAGCCTGACGTTGGCGGCGATGCGGTCGGCGGGCTCTACCACCTGGCCACCGAGCAGGCCGAGCCGGTCTCGCTGCGCCGGTTCGGCGACTCGCTCGCGTCCTGGGCCGCGCTGTCGGCTGGCGCGTTCGGGTTCGCCGGCTGGGAGCAGGCGCTGCGGACGGCCACCGAGGTGATCACGGCACCGTCCCGGCTACAAGCCGGCCGCGCCGCACCTGGGCTGCTGGTGCTCGATG
>JBEKFH010000089.1:0-13319 GCA_050013415.1 Streptosporangiaceae bacterium | reverse complement strand
CAGGATATCGACCTGGCGTGATCTAACCCTGCTTCGTCTCCCAGAAGATCTTCCCGATGTCGTCAATCTTTGTGAGCAGCTTGTCGGCCGTGCCCGGGTCGGTGCTGCCTTTCGTGCCGCCCGCGCCGGCCAGCTTGGTCGCCTCGTTGAACATCTCGTTCAGTTGCGGGTACTTTTCGAAGTGCGGGGGCTTGAAGTAGTCGGTCCATAGCACCCACAAATGGTGCTTGACGAGCTCGGACCGCTCCTCCTTGATCTGCAGCGCGCGGGCGCGGAACACCGGGTCTTCATTCTGCTGGTACTTCTCGCAGATGGCCTTGACGGACTCGGCCTCGATCCGGGCCTGTGCCGGATCATAGACGCCACAGGGAAGGTCGCAGTGCGCGTGCGCGGTGGCCCGCGGCTGGAGAAGACGTGCGAGCAGCCTCATGGATCTCCTTCTCTCATGTCGGATCATGGGTACCGGATTCCGACAGTACCCCGTGCCGGCGGAAGCAATCAGGGAGGGCTGGATGCACTGGCCGTTATGGCGCGTGGCGGTGGCCGAGCGGTCGATGGAGCCGGCCCTGCGGCCGGGCGACTGGCTGCTCGTGCTGCGGACGCCGGCTGCCTCCCGGCCGCTGGCCGCCAACGCCCCGCGCACCTCCTGGCGCGCACGTATCGCGCCTGGCCAGATCGTTGTCGCGCGGCATCCGGGCCGCCCGGACATGCTGCTGGTCAAGCGCGCCGCGCGACGGCAGTCCGGTGGCTGGTGGCTGGGCTCGGACAACCCGGCGGCCGGGGCCATCGACAGCCGCAGTTTCGGCCCGGTCCCGGCGGAGCTCATCGAGGGCCGGGCCCTGTTCCGCTACTGGCCATTGCGGCGCGGCTGACGCCCGCGGCGCAACACCGCGGGCCCCGTTCCCGGAAGGTGGGAACGGGGCCCGCGGCCCGGCTCGGGGCTGCTCGCTGCCGTCAGGCGGGCTCGCCGATTCCGAGGTCGAGATCCTCCTGGTGCGCGTCGGCCACGGCCTCCAGCACGTTGGTGTTGACCCGCTCCGGGCCGAGGCGGGTGTTCACGGCAAAGTAGAAGACGATGAAGCTGAACACCGCGATCGAGCCGATGTCCCACCAGAACGGCAGGTGATGGTTGATCTTGATGCCGAACACCGAGGGGTATCCGCCGACATAGCTGCCGCCGAAGATGGAGAAGATGGTCAGGCCGACGATCCAGGGCACGCAGAACACTCCCGCCCCGAAGTCGATCGGGGCCTGGCTCGGGTCGACCATGCGGGCGATGACGTACAGGATCAGGAAGAACACCACTGCCAGGTCGAGCTTGACCAGGTTCGTCGTGCCGCTCCAGTAGATGATCAGGCCCGAGACGGCGAAGCTTATCGGGGCGATGACCGGGAGGCCGGGAACCCGGTAGGGGCGCTCGCGGTCAGGGTCGCTCTTACGCAGCGAGATAGCGGCGACTGGCGCGAAGCTGTACATGAACGAGGACGCCGCGGTGATGGCCCCGACGAGCTTGGCCCAGCCACCGAACGGCAGGAACAGGAAGCATCCGAACACGCCGCCGAAGAGGATGCTGAACCAGGGCACGCCGCGGCGGTCGATCGTGGCGAAGACCGGCGGCAGGAACCTGATCCGGGCCAGCGAGTAGGACAGCCGGGAGGTGCCGGCCAGGTACACCAGGCCGGTACCTCCCGGCGAGATCACCGCGTCGATGATCAGGATCCAGCCCAGCCAGCCAAGGCCGGCCGCCGTGGCCAGCGAGTAGTAGGGGCCGAAGTTGCCAGTGCCGGCGCCGAACGGGGTGAGCCAGTTGTGCGCCACGTTGTGCGGATTGACGGCCCCGATGAAGGTGACCTGGAGGGCCATGTAAAGCGCCGCTCCCAGCAGCATCGAGCCGACCACGGCTATCGGGACGTCCCGCCGGGGGTTGCGGGCCTCGCCCGCGAGCTGGGCGGCCTGCTCGAAGCCTTCCAGGGCGAAGATGACTCCCAGCGGCAGGGCCACGAGCACGCCCTTGACGCCGAACGGCATGAACCCGCCGCCAGCGTGGAAGTTCGAGCCGTGGAAGGAGTGGGCGACGATAAAGATGATGGTGAGCACCGGCACGCCGATCTTCCAGATCATCGCGATGGTGTTGCCCTCGGCCATCCACTTCACGCCCGCCAGGTTGATGCCCATGAACAGGAACATCGCCAGCACAGCGACCACAAGGCCCTTACCAGTGAGCAGCCCCTTGGAGTTGACCAGGCCGAACCAAGTCCATTTGCCGTCCACGTAGCCCAGCGAGGCCTCCACCTCGATCGGGGCGATGGCGACGGCCTGCAGGTAGGAGAAAGTCCCGGCGAAGAAACCGCCGAGGGTCCCGGTGTGGATCCAGGTGAAGCGCGCGGTGCCGCCCGAGATCGGGTAGGTCGATCCCAGCTCGGCGTACGTCAGCGCGATGCCGATCAGCAGGATGGCCCCGATTGCCCAGGAAATTATCGAGGCGGGCCCGGCGGCTATGGACGCGTTGAGCGCGCCGAGCAGCCAGCCGGAGCCGATGACGGATCCGGCCGAGACCATGAAGAGCGGCAGCAGGCCCACGTCCCGCTTCAGCCTCGGTGGAACCTGCGAGAGGTCACTCATAGTCGTGGCCTTCCTGTGAGTGGTAGGCGGCGCCGGGTGCCATGTCCGACCCTTCTTCCCCGGTACGGCCTGTTAGTACGGCTCATGGTAATGATCGACTCTGGCCCTGAGAAGCAGCCAGCTGGCGTCATTTCGGTAACGCACATGACTTCCGTGTCAGTGATCTGGCCTGATCTAAGCGTGCCCCGGATGACATCGCCGGCTGATTGCCGGCACCGCGTGATCACGATTGACGAACGCCATTGCGGTCGCGTCGGCCGCCATCGGCCGGCGGTCAGCCTGCGGTTATCGTGGTGGTCGCTAGCTGCGTTCATCTTGCTGAAACAATGACGAAACGATGTGCAGCAGTGCTGCTCAGCCTGCAGCCGCGCTGCTCAGCCCGCTGCGGTCGAGGCGGGGCCGGCGCTGCCGGTCCGCCGCCGGGCGCGGAACGCGGTGACGTTGGCCCTGCTCGCGCAGTGCTCCGAGCAATACCGCCGGGACCGGTTGGTGCTGGCATCGATGAATACCCCGTGGCACGAGGCCAGCGTGCAGACGCCAAGCCTGTCCGCGCCAAGCTGGGTGACGATTGTCGCGAGCCCAATCACCGCGCCCGCCGCATACCTGTCGGCTACCGAACCGCCGTCGCTTAAATGCAGGTGCCAGCGCTGATTGTCATGCCCTGAAATCACCGGATGAACGGGATGACGAATGAGCAGCGCATTCAGCCGCCCGACCGCGGCCGGCTCGTCGCCCTCCACCGAAGCCATGAAGATGCTCGTGAGTTCGCCGCGGAGCTGGCGGAGCGCTTCCAGGTCGTTGCGCGTGACCTGGCCAGCCAAATGAGGGCGGTCCGCTGTCAGGGCGCGGAACGCCTCAGGGCTGCTAAGCCGGTCATCGTGCCCGTCACCATTATCGGCAGAGTTGACGAGCCGCACTGCCAGCTCAGCGTAGGCGGTGAGATCCACTGAGATCCTTCACCTGCGGGGGTATGTCTGGGCCATTGCCCGCACCGAAGTATGGCACACGATTCTGCGGGCAGTATTGCCTTCAGCGACTCCCGTCTCACTCAGCGTCTGCCGTCTCACCGGCGCCGCCCCCGGGTCCCGTTTTCGCCTGCCTCGTGCGATGTCGGCCGATCCGCTGGACGCCGTCTCGCGCGGTGCCGGCCGGCCCACTGGCCGCCTGACTGGCCGCGGCAGCTTAGTGGCTCCGCCCGCTATTTCGTCGGGGGTCGTGTTGGCCAGAAGTGCTATCCGCGCCGAGCACCACCAGCACGACGCGGACACCAAGGCCCGGACCCGTGCCGCCGCCCGCCGCGCCCCTGCACCGGGCCAGAAGGGGTCGCGGCGGTGGCGCCAGCACCGCCGGGCGCAGCGGCTGGCCGAGGCCCGGCACCGGCGCAGGGTGGCCCAGGCCCAGCACGAAGCCGCCCAGATGGTCGTCTCCTGGGCGGTCGCCCGCCGGGCCGGCACCCTGGCCGGCACCGGCCCGCCCCGCCCGCCCCCACCCGAGCCGGGCGGGAGTCGCTCGCCCCACGGCGAGGACCCCGTAAACACCCGACGAACTTACGGAGACGTGCACTAGGGTCCACGCATGTTCGCAGTCACCGCCGCGCGTTTCGCTCCCGACGACCCGCTGGCGGGCCTGGCCCTGGGTGAGCACCCGGATCCGTCGCCCCCGGCAGGCTGGACGACGGTCTCGGTCAGGGCCGCCGCGCTGAATCACCATGATGTCTGGACCCTGCGCGGCGTCGGAATCTCGGCAGACCGGCTCCCGATCGTCCTCGGCTGCGACGCGTCGGGCATTGATGAGGACGGCAACGAGGTAGTCATCCACGCGGTCGTCGGCGATCCGCTGACCGGGGGAGGGGACGAGACCCTCGACCCGTCGCGCTCGCTGCTGTCGGAGCGGCACGACGGGACGTTCGCCGAGCGGGTCGCCGTGCCGCGGCGGAACCTGCTGCCGAAGCCGTCCTGCCTGTCCTTCGCCGAGGCCGCCTGCCTGCCAACCGCCTACCTGACCGCTTATCGCATGCTCTTCGCCAAGGCAGGGCTGGAGCCGGGGGCGACCGTGCTCGTCCAGGGCGCCGGCGGCGGAGTCGCCACGGCGCTGATCTTGCTCGGGCGGGCAGCGGGTTACCGCGTCTGGGCGACGAGCCGCAGTGCGGCGAAGCGCGAGCGGGCGCTCGAGCTTGGCGCGGATCAGGCGTTCCCGTCCGGTGCCCGGCTGCCGGAGCGCGTGGACGCGGTCATGGAGACCGTGGGCGAGGCCACCTGGGCGCACTCGCTGCGCGCGCTCAGGCCCGGCGGAACCATCGTGATCTCCGGAGCGACCAGCGGGTCGGTGCCGCCGGCTGACCTGACTCGCGTCTTCTTCCTGCAGCTGTCCGTCGTGGGATCCACGATGGGATCGCGTGATCAGCTCGGCCGCCTGTTGCGATTCTGCGAGCAGACCGGCGTTCGCCCGAAGATCGACCGCATCCTGCCGCTGGCCGGCGCCGCCGACGGATTCGCGGCGATGATCTCCGGCGACCTCTTCGGAAAGGTCGTCCTCACAGTCTGACGAGCCAACCAGCTACCGGTCGGCCTGCCCGCAGGCGCTCGCCACGGGCGGGCGCCGGAACGACCGGTGAACCTCGGCGGACGCCGCGCTAGAGCGCCGGTCAAGTAGCGGTCAGGCTGCCAGCCGGTAGTCACCGGCGGGCTGGCGTGCGATGACGTGGAGGTTGTGGACGACGGCGACGCGGCGCAGGTCGAACAGGTTCTTGCGGGTGCCTCTGTAGCGGGCCCGGCGGCCTTGCCAGTGGCCGACGTGGGCGAGGGCGTGCTCGATCTTGACGCGCTCGCGTAGCTTCGCGCGGCCTTCGGGAGTGGCCTGGCGCTCGCGGAGCTCGGCGAGCAGCGCCTCATCGGGGTGGATGGCGACGCTGCGCCCGTTGCTGCTGGTGGTGCAGCGGGCCCGGAGCGGGCAGGCCGCGCAGGCGCGTTTGGGGAAGCGGACGGTCTGGCCGGGCCCGAACGGCATGCTCACCCCCGCGGGGCAGGTCAGCTGCCCGGCGCCGAAGTCGATGCTGAATTCGCCTTTGGCGAACCGGCCGCCGGTGTTGCGCACCCGCCACGCCTTGCAGTAGACGGTCAGGTCCGGCCCGCGGTCACGGACGAGGTCCGAGGACAGGTAGGCGCGGTCGATGTGCAGCTCGGCCAGCGTCCGGCCGGCGGCCTGCAGGTCAGCGGCGATGCCGCCGGTAACCTCCGCCTCGGGCCGGTTCGCCGGCGTGATGCCGACCGCGGGGATCAGGCCGGTGTCCAGGTCGCGGAGCACGTGGCGCTTGTAGCCGCCGGTGCGCAGGGACCTGCTCTTGCGGCCGTGCCGCATCTGGCCGTCCTCGACGCTGATCCGCCGGTCACGGGCGACCCCGCGGCGCAGCGACGGCGCCGCCCCGGAGTAGTCCACGTCCTGGTCGCGGACCTGGCGGGCGACCGCCACCGCCGCCGCGGCCTGGCCGCCGTAATGTCCGGCGGCGAACGCCTCCACCTGATCCAGGAAGCCCAGCACCTCGCCCAGGGCCAGGTCCCGGGCGGCCGGATCGTCCCAGTCCCGGTCCAGCGCCGCCTTCAGGCTGGAGGCGCCCAGTTCCGGCACGCCCGCCTGCGCCGCCACGATGGCGGTCCCTGCGGCCTGCCCCCTCCCCTGCGCGACCGCGATCACGCCCAGGGCCTTGCGCAGGGCGTGTCCCATTAAGTTGATCGTGTCCTCCACCCGGCCCGCCCCCCACAACGGAGAGGAATCCAGCGCCGCCCGCAGCGCCCGCGCGCCGAACCCTCCCGTCCGCGCCGCCAGCGCCACCGACCGCTCGACCAGCGCACGGTCCAGGTCCGCCTCGATCAGCCGCTTCCGGAACCCCACCAGAGTGCCCTTGGAAAACGGCGGCTGGCCGGCGTCCATGCAGTCCAGCACCAGCTGCCAGCGCCGGTCCATCACCGTCGCCTCGATCACCTCATCATCGGACACCCCGGCGTAGGCCTGCAGGATCGTGGCCAGCGCTAACCGGGCCGGCGGCACCGGCGGCTGCCCCTTCGGGCTGTCCGCGTACGTCGCGGCCAGCTCCGCCTGGAACTCCTCGTCGAACAGCTCATGCCGGTGCTCCCGCAAGAACACGAACAGCTTCGCCCGCCGCACCGCCTTGATCACCAACTGCTCCGCCGCCGACGGCTCCACCGGCGGACGCCACACCACAGGACGCATCGACCTACCTCCCTGCTCGCACACGGAACCCCACCACCGCTACGAACAGGAAGTAGCACAAGTGACCACCACCAGCCAGGGCCACGACGAAACCCGGCCCCGCTACTTGACCGGCGCTCTAGTTACCTTCCGTGCTCGCGGAGCCGCCGGTCTCGTCTTCGGCGCCAGCCTCGCCGCCTTCGCCGCCGGGGCCCGCGCCGCTCTCGCCGCTCTTGCCGTCCGCGGGGCTTGCGCCTTCTTTGTCCGTCTCGGCCGACCAGGGGCCGGCGGTGCCGAAGACCTCGTCCTTGATCCTGGTCAGCGTGTCCTCAAGGATGACGCGAAGATCGGTGAGGGCATCCGCCCCGAAGGCATCAGTCCGCCACGAGGCGGCCATGAGTTCCCTGGCGAAGTCGAGCCCCATCCGCTCCAGGTCCCTGAACATGCCAGCGTCCGGCCGGCCGGCGCCTGGCCTGTCCGTGCCTGACCGGCCGGTGCCTGGCTGGCCGGTGCCTGGCTGGCCGGTGCCTGGCTGGCCGGTGCCTGGCCGGCCGGCGCGTCCTGGCCGGCCCGCCGCGTCAGGCCAGCCGCGCCAGCCCGTCCGGCTGGCCCAGCCGGTCCAGCCCGGCCACTCCTGCCAGCCCGGCCGCTCGCCCCGTTCCTCTCCGCCGGGCCGGTCCCTGCCGCCGCCCGCCCGCGCGCGGCTGCCAGCCGATTCCCTGCCGCCACGGCCTCCAGCGCCACGGCCGTAGCCTCCCGTGCCGCCGTCACGGCCCCCGGTGCCGCCGGCGGTCTCCGTGCCATCGCCGGACTGCGCAGGCCTGCCGGCGCGCCTGGTCCCTTCGGCGACGCCGCCCGCGGGGTCGCCAGCCTGGTCACGAGGGCTGCCGCCGCTCGTGACGCTGGATTCGCCGTGCAGTTCGTCCCGCGCCTGCCTGGCGCTGTCCCGCACTTCATCGCGGGCCCTCCTGGCCTGCTCCCGCGCGGCGTCGCGGGCCCGCTCCCTGCCGTCCCTTACCTCGCGTGACGCCGCGGTCAGCTCCTCCCGGAGGTTCCGGACAGTATCCCGGACGTCCTCGGTGACCTCCCGCGCAATATCCCTGACTGACTCGGTGATCTCCTCCTCAAGGTCCGCCAGGTCATCGAGCCTGCCCCGGATCTCCTCGCGGCCCTTGTCGGTGATCCGGTACACCTTCTTGCCGTCCACCTCGTCGTGGGTGACCAGCCCCTCTTCCTCCAGCCTGGCCAGCCGGGGATAGATGGTGCCCGGGGACGGGGCGTAGACACCCATGAAACGGTCCTGCAGCAGCCGGATGACCTCGTAGCCATGCCGGGGCGCCTCATCGAGCAGCTTGAGCAGGTAAAGCCGGAGCCGGCCGTGCCGGAAGACCGGGCTCATCAGGCCTCACCCGCCGGGCCGCCTGGCGTATCTGCCGGACACGGCGGCTGCCCCCGCTGGAGCAGCGTGACGGGCGCGGACAGGGTCGTGACGGTTATCCTTCCCGCGCCGTCACCGAGCGTCCCGGCCACGGTGCTGGAGCCCGGGCCCCGGGCAGACTGCAGATCGTCGAACCCGGTCCGCACCTTGCCCGAGGTGGACCGGAGATCCACCTCCGCGCTGGTTCCGGCCGGCAGCCTGACTGCCACCTCACCGGAGACCGTGGTGACCCGGAGGGCGCCGCCGGGCCGCAGGCCGACGTCGGCGGTGACCTTCCCGCTGACGGTCTTCGCGTCAAGCTCCTGCACGGATCCTCCGGCCAGCGTCAGGTCCCCGGACACCGAGTTGAACGTGACGCCGCCGTCCAGCCCGCGCGCCTCCAGGTCGCCGGACACGGTCTTCGCGTCCACCTTGCCGCTCACGCTATCGAGCGTGATGTCGCCGGATACGCTCTTGATGGAGACATTCGCCGAGATTCCGGACACGATGGCGCTGGCGTTCACGACGCCGAGCTGCGTCGGGCAGCCACGCGGCACGGTGATCGTGACGTCAGCGGAATGCCGCTGCGGGCGCAGCCAGCCGAGCAGTCCGTCCCAGGACAGATCCTCGTAGCTGACCGTCAGGATGCCTGCCTCATGACTGATCAGCAGCGGCTGGCCCGCCAGGCTGGCGACATCGACGGCTGGCCCGGCATCGGACGCGAGAACCGCGACGGTGCCGGAGATGACCCGGACCCGCAGCGCCGCGACGCCGTCGAACTCGAGAACCTTCGGGGCGTCGATGATCCAGCGCGGCATCGTGCCTCCTTCTCGCTCCTGGGCCGCCCGCTCCTGGGCCGCCTGTTCCTGGGCCGCCTGCTCCTGGGCCGCCCGCTCCTGGGCCGCCTGCTCCTGGGCCGCCTGCTCCTGGGCCGCCCGCTCCTGGGCCGCCTGTTCCCGGCCGGCCGGCGCCTTGCTGGCGGCTTGGCTCCGCGGACGCCAACGATACTGACGATATGTCGTGTCATCCGAAAGTCAAGATGTATCGCGAATTGGCCAGCGTGCTCCCGTGCCCGCCAGCCGGCCCGCGCTACTCGTCGTCCTCGTCAATCCGCGCCAGCCAGCTCGCGAGCCGGTCGACCGGCACCGCGGACTCGGGGCTGAGATCGACGAACTCGCGCATCCGCTCGGCCAGCCACCCCAGCGTAACCTCGTCGTCGCCGCGCCGGTCCGCCAGTTCCTCTATGCCGCGGTCGGTGAAATACATCGGCTAGCGGTCCTGGCGCAGCGCCGTGTCGATCAGCGCAGCGTGCTCGGCCGCGTGCGCCTTGGCGGAACCGCCTGCCGGAGCCGAGCTCGGCGGCAGCGAGACCGGCCGGATCGGCCGGCGCAGCAGCTCCGGTAGCCGAAGCGCCATGTGCGGCCAGCCGCCCATATTGGCAGGCTCCTCCTGGACCCAGCGGATCTCCGTGGCGCCCGGGTACCTGGACAGCTCAGCGAGCAGCTCGTCGGCAGGCAGCGGGTACAGCCGCTCCAGCCGCACGATCGCGATGCCGGTAAGCCCGTCGGCCTCGCGCTTTGCGGCCAGGTCATAGTAGATCTTGCCGGCGCAGATCAGCACTGTCCGCACTGCCGCGTCGTCGCTGCCGGGCTGCTCGCCGAGCACCGGGCGGAAGGACCCCGAGGTAAACGCCGCGACGGGCGATGTCGCGGTCTTCAGCCGCAGCATCGACTTGGGCGTGAAGACGACCAGCGGCTTGACCCGCCCGGACAGCGCCTGCCAGCGGAGCAGATGGAAGTAGTTCGCGGGCGTTGTCGGCATGGCGACCGTCATGTTGTCCTGCGCGCAGAGCCCGAGGAAGCGCTCTGTCCTGGCCGACGAGTGGTCAGGCCCCTGGCCCTCGTAGCCGTGCGGCAGCAGCAGTACCACGCCGGAGCGCTGGCCCCACTTCTGCTCGCCGGAGCTGATGAACTCATCCACGATCGTCTGCGCGCCGTTGATGAAATCGCCGAACTGGGCCTCCCAGCACACCAGGGCATCGGGCCTGGCGACCGAGTAGCCGTACTCGAATCCCACCGCGGCGAACTCCGACAGCAGCGAGTCGTAGGTGTGGAACCGCACGGTCGCGCTGTTGAACTGCCGGAGCGGCGTGTATTCCTCCCCGGTGTGCCGGTCGACGATGACGGCGTGCCGCTGCCCGAAGGTGCCCCGGCGGGTGTCCTGCCCGACCAGCCGCACCGTATGGCCGTCGATGAGCACGGATCCGAAAGCGAGCAGCTCACCGGTCGCCCAGTCGATGGCGTCCTCAGCCACCATGGTCGCGCGGCGCTGCAGCAACGGCGCCAGCCTCGGGTGCGGGGTGAAGCCGTCGGGCATGGTCAGCTGGGTATCGATGATGCGCTTGATGGACTCGTCGGTGATCGCCGTGGGGGTCTGGTCGGGAGCGGTCGGCAGCCGCAGCCCCGGCTGAGGCATGACCACCGCGCCCGGCTCTGCCGGTGAGCTGGCGGCGTCCCTGGTCTCCTTGAAGGCCCGCTCGAGCTCCAGCTGGTAGTCGCGGAGCGCCTGCTCGGCCTCCTCCATCGTGATGTCGCCGCGCCCGATGAGCGACTCGGTGTAGAGCTTGCGGGTCGACCGCTTGGCGTCGATCAGGTCATACATGTGCGGCTGGGTGAACGACGGGTTGTCGGCCTCGTTGTGACCGCGCCTGCGGTAGCAGACCATGTCGATGACGACGTCTTTCCTGAACTCCTGCCGGTAGGCGAACGCCAGCCTGCCGATTCGCGCGACCGCCTCCGGGTCGTCCCCGTTGACATGGAAGATCGGTGCCTGGATGGTCCTGGCCACGTCCGTGCTGTACACGCTCGACCTCGAGGACTCCGGTGCCGTGGTGAAGCCGACCTGGTTGTTGACCACGATGTGGACGGTGCCGCCGGTCCGGTAGCCGCGCAGCTGCGACAGCTCGAGCGTCTCGGCTACGACCCCCTGGCCGGCGAACGCTGCATCGCCGTGGATGAGGACCGGCAGCACGGTGAACCCGGGCTCGCCCCTGTCGATGACGTCCTGCTTGGCCCGGACGATGCCCTCGGCGACAGGATCGACCGCCTCCAGGTGGCTCGGGTTGGCCACCAGCGACGTCTTGATCTCGGCGTCACCCGTGGCGTAGACGCCGTCCGCGCCCAGGTGGTACTTCACGTCACCGGATCCGTGCGTCGTGCTCGGGTCCAGGTTCCCCTCGAACTCCTGGAAGATTTGCGCATAGGACTTCCCGACGATGTTCGCCAGGACGTTCAGCCTGCCGCGGTGGGCCATCCCGATGACGGCCTCATCCAGGTGCTGCCTGGCTGCCTCGGTCAGCACCGCGTCGAGCAGCGGGATGAGCGACTCGGCGCCCTCTAGCGAGAACCTGCGCTGGCCGACGAACTTCGTCTGCAGGAACATCTCGAACGCCTCGGCCACGTTCAGCCGGGACAGGATGCGGATCTGCTCGTCATGCTCGGCCCTGCCGTGCGGTCGCTCGACCCGCTCCTGCAGCCAGGCGCGTTCCTCCGGGTTCTGCATGTGCATGTACTCGACGCCGACCGTCCTGCAGTACGAGTCGCGCAGCACGCCGAGAATCTCCCGCAGCCGCATCCGCGGGGATCCGCCGAATCCTCCGGTCGCGAACTCCCGCTCGAGATCCCACAGGGTCAGGCCGTGCTCGTTGATGTCCAGGTCAGGGTGCTTGCGCTGCTTGTACTCCAGCGGGTCGGTGTCCGCCATGAGGTGGCCGCGCACCCGGTAGGCGTGAATCAGCTCGTGCACCCGGGCGGCCTTGCTGATGTCGTCCTCGTGCCCGGCCGGGATGTCCCTGACCCACCGGATCGGCTCGTACGGGATCCGCAGCGCCTGGAAGACCGCATCGTAGAAGCCGTCCTCGCCGAGCAGCAGCCGGTGGATCAGCCTGAGGAAGTCGCCGGACTGCGCTCCCTGGATGATCCGGTGATCGTAGGTCGAGGTCAGCGTGACGGTCTTGCTGATGGCGAGCCTGGCCATCGTTTCCTGCGACGCGCCCTGATAGGCCGCCGGGTACTCCATCGCGCCGACGCCGACGATGCACCCCTGCCCGGCCATCAGCCTGGGCACCGAGTGCTCGGTGCCGATGGTGCCCGGGTTCGTCAGGCTGATCGTGGTGCCCGCGAAGTCCTCGACCGTCAGCTTGGCGATCCGTGCCTTGCGGACCACGTCCTCATACGCCATCCAGAACTGGCGGAAATCCATCATCTCGGCGGACTTGATGCCCGGCACCAGCAGCTGCCGTGATCCGTCGTCCTTCTGCACGTCGATCGCGAGGCCGAGGTTGACATGCTCGGGCTCGACAAGCAGCGGCTTGCCATCCGCCTCGGCGTAGGAATTGTTCATCTCCGGCGCGGCGGCCAGGGCCCTGACCACGGCATAGCCGATGAGGTGAGTAAACGACACCTTGCCGCCGCGGCCCCGGCTGAGGTGATTGTTGATCACGATGCGGTTGTCGACCAGCAGCTTCGCCGGGATCGCGCGCACGCTTGTCGCGGTCGGCACGGCGAGACTCGCGGTCATGTTCTGCGCCGTGCGCGCGGCGGCGCCGCGGAGGCGGATCTCGGTGGCCCCGCTCCGCAGCGCGGTCGCTGGCTGGGCTGGCACCGCCGGAACCGAGGCCGGCAGGTCCGCCGGCACCGGGGCAGCCTGCTCCCTGGCGGCGTCTGCCTGCTCCCTGGCGGCGTCTGCCGCTGCAGCGGCCCCGCCCGCTGCGCCTGTCCCGTTTGCCGAGGCATTCCCGCCGGTCGATGCGGACTCGGGGACCACCGGCTCCGGCGACGCGGGCGCCAGGACGGCGGGCGCCGGCGCAGCGGCTGCTGACCGCTGGACGGCGGGCGCCGGCGCACTGGTGCTGGCCACTGGTGGCGCCGGGGACGCGGGTGCCGGCGCCCTGGTGCTGGCCACTGGTGGCGCCGGGGACGCGGGTGCCGGAGCTGCGTCTGGCTGCTGCGGCTGGTAGTCGGCGAAGAAGTTCCACCAGGCCTGGTCGACCGAGCCGGGATCGTCCTGGTATCGC
>JBEKFH010000088.1:0-13360 GCA_050013415.1 Streptosporangiaceae bacterium | reverse complement strand
CGTGCCAGCGACGTCAGCGTGGTCATGCCGTCGCGCCGAGGCATTCCTGGCGCAGCCGGGCGGCCTCCCGGAGCAGGTCCGCCGCCTCCGCCTGGTCGTCGGCGGGGGTGATCGTGCCGCCGGCCAGGCCGAGTGCCACCAGCACGGTGGGCACGGCCCCGAGCTCGTCGGCGGCGGCACGGCCAAGCGCGGCGGTCTGCCCCCGCGCCTCGTCGCGGCAGAAATAGCACATCTCGCAGCTAGCCAGGCACTCCGGCGCGTACCTGGCCGGCACGGCGCGCACGTCATCGGCAAGCCTGGCGGCCGGGCGGTGCGGCACGCCTGCGTCGTCGAGTTCCAGGTCGAAGGTCAGCCCCGGTGGCTGCAGGTCAACTAGCGCCTCGATGCGGGCCAGCCGGGACAGCTGCCGGCGCAGCACGGTGATCTGCCTGCGCACGTCCACGAACGTGGCCACCGGGCGGTTGGAGAAGTTTTCCGGGCACACCAGGATCACCTCGTCCGCGACGCCCGCTGGCCCGGACCCGGTTTCCCTGAGAAGATCCCGAAGCGCGAGAACGTAGACAGCGGACTGGATCGCCGCGGCAGCGACCTTGTCACCGTCGGCCTGGCCGTCGATCACCGCGAACGACTTGATCTCGACCACATGGAAGCGGCCGCCCAGCCGGAAGGCGATCAGGTCAGGCTCCAGGTAGACGTGTCTGCCGCCCACCACCAGGCGCAGCAGCGGGTGATCGAAGAGCGTCCCGGCGTCGTCGCCCGCCCGCGCGGCCCTGGTCAGCAGGTTGCGCGTCCTGGCATGCCGCACGAGCGGACTGCGCTGGCCGCCCACCTCCTCCAGATCGTCATAGGAAACCTCGGGGATCGGCAGCCCGAGCCGCTCGCGCAGCAGCCGGAGCAGCTCGGCGCAGCCGTTTGCCTTCACCTGCGCCTCGAAGGCGTTTCCCCGCGTGATCGCGAACTGAGACTGGCCGAACGGGGCCGGGAACCCGATGTAGCTGGCCAGCCGAGGCTTGTCGATGCCGGCCGCGTCCATGATCGCCCGGCGGGCGCAGCCTGGGTTGCTGGTCAGCGCCGCTATCGTGCGCGCGTTATGAGGGCGGGGCGCTGCGTCGCCGCGAATGCGGCCCAGCCGGGCATCGAGGTCATTCACTGCTGGCGCCTGCCTGCGGAACCGTCTGCAGACGGCTACCGAACAGCTGCTCGGCGTCGTCGAGCTGACGGCGGGCGCGCGCCGCCGCTGCCGCCCGGGTCTCCCGGTCGTCGTCCGCGTGAACCTCGAGTTCGGCCCGCGCGGCGCTTGCCACTATGGCGGGGTCCATGGCCCTGGCACCGTCCGCTGCCCCCGGGATATTGGCGGCGAACCGCCACAGCAGCCGCTGCGCCGCCGGGCCGGGACCGGGAATGCGCAGGAAACTCTCGGCCACCCGGATGGCGGCCGACAGGTAATTGACGCGCGGGCTCAGCGGACCGATGACACGCCGGTCCATCGGCCAGGTCGAAATCGCCAGCAGGCCCCTGGCCGGAGCTAGTAGCTCCGCGGTCAGCGCAGCGCACAGATAATACGGACGAGCGAAGGGGGCTGACCGGAACGAACGCTCCTCGTCGCGGCGCAGGCTGGTCAGCCGCGCCGAAGGGATCTCCCCGGCGAAGAACGCGCCGTGCACCGCGCTCAGCAGCTTCGGCGCTGTCGGCACGTCTAGCAAAGTCAGCGCCTGGTGAACCTGCTCCCGCAGCGGCAGCAACGGCCCGTCTGCAGGAGCAGCTGCCAGCCTCGCCGGTGGCAGCGGCCCGCCCCCGGGGGCCGCTGCCACCCCGCCTGCCACGACCGCTGCCCCGCTCCCGTCCGGCTGCGTGCGCAGCGGGACGGGCGGCGCGGCGGGATCCGCGGCCGCCAGCTGCCTCTCCTCCAGCCGCGACAGGGCGTCATCCCAGTCCCGCTCCGCGTTGCGCAGCTCGGCGCGCAGCACCCTGACCCGGGCGGTGTCGCGGCTTGCGGCGGCCCGCCGCACCTCGGCGCGCAGCTCGCCGAGGCGGCGTTCCAGGCTCTCCATGGACTCGGTCACGCGAGGGACTGTACAGTGTCCAGCGTTTTCCAGCAAATTCCAGCTTAACTTGTCGCTAGTTGGCGTACTGTCGTCCTTTGCAGCGAACGAAGGGGGCCCTCGTGCCGAATCAGGAATCGCTTCTGGATCTCGTCTTCGACAAGCTGGCCAGCGACGACGTACCGGCAGAGACGGCCGGGCTGGTGCTGGCGGCTTACGCAGGCGACGAGCAGCTGGCCGCCGCGCTGGCAGGCACGGAGCCGGAACTGCCGACTCCCAGCACGCGCGGCGCGCGACCGCAGGCTTCCCTCTTCCTGGAATCGGTCTCGGTGGCCGGCTTCCGGGGAGTGGGAGGCCGCGCCAGCCTGCGGCTCGCCGGGCGGCCGGGCCTGACACTGATCGTCGGGCGCAACGGCTCGGGGAAATCCAGCTTCGCTGAGGCAGCCGAGCTTTCCCTGACCGGCAAGAGCGACCGGCTGTCCGGCCAGAGCATCTCCCGCGCGGGTTGGCGCAACCTGCATGACAGCTCCCCGTGCCAGATCCAGGTCGCCATCCGGGCCGGCGACGCGGTCGCGCCCATCCAGATCACGCGAACCTGGCGCGACACGGATACCGATCCGGACCTGGGCACCTGCAGCGTGGTGGATGGCGCGAACCGCTACCACGCCCTGGCCGAACTTGGCTGGCTCGACGCCCTGGAGACGTACCGGCCTTTCCTGAGCGCCCACGATTTCGGCCGGCTGACGTCCGCTGCCCCGAGTGAGCTGTTCGACGCGCTCGCGCCAATCCTGGGAATTGAGCCCGTCACGGCCGCCGACAAGCGGCTCATGCACGCCCGGAAACTCATCGACGACCGGCTGAGGGAGCTGAAGGACGCGCGTGACGGGCTGCGGGTCCAGCTAGCAACGGTGGATGACGACCGCGCCAGGAAGGCCGTGGCGATACTCGCGAAGCGCCGGCCCAGCTTGGATGAGCTCGACGCGCTGCTGGCCCGCACCGGGGAATCCGCCAGCGACCCGGCAGCCGCCGCGTGCCAGCGCCTGGCAGCCGCCGCCATCCCCGGCACAGCGGAGGCGGCCACCCTCGCGACCGCCCTGGACACGGCGGCGCACCAGGCCGCCGCGTTCACGGCAAGCAGTAGCCAGGCGGCGCTCCAGGTGGGCCAGATGCTGGATATCGCGCTGGCCTTTCACGCCGACCAAGGCGACGGTCCTTGCCCCGTCTGCAGGACAGGCGAACTCACCTCGCCCTGGCGTACGCAGACCGCGGAGATGCTGGCCGGGCTCCGCGCCGATTCCGAAGACGCACGGGAAGCCAGCCAAGAGCTCAAGCGGGCCCTTACCGAGGCCGGCGCGTTCCTGAACTCAGCCACTCGCGCGCTGCCCGGCGACCTGGAACCTGCCGCCGCGGTACTCGGCAGGCCGCTAGCGAACCTCCGCGATGAGCTGCGGACCTGGCGGGCCACCGGGCCGGACACGACGCAGCAGCAGGTCGCTGAGCAGCTGCGATCGGCCTACCCCCGGCTGCACGCCGCGCTCGCCGCTGCACAGTCCGCTGCCGCGGAATGGCTGCAGGCCAGGCATGATGCGTGGCGCGAGCATGCCGCCGCCGTCCAGCACTGGCTCGCAGAAGCCCGGCGCGCGTCGCAGGACGAGACGGCCGCCGCCAGGATCAAGGCCGCCCGCGAATGGCTGAGGTCCGCCGCGGAGGAGATCCGCTCAGCCCGGCTCGCGCCGTTCGCGCAGCGGTCGCAAGAGATCTGGCAGCAGCTGCGCCAGGAAAGCAACGTCGAGCTGGACGGCATGCGGCTGGACGGTTCCAGCACGCGCCGCAGGCTGGCGTTCCCCGCCACCGTGGATGGCACCGCCACCCAGGCGATGGCCGTCATGAGCGAGGGCGAGCTGCAGGCTCTCGGCCTCGCGGTCTTCCTGCCCCGCGCTAGCGCGGACGACAGCCCGTTCCGCTTCCTGCTCATCGACGATCCCGTGCACAGCATGGACCCATCCAAGATCGACGGGCTCGCGCAGGTACTCGCGGGCCTGGCCCGCACGCGGCAGGTGATCGTGTTCACCCACGACGACCGGCTCCCCGAGGCGATCCGCCGACTGCAGATTGACGCCACGATCTGGGAGGTGATGCGCCGCGAGCGGTCGATCGTGGAGCTGCGCAAGAATCTCGACCCGGTCATTCGGTACCTGGACGACGCCTGGGCGCTGGCCAGGACGGCCGACCTGGCCGAGGAGGTGCGGCGTCCGGTCGTCGCGGGTTTCTGCCGGTCAGCCATCGAGGCAGCCTGCCACGAGCACATCCGGCGGGTACGGTTGCGCGGCGGCGAATCCCATGCGTCTGTCGACGCGCTGATCGACCGCGCCGGCAACCTCAGCCAGATCGTCGCCCTCTCCCTGTTCGGCGACGCAAGCCGGGGCAGCGAGGTGCAGGCCGCGCTCAACAACCGATTCGGCTCCTGGGCCGGCGACGTGCTCAACGACTGCAGGGGCAACGTGCACGGCTCGGCACGCGGCTCGCTGGAGTTGCTGGTCAACGACACGAAGCGGCTCACCGGGAGCCTGGGGTGAATCCGGGCGCTTACCTGGCGGCCGCGGACCGGCTGCTCACCGATGTCATCAGCGGTGCGCGAGGGACATGGCCCCGTGCCTGCGCATGGCTTATCCGGCTGGCCCTGGAGAGCGCGCTGACCACGTTCTGGGAATCGGCATGTCCCCCCGTCGCCGCATGCCGCTCTCGCCGGGCACAGTTCCTCCTACTGCCCCGTTACTGCAATCCTGAGATCAGCCACCGCGCTGAGCTTGCCTGGGCAACGCTGTCCCAGGCCGGCCACCATCACGCCTACGAGCTGGGCCTCACAGCGGCAGAGCTCCGGCGGCTGCGGGACGAGGTGCAGGCCATCATTCCCAGCCTGCAGCCAGCCGGGGCACGGCAGCCGAGCTAAGCCAAGGGCCGGGCCCCTGGGCGGGAGCCGCCAGCTGCCTCCGACCCAATGGCAGGCTCTCGCCCGTGACCATTCGATGGCCCGAGACGCTGGCCCGGCGCTCGGTGGTGACGGACGGCAACCTCGGGCAGGGAAATGGCGTCTCAGCTTGCGAGGTGAGTGATGCGCATGCCCGGACTGTCCCGGTCTTCAGGGTGGGTGGCGGGGCCGCCGCCGCTGTGGCGCTGAGCCTTGCCGGATGTGCGCTCGGCTGGTCCGGTGTCCGGGGCGGCGCCGGTCGTGGTCAGCAGGTCTGGGGTGTGGCTGCTGGGCCGGGCCTGGCTGAGCCGGAACGCAGAGCGGTTCGGCCCGCTGACGCTGTACCGGTTCGACCCGGCGACGATGCGGTTGATCAGCCGGCGCACGGTAGGGCCGGGCGGCTGCTGCGGGTTGGCCACGCTGACCGGTTGGACGGGCGGACGGCTGTGGCTGCCCGCCGGGCCGACCGTCCGGCTGATCCGGCCGGTGCCGTGGAAGGTGCTGCGCACCTTTCGCATCCGCTCAGGACAGGTGCAGCGGCTTGTCATTCAGCCCTGGACGGCGCCGGGTCTACCTGGCCGTCGTCCGCACCGGAGCCGACTGCGGCCCGCAGCTGCAGGAGCGGACGCTGCCCGGCTGGCGGCTACTGCACACCGGCACCGTCTCCCGCCCCCTGAACGCCGGCCCGGTGTCCGCTGCCCGCGCCGCGCTGTGGGTGACGACCGGCGGCGGCACCATCGGCCAGGTCCGGCTGTTCACCGCCGGCCTGAACCATGTCCGGCTTGTCCTCGGCGCCGGCGAGCTGGCCCGTGGCCGGGAAGAGAAGCACTTTTCCATCTTCGAGAACAACGTGGGCGCCGCCTGCCAGCGGTAGCAGCACCCACCAGCAGGTGAAGCTCATGGCGGCGGCGTGCTGCTCATGGCGTCTCGTACTGGCCGCCAAAGACGCCTTGCCTGATGTAATCATTCCTGTTACATTGGCGGGAGTTCCGGCTAAGAGAGGACCTGGCGATGTCTCAGCTTCAGTACGAGACCCTCCTGGTGCGCAGGGAGGGCCTGACGCGGGATCTGCCCGCAGGCGACAACGAGGACCTGCGCTGGGTGGCGAACTCAGCGACCTTGATCTTCGGCGACCATGACGCCGTGCTGGTCGACACGTTCACCACCATCGAGCAGAACGAGCGCCTGGTTGAGTGGGTGAAGGCGCACGGGCGCAACCTGACGCACATCTACCTCACGCACGGCCACGGCGACCACGTCTACGGCACCGGGCAGTTGCTGCGGGCTTTCCCCGGTGCTCAGGCGGTGGCGACCGCGGGAACGATCGCCGAGGCGCGCCTCCAGGCCAGCGGCGAGTACCGCGACGGATTCTGGGGCAGGCTGTTCCCCGGCCAGATACCGCAGCCGGTGATCCCCGCGGAACTGGCCGGCGACATCATCCGGCTTGAGGAGCACGAACTGCGCGTCATCGAGGCGGGGCACACCGACACCGCGGGGACGACGGCGCTGTGGTGCCCGGGCCTGCGGCTGATCGTGGCAGGCGACGTGGTCTACAACCGCACGCACATGTACCTTGCGGAGACTACGACGGCCTCGCGCCAGGAGTGGATCGCGTCCCTGGCCAGGCTCAAGGACCTGGACCCGCGCCACGTCGTCGCCGGCCACAAGCAGCCCGGCGGCGGCGACGACCCGGTGAACATCGACGAGTCGATCCGCTACCTGACCGACTTCAACGACGCCGAGGCGCAGGCCACCACCGCAACGGAGCTGTACGAGAGCGTCCTGGGCAAGCATGCCCGGCGCGCGAACCCTGGATCGCTGTGGGGCGCAGCCAAGCTCTTCAAGGCAGCGTAGGACGAAACGGGCCAGCCGTACCGTACAGATACCGGAGGAAGGCGTTCTTGAGCGCGAACAGCAGGCTGACCGTCGCGGCGCACGCACTGGAATGGATCGAGCTGCACGCACGCCTGGGCGGCGGGCCGGCGACCTCTGCGGCAATCGCGCGCAGCGTGAAGACCAACCCGGTCGTCATCCGGCGCGTGCTGGGCGCGGCGCGGGATGCGGGACTCGTCAACTCTCACCGCGGTACGCCCGCAGGCTGGTCACTCGCCCGTCCCGCGGAGCAGATCACGCTGCTCGACGTGCGCACCGCACTCGACGACGGGCCGCTGTTCGCACTGCACGCGACGCCTCCATCAGCGAAGTGCCCGATCGGCCACAGCATCGGCTCCGCGCTCACCAGCGCGTACCAGGTCGCGGAGGCAGCAGCGGACGCCGCTCTCGCCCGGGTGACCATCGCGCAGTCACTCAACGACACGCTCGCGGCCTCCGGCCAGTCACACCCGGAACTTCTCCGGGCGTTCGCTACCGCGGTCCGCAGCGAGCGGCACTGATCCCGGCGCCGGGATGGGCTGCCGTGCAGTGCCACGCGGGCGATTGACCTGCACGGGCTGGGGCCGTGTCAAACTCTGGCTCCCGTAGGGTGGCCGGTAGGCAATAGCCCATGGAGGCGCGGGTGGAGCGGCGGCCGGTGCTGTACGTGATCGCCTCTGGCGCCGCGCCCGCGCGTGAGCTGCCTGCGCTGATCTCTGTCCTGACTGATGACTGGGACACCTGCGTGATCACGACTCCGGAAGGCGCCAGGTTTCTCGACATTCCGCTGATTACCGAGCTGACCGGGCATCCTGTCCGCACGAGCTTCAAGGATCCGGACACGCCTGACGTGCTGCCGCCCGCCAGCGCGTTCGCCGCCGCGCCGGCGACCTTCAACACGATCAACAAGTGGGCGGCCGGGATCAGCGACACGCTGGCGCTCGGGCTGCTGAACGAGGCGGTCGGCCTCGGCCGGCCGATCGTCACCGTGCCCTGGCCGAACGTGGCCCTGGCCCGCCATCCGGCGTTCGGGCGCAGCATCTCGACGCTGCGCGGCTGCGGGATCACCGTCATCCTCGATCCCGGGAAGCTGCCCGATGATGATGCCCCGACCCAGGCCGGGTTCCCGTGGGACGAGCTGCGGAGGGAGCTCACGCGCATGCGCGCCGCCTTTCCCGGCGGCGAGCCAGCTCCCGCATGAGAGGCTGACGTGCCGATAGGACTGCTCGCCTGACGGGCTGCGGACTTCCGCCGTTGTGCCGCGGGCTGACCGGGGGGGGCTGCCAGATGGAACCTGCCGCGACGGTGCCCGCGTCACCGGCATCCGCGCTCGGGCACGAGTCACCGCAAGTGCGGGCACGCCGGCTGGCCGCCGCACGGCGGCGGGCTACCGCCGTCCTGGCCGGAGTGACGGCCGTGTTCGTGGCCGTGACGGTGGCCCACGTCCACGGGACCCTGCCTGGCTACGTGCAGGCGGGAGCCGAGGCGGCCATGGCCGGCGGCGTTGCGGACTGGTTCGCGGTGACGGCTCTGTTCCGCCGTCCTCTCGGCCTGCCGATACCGCACACTGCGCTGATCGTCGAGCGCAAGGACCAGTTCGCCGCCACTTTGGGCCAGTTCGTGCAGGAGAACTTCCTCAATGCTGATGTTCTTGCCGAACGAATCCGCTCCACCCGGCTCGTTCCCCGCCTGGCCGCCTGGCTGGCCGGCGAGGCCAGCGCGGCGGGCCTCGCCGGTCACGCCGCGGATCTGGTGGTCACGGTGGCCGAGGCGCTGCGCGATGAGGATGTCCAGCGCGTGCTCACCGCTGAACTGACCCGGGCGGCGGACGCCATCGAAGTGGCGCCGCTGGCCGGGCGGGCCTTGCGGGTCATCATCGCGGGGGGCCACCACGCCGGGCTGTTCAACGCCATCGTCTCCGGCGCCGATCGCTACCTCGCCGATCATCACGCCGAGCTTCGTGAGCTGTTTGAGGCCGAGTCACCCCGCTGGGTGCCCGAGGCTCTTTACCGGCGGGTCTTCGAGCGTCTGTTCACCCGCCTGCGCCACCGGCTGGTGGCGATGGCGGCCGATCCGGACGACGAGGCCCGGCAGCAGTTCGAGGAATGGATCGCCGGGCTCCCCGACCGCCTCGAGACATCCCCCGAGCTGCGCGAGCGCGGGGAGCGCCTCAAGCGCGATGTTCTGGGCAGCCCCGCGCTGCGGGACTGGTCCGCGGCGATGTGGGACCAGGCCAAGGCAACGCTCCGGACCCAGGCGTCCAACCCGGGCTCTGAGCTTCGCCGCCGGCTGGCCGGTGCGCTGACAGCGGCCGGCCAGCGCCTCGGATCCGACCGCCGCCTCCAGCAGAGCCTCGAGCGCGTGGTCGAGTCAGGAGCCAGGGCGCTCGCCGATCAGTTCCACGACGAGCTCGCTGGCCTTGTCACGGGAACCATCCAGCGGTGGGACGCCACGCAGACGTCGAGCCAGCTGGAGCTGCTGCTAGGGCCCGATCTGCAGTTCATCCGCATCAACGGCACAGTGGCGGGGGCCTGCGTGGGCCTGGCCTTGCACGCCATCGTCCTGGCCCTGGCCTGATTAACGCTCACCGTGCCGGTTGAGGTGTAGGCGGGGACGTCGCCGGCCGGAACGGTGTAGCCGAGGAAGGCGACCAGGACACCGAGCCCGAGGACGTTGACGGAGATCGTCCCGCCCTCCGGCAGCGCGACGCCGGGGTCGATGGGAAGGCTGGTAATGCCCGGCGTGGTGTAGCTGAGCTGATCGATCACATCGCTTGGCTGGCAGGCCGGGCCCTCGTACAGCAGCACCGAGCCCAGGGTGCCCGGGACGCTGTAAGCCGTCACGGTGAATTGCCGGATGACGACCGCCTTGGCAGCGGAAACAACCGGGAAGGTCACGCATTCCGACTGGCTTGCGGACGTGAGGTCGGCGCCGCCCAGCCTGGTCACGAAACTGCTCGGCGGCGCCTCAGTCGCGTCGAGCTGACCTGCCTGGGTCACATCCGCCCGCTGTCCGTTGGATCCGGCGAGCTCGGTCACGCCGATCGTGGCCGCGACTGCGCCCGCGGGGACCACCACGAGCGCCACGAGCACGCCGGCCAGTAACCAGCCGCTCCTGCTGAGCGGATTGAGCCGCTTCATCACAGCCACCTCCTGGCGTTCTCATGCGGGGCGGAGACCGCAACAGCGGCCGCCGCGCCGCGCGCACGGCCAGCGGCGCAGGCGGGACCCACGGCAGGTAGGTCAGTCGCTGTAGTGATAACGAGCCTTGATGATCTTCACTTCTTTGTCGTCGGCCCGGTAGACAAGCCGGTGTTCGTCGTCAATACGGCGCGACCAGTAGCCGGACAGATCACCTTTCAGAGGTTCGGGCTTCCCTATCCCGGCGAATGGGTCGCGCTGGATCTCGGCGATTAGCCGCGTTATTCTTATCGCCATTTTCCGGTCTGCGCCCAGCCAGTACAAGAAGTCTTCCCAGCCATCGGGGTCGAAGTGGATGCTTCTCACTACTCGCCCGCCAGAGCCTGCAGCTCCTCCATGGTCTTGATGACGGCCGACTGGCCTGCCTTATCCCGGGCGACGGCTTCCATGAGGCGCCGTGCGTTGGCGGGAGACCGCAGCAGGTAAATAGTCTCCTGCCATGAGTCAAAGTCCCCGGCGGACATGAGGACGGCGTCCCCGCCCTTGGAACTTATCCTCACCGGCACGTGGTCGTCGTTGACCTGCTGGATGAGAGGGAACAGACGCGAGCGGGCCTCACTAGCGCTGACAGCCATAGCGCGTACCTCCTTCCTTCTGGTACAAGTTAACCGTACCAGACAGGTACGAGTTTCCGTGCAAGAGCTTAGCACCTGAGGTCCTGAAGCAAGAGATCGAGCGTGAGTTCTTCCTCGCTGCGGACATTGCGGTGCCTCATGGCGGAGGCGAGTTCCGGATCCCATGGCGTCGTCGCGGGCTCGCCAGCGAACGGCGTCAGCGGATGCGCCGCCGACACTGTTGCGAAGTCGCGGCCCGCGCGTCACTCACGGGAAGGCCGGGACGCCGCTGATGTCAGCGGCGTCCCGGCCTCCCTCCCCGAGCCTCCCCGGGCCTGGCCGCGGAGGCTGCCGCCGTTACGGCAGGGCCGTGGTGACCGCCGCCGGGTCAGAGCTCGTCGACAGCATTATCGAGGCGCCACTCAGGCTGGACGCGTTCGTGACGCCTGTCAGGTTAAGCGTGACCACGTCGCCCGCGCCAAGCTCGCCCGGGCAGCTGCCGGTGCTGAGCACCACCGTTGCCGTCGTTCCGCTGCTGGAGGAGACGCCGCCGCAGCCCTGGCCGATTGTGTCGTCGGTCACCCCGACGCCCTCGGTGGGCGGCATGCCGGTCCCGGCCGGCAGCTTTACCGTGATCGTCGAGTCCGAGTTGCCGGACGTCACGAGCGCGTTAGTCGTCCGGAACGTGAACGAGTACGTCACGCCGGACGCCCCGGCCGTGCGCGAGCTCAGCGCCACGATGTCGTCGGCGACGGACGTCTCGGCGGTGAGCGTGTAGGCGGCGGAGACCGCCCCGGGGTCCGACGTCGTCGAGATCGACGCCGTGTCCGCACCAGCCGACGAGGCGTTGGCGGCGCCGAAGACGATGACGCTGATCTCGTCGCCCGGCCCGGCGCCCAGGTTGCCGCCCGACCCCGGCAGCACCGTGGCGGTCGCGCCGGAACCGGTGAAGCTGGACCCGCCGACTGCCCCGGTGGCGTCGTTGATCACCGTGGCGTACCCGCTGGCGGGGAACGTCGTGCCCGCCGCGGCTTTCAGCGCGATCGTCGAGAACTCGTCGCCGGCGCCGCTGACCATGAAGCCGTTCGCCGCCGTGAACGTGGCCGAGTAGGCCACGTCCGAGGCCGCCGCCGAGTACGAGGCCAGGCTCAGGACGGGCGAGCCGGCGGACGTCTTGGCTGTCAGGTCGATCGGCAGGGACGCCCCGCCCGCCGATGACGTCGTGACCGAGAACGTCCCGCTGCCGCTCGCGGCGGGGTTCGTGACGCCATAGGCCAGCACGGTGATCTCGTCGCCGGCCGTGGTGGTCGTCCCGTTATAGGTGGCCGTGACGGAGCCGCCCGGGCCCGCGCTTACCGGGCAGAGCCCCCACACGGCACCGGTCGTGTCGTCGATCAGGGTGTACTGAGCGCTGGCCGAGCACACCGGGAAGGCAACATCGGCCGAGCTCAGCGTCACCGTCGACGTCCCGCCGGTGAGCGGACCAGTCGACTGGAAGGTTCCGGCGTAGGTAACTTCCGTCGCCGAGGCCGACGTGGAGCTGATCTGGCTGGTGGCGGACATCTTCGTCTGGCCAGTCAGCGCGAGGCTCACGGTTCCCGGGTCGGCGCTTGTCGAGACGCTGACCGAGCTCATCGTGGCCGGGTTCTTCACGCCCTTGATCACGACGAACACCGTGTTGCCCGGATTGGTGTCGAATCCCGCGGTGATGGCGACCGTGGAGCCGGTCACGGCGGCGCTCGTGCAGCCGTTCTCCGGACCCTGCGACCCGGCCGGGCTCGCGTCGATGAAGAAGTACTCACTGCAGCCGCCTGCCGGGAACACGGTCCCCGTGGGCGCCTTGATGATCACGGTGGACGAACTGCTCCCGGCCCCGCTGTCGGTGAGGCGGTCAGGCGCGATGAAGCCGATCGACCAGTTCACCCCGGAAGCTCCCGCGGTGTAGGAGCTGAGCTGCAGGAACGGGTCAGACACCGACCGCTTGGCCTGCAGCGAGTAGGCCAGCGTGACCGCCTTGGGGTCAGACGTCGTCTTCAGCGTCACGTCGTGGCTGCCCGTGGAACTGGGGCTCGTCATGCCGTAGAAGACGATCGTGACCATGTCGCCCGGGCTGGCGAGCAGGCTGGAGACCGTGGCAGTGGTGCCCGAGTTGGCCACGGCCGGGCAGCCGGTAGTCCCGTTCGTGTCGTTGACGAAATTGACCTGCGAGCAGCCGCCGGACGCCAGCGTGGTGCCCGCCGCGAACTTCACGGTGACCTGAGAGGAGCGGCTGAGCCGGTCGACGCTCCGGAACGTCACGGAGTAGCTGACGCCGGCCGCGCTGGCCGAGGACGAGGACACCTGCAGCCTCGCGTCGCTCACCGAGCGCTCCGCCGCGAGCGTGTACTTCAGGCTCACCGCCGTGGTGTCGGCACTGGTGGAGACCTTAAGGGTCTTCGCACCGGCCGAGGTCGGGTTCCCGACGTCGCCGACGAGCACAGTGACGGGATCGCCCGCCGCCACGCTGACCGCACTCGGCAGCGTGATCTTTGCCGTGGTGCCCGTCACCGTGACGGCGCCGCACCCCAGCGCGCCGGTCGCGTCGTCGGAGACCTGGTAGCAGGCGGTCGGCAGCTTGGTGCCGGACGGCGCGGCGAGCGTTACGGTCGACGTGCCCCCGGTCATCGCGCTGGTCGAGTCGAAGCTGACGGTGTAGCTGACCTCGGTGGCCGAGGCGGACAGCGA
>JBEKFH010000087.1:0-13397 GCA_050013415.1 Streptosporangiaceae bacterium | reverse complement strand
GCGACGGGCAGCAGGTGATGCTGGACGCCCGGCAGGTCAAGTCCGCCGACGAGATCGCCCTGCTGGCCACCGCGGCCGCCATGGTCGACGGCGTCTACCAGGACATCACCGAGGCGCTCAAGCCGGGGGTGCGGGAGAACGAGATCGTCGCGCTGGCGAGCAAGCGGCTGTACGAGATGGGCTCGGACGATGTCGAGTCGATCAACGCGGTCTCCGGCGAGCGGTGCAACCCGCATCCGCACAACTTCTCCGACCGGATGATCAGGCCTGGCGAGCAGGCGTTCTTCGACATCATGCATTCCTTCAACGGCTACCGGACGTGCTACTACCGCACGTTCAGCGTGGGCCGGGCGAGCCAGCCGCAGCGCGACGCGTACAAGCGGGCCAGAGACTGGATGGATGCCGCGATCGAGCTGATCAAGCCGGGAGTCTCCACCAGCGAGGTGGCAAGCCTCTGGCCGACGGCAGAGGATATCGGCCTGGCCGACGAGAAGACCGCCTTCGGCCTGCAGTTCGGGCACGGGCTCGGGCTGGCACTGCACGAGCGGCCGATCATCAGCAGGCTCACATCGCTGGACGCGCCGCTGGAGATCCGCCGCGGAATGGTGTTCGCGCTGGAGACCTACTGCCCGGCGGCGGACGGGGTCTCCGCGGCCAGGATCGAGGAGGAGGTGGTGGTGACCGCCGGCGGCGTGGAGATCATCACCAGGTTCCCCGCCGAGGAGCTCTTCGTCACCAACCCCTACTGATCGCCTGCCGACAGCCCTTCGTCACCAGCCCCCTGCTGATCGCCTGCCGACAGCCCTCGCAATCGGCGGTAGTGTCATGAACGTGGGCAGTCTCCTACCGTTCCCCTCGACGCTGGAGGACACGTGACCGCAGACCTGGCAACGCTGACGGGCATCGACGCGCCGACCGGCCTGCTGATCGGCGGGCACTGGGGCACCGGGCGCGGCGGCACGCTTGCCGTCACCGATCCCTCGACCGAGGACGTGGTCGCGCAGGTGGCGAACGCGACCACGGAGGACGCGCTGGACGCGGTGACCGCGGCGCACGACGCGCTGCCCGGCTGGGCAGCCCGGCCGCCGCGGGAGCGCGGCGAATGCCTGCGGCGGGCGTTCGAGCTGATGATCAGCAGGGCCGAGGCGCTGGCCCGGCTGATGGTGGTCGAGAACGGCAAGGCGCTGAAGGACGCGCGCGGCGAGATTACCTACGCGGCCGAGTTCTTCCGCTGGTACTCCGAGGAAGCGGTCAGGAACGACGGATCGCTCGTGCTGGCCCCGTCGGGTGCGAACCGGATCATGGTGGTCCGCCAGCCGGTCGGGGTCAGCGTGCTCGTCACCCCGTGGAACTTCCCGGCCGCCATGGCAACGAGGAAGATCGGCCCGGCGCTGGCGGCCGGCTGCACGGTGGTGCTCAAGCCGGCCAAGGAGACGCCGCTGTCCGCGCTCGCGATCGCCGGCATCCTGCAGGAGGCCGGCGTGCCCGACGGCGTCGTCAACGTCCTGCCCACCACCAAGCCCGGCCCGCTCGTCGCCACCATGCTGGCCGACCCGCGGGTGCGGAAGCTGTCCTTCACCGGCTCCACGGAGGTCGGCCGGGCGCTGCTGCGCACCGCGGCGGACACCGTGACGAACTGCTCCATGGAACTGGGCGGCAACGCCCCGTTCCTGGTGTTCGAGGACGCTGACATCGAGGCGGCCGTCGAGGGCGCGTTCCTCGCCAAGATGCGCAACGGGGGAGAGGCGTGCACGGCCGCCAACCGGTTCTACGTGCACGACGCGGTGGCCGGGGAGTTCACCGCCCGGCTCGCCGACCGGCTGAGCGGGCTCTCGGTCGGCCCCGGCCTGGACGACGGCGTCGACCTCGGGCCGCTGGTCAACTCCGACACCCGCTCGAAGGTCGCCGACCTGGTCGAGTCCGCAACGCGGGACGGCGGCCGGCTGATCACGGGCGGCCAGGTGCCCGACCGGCGGGGCTACTTCTACCCGCCGACGGTGCTGGACAACGTGCCGCGCGGGGCCGGCATCCTGAACGAGGAGATCTTCGGCCCGGTCGCGCCCGTGGTCCGTTTCACCGATCAGGCCGACGCCATCGCCCAGGCCAACAACACCGAGTATGGCCTGGTCTCCTACCTCTACACCAGGGACCTGCGGCGGGCCCTGCGGGTCGCCGAGGCACTGGAGGCCGGCATGATAGGGGTGAACCGCGGCGTGGTGTCCGACCCGGCCGCGCCGTTCGGCGGCGTCAAGCAGTCCGGGCTGGGCCGCGAGGGCGGCCACGACGGGCTGCTGGAATTCACCGAGACCAAGTACATCGCCGTGGACTGGTAAGGGGCATGGACAGGCGGATCTTCGGGCTGGAGAACGAGTACGGCGTCACCTGCACCTTCCGCGGCCAGCGCCGCCTCTCACCGGATGAGGTCGCACGGTACCTGTTCCGGCGGGTGGTGTCCTGGGGACGCAGCAGCAACGTCTTCCTGCGCAACGGCGCCCGGCTTTACCTGGACGTCGGCAGCCACCCCGAGTATGCGACGCCGGAGTGCGACAGCCTGATCGACCTGGTCACGCACGACAAGGCCGGAGAGCGGATCCTGGAGGGCCTGCTCGTCGACGCCGACCGCCGGCTCCGCGAGGAGGGCATCGCCGGCGACATCTACCTGTTCAAGAACAACACCGACTCGGCGGGCAACTCCTACGGCTGCCACGAGAACTACCTGGTAGGCAGGCACGGCGAGTTCGGCAAGCTGGCCGACATCCTGATCCCGTTCCTGGTCACCCGGCAGATCATCTGCGGGGCCGGCAAGGTGCTGCAGACCCCGCGCGGCGCGGTCTACTGCGTCAGCCAGCGGGCCGAGCACATCTGGGAGGGCGTGTCATCCGCGACCACCCGGTCACGGCCGATCATCAACACCCGGGACGAGCCGCACGCCGACGCGGAGCGATTCCGGCGGCTGCACGTGATCGTCGGCGACTCAAACATGAGCGAGACCACGATGCTGCTCAAGGTCGGCGCCACGGACCTCGTGCTACGGATGGTCGAGTCCGGCACCGTGCTCCGCGACCTCACCCTGGAGAACCCGATCAGGGCGATCAGGGATGTCAGCCACGACATGACGGGCCGGCGCAAGGTGCGGCTGGCCAACGGGCGCGAGGTGAGCGCGCTCGACATCCAGCAGGAGTACCTGTCCAAGGCCAGGGACTTCGCCGACCGGCGCGGCCCCGATCCGATCACCAAGCGGGTGCTTGATCTCTGGGAGCGGACGCTGCGCGCGGTGGAGACCGGCGACCTCGCCATGGTGGGACGGGAAATCGACTGGGTGATCAAGTACCAGCTGATCGAGCGGTACCGGGCGAAGCACGACCTGGCGCTGTCGGCGCCCCGGGTGGCGCAGCTTGATCTCGCTTACCATGACGTGCACCGCGGCCGCGGGCTGTATTACCTGCTGCAGCGGCGCGGCGCGGTGGAGCGGGTCTGCCGGGACCTCGACATCTTCGAGGCGAAATCGGTGCCGCCGCAGACGACAAGGGCGCGGCTGCGCGGCGAGTTCATCCGCCGGGCACAGGAACGGCGGCGGGACTTCACCGTGGACTGGGTCCACCTCAAGCTCAACGACCAGGCGCAGCGCACCGTCCTGTGCAAGGACCCGTTCCGCTCGGTCGACGAGCGGGTGGAGAAGCTGATCGCCGGAATGTGACCGGCGCTTCTTACCATCCGTCATCGCGCTCTCACCCATTGTTGCTAGGCTTCCGGTCTGGCCTGGCGGGCGTCGTCTCGCCGTAGCGCGCCCGCCCGGCCTTGCCATGCCGGCCGAGCCAGGGGTAGCTCCGTGCTTCGATCGTTCCGCCGGAGCGGCTGGCGGCTGCTGGCGCGGCGGGCCAGCCAGGGCGCGCGGCGGGCTGGCCAGCGCGCGCGGCGGGCTGGCCAGCGCGCGCGGCGGGCCGCGCGCGCTCTAGCCGCCCCGGCGGCGTGGCTCGCCGCCGGAGCGTTCCTGTTCGGCTGCTACCTGCCGATCTCGCGGACCCAGCCGGTCGACTCCGATGGCGCCGCCAACGCGCTGCAGGCATGGGACATGCTGCACGGCAACCTGCTGCTGCGCGGCTGGCGGCTGTCCGACGTGTCGTTCTACACCACCGAGCTGCCGCAGTACATGCTCGTCGAGCTGGTCAGGGGCCTGCGCCCGGACGTGGTCCACGTGGCGAGCGCGATCACCTTCACGCTGCTCGTGCTGCTCGCGGCCATGCTCGCCAGGGGGCGGCACCGGGGCAGGGCGGGCGCGGTCAGGATGCTGCTGGCGGCCGGGATCATGCTGGCCCCCCAGCTGGGCGCCGGCGCCTACGTCCTGCTGCTGGACCCCGATCACGTCGGCACGTCGGTGCCGGTGCTCGCCGCCTGGCTGCTGCTGGAGCGGGCGCCGCGCCGCTGGTACCTGCCAGTGGCGGTGTCGGCGCTGCTGGCCTGGGCGCTGATCGCCGACAGCATCACCGTGATCATCGGCGCGGCGCCGCTGCTGGCGGTGTGCGGCGCCCGCTGCTACTCCGGGATCATCGTGCGGCGGCAGCCTCCCGGCGCCCGGTGGCTGGAACTGTCGCTGATGGCCGGGGCGGCGCTCTCGGTGGTGACCGCGAAGGCCGTGCTGGCGCTGATCGCCGCTGACGGCGGCTTCCAGGTCTGGCCGGTGCGGACCCAGCTCGCCAGTTACGCCGCGCTGCCCGGGCACGCACTGCTCACCGGCCAGGGACTGCTGCTGCTCTTCGGCGCCGACTTCTTCGGCCAGCCGCTGAGCCCGGTCGCCGCGCTGGCGATCCTGCACCTGGCCGGGCTGGCGCTGGCCGGGTGGGCGACGCTGGCCGCCCTGCGGCGGTCCGGCCGCGACGGCGACCTGGTGACGCAGGTACTGGCGGCCGCCGTGATCCTCGCGCTGGCCGCCTACCTGCTCGGCATCAAGGCCGTCGACATTCACAGCACCAGGGAGATCGCCGCGGTGCTTCCGTTCGGCGCGGTGCTGGCCGGCCGCCTGCTCGCCGGCCGGCTAGACGCCGCCAGGATGACGCCGGCTCTGCTGGTCGCCCTGACCGGCTACCTGGCCTGCCTCGGCCGGGAGATGTCCCAGCCGGCCCGTCCGGCCCAGGGCCAGCAGCTAGCCGGCTGGCTGGCCGCCCACCAGCTTGACTATGGCCTGGCCGGCTACTGGCAGGCAGCAAGCACCACGCTGGCGAGCCAGGGCACGGTGCAGGTGGTACCAGTGCGGTCCGTGCAGGGGACCGTCTACCCCGGCGACTGGGAAGCCGACTCCTCCTGGTACGACCCGGGCCTGCATACTGCGACCTTTGTCGTGCTGCCGCCCGCGGTGACCGGCCTGACCTATCTCTCGTCGTCCGACGTGCGGGCCGCCTTCGGCCAGCCGGCCAGGATCTACCAGGCGGGCACGTATACGGTGCTGGTCTGGAACAGGAATCTGCTCACCGGACTGCACTGAATCCGGGCCGGATGGGCGGTACCGCCCATCCGGGGCCCGGCAGCCCTCGCAGCGGGTAGGCTGGCTCCGCTCATGACCCCGACAACGAGGTATCTCATGCGACGCATTGCCGCTGCGCTGGCCGTTCCGCTGCTCGCCGTCCTTGCCCTGGCCGGCTGCGGGTCGTCGACCACGCCGGCGACGAACCATGGCGGGTCGGTCAAGGTATCCGGGGCATTCGGCGCCGCGCCCACCGTCACGATCCCGGCGGCGGAGGCGACCGGCAAGCTGGCGATCAAGACCGTCATCCAGGGCAACGGCCCGGTCCTCACCTCGGGCGACTCTTTCGTCGGCAACTACGCCGTCTACATCTGGAGCGGCTCGACCCACAAGCTGGCGCTGACCACCTTCGCCCACGGAAGCGCCCAGGAAACCCCGCAGGTGCTCGCCGCCAACGTCGGGCTGACGGGCCTGAAGGAGGCGCTGACCGGCAAGCGGATGGGCAGCCGGGTGCTGGCCGTGCTGCCGCCGAAGTACGCCTACGGCAGCAAGGGCAACTCGCAGATCGGCGTGAAGCCGACCGACACGATCGTGTTTGTTGTCGACCTGATCAAGGACTACAGCGGGACGGCGTCAGCGTCCGGCAAGCACGTCTCCAACGGCGGCGGCGGGCTGCCCACCGTCACCGCGAGCCCGGGCAGCGCGCCGCAGGTGAAGATCCCGTCCACCAAACCGCCCCGCAAGCTGATCGTCAAGACGCTGATCAGGGGCACCGGCCCGCGCACCGCCAAGGGCCAGACCATCGTCACCCAGTACGTCGGCCTGAACTGGCGCACCGGCAAGGTGTTCGACTCCTCCTGGCAGCGGAAGGAGCCCTTCGGGTTCACCCTCGACGCCACCCCGGCCCAGATCATCCCCGGCTGGGACACGGGCCTGCTCGGGGTGCCCGTGGGCAGCCGGGTCATGCTGATCATCCCGCCCGCCGACGGATACGGGAAGACGGGCAACACCGAGGCGGGCATCAAGGGGACCGACACGCTCGTCTTCGTCATCGACGTCATCGGCGCCGTCAGCAACTAGCCTCTCAGCTGCGGCTTTCGCGCGATTCGGTGAGGGCATCGAGGATCAGCCCGACGCCGATCGCCAGCATCCAGATGTCCTTGGCCAGCGCCGTGCCCTGCTGGGACGGCCGCACGCTGTTCTCGCGCCGCATTCCCGGGGTCTGCACGTACAAGCCGAGCAGGCCAGCCGAGAAGGCCGTCAGGCCCGCTCCGGCCAGTGCCGCAGGCACCACTGGCAGCAGCAGCGCCGAGCCGAGCGCGATCTCGCTGGCCGCCAGCAGCCGGGCGAAGTCCTTCGGCTTCAGCTTCGCCAGGAACGGATAGGTCCCGACGGACATGCCGTGCAGCCGGGCGGCGGTCTCCTCGTCGGCCGACCACTTGCCCACCCCCGCGTTGAGGATGAACGCTCCCGTCGCCAGACGGCCGGGCAGCCGGCGGGCCTTTGCTGATATCGCCATGGGCACTCCAGAGTCGCGGGTTATCTCCTGAGCCTATTCTGGCGTCGCGACCAGCGAGGAACCGCCCGGGCAGGGGGTCGGCCGGGCAGGGACCGCCCGGGCAGGGGGTCGGCCGGGCAGGGACCGCCCGGGCAGGGGACGGCCGGGCAGGGGACGGCCAGCGCAGCTCAGAAGGCGCCGGTGCCGTCGGGCGTGCCCAGCCCGGTCGGCGCGTCGTATCCCTTCTTCGCCACGCACAGGTAGTCGTCGCCGCACGCCTCCCAGGCGGGCACGAAGTAGGAGTTGTTGCCCGTGGTGACGTCGAAGAACGAGCCTGCATGCTGGTACACGCTGCCCGGCTGGGCCCTGGCGCCGTTGCCGGCCAGGCCGTAGATCCCGGCGATCAGCGGCGCCGCGATGCTGGTGCCTTCCACGGTGACCCAGCCGCCGTAGGTCGGCTGGTAAATGGGGACGTTGGTGGCGACCGCCGACACGTCGGCGACCGTCCGCATCGAGCAGGCCCGGTCATGCTGCCAGACCGGCTTGCTGACGTAGGCGGAACAGCCGCTGCCGCCGGCGCCATTGAAGTCGTGCCAGACCCGCTCGCTCCAGCCGCGCTCGTTCGCCGCCCTGGCCAAGGCGGTGCCGCCGACCGCCGTCACGGTGGGCAGGTCGGCCGGGAAGTTGGCGGCGGTGAATCCCAGGTCGCCTGCCGAGGCCACGATCGTGTGGCCCGGCTGGTCGTAGGCCTTCCGGTCGGCGAGCGCGTACCCGCTTTCCTGCGTCCCGTAGCTGTTCGAGATGACCTGCGCGCCGAGCCTGGCGGCGGTGACGTCGGTGCTGGCCAGGTTGGTGTCCTCGTCATTCTTCGCCTCGACGACCACGATGTGGCAGTACGGGCAGGCCACCGAGATCATCGACACATCCAGCGTGATCTCCAGATCCCAGCCCGTGTCTACCCCGGACTGGGGCAGCGGGGATGCCTTGCCCTCCTGGTTGACCTGGCGGAAGCAGCCGCTTGCCGCCGTGCACGCAGGCAGCCCGTAGTACGCGCGGTAGACGGCCAGGTAATGGGCGAGCCCGGGGGTGTTGTAGGCGATCGACACCGCCACGGTCTGGGTGGAGTGCAGCTGGGCGGGCAGCTTGTATGCTGCCCTGAGGTCGGCCGGGCTCCAGCCCCGCGGCGTGGCCGCGCTGCCCGCCTGGCCCGCGGCGATGGCCCGGTTGACGGTCGTCTGCGGCCGGTACTCCAGGAAGCACTGCTCGGACCTGGCGCTGGCCGCGGCGCACGGCGGGCGGATGAACCCGTCGCCCGGCGCCCCGGTCCCACCGATTCGCGTTGCCGCGACGGCGGGCGCGGCGCCCGCGACCACCGTGGCAGCGACGACCGTGCTGGCGACAATCGCTCCGAAGACGGCCACGGCGCGCCGGAAGGCGCCGGCCGCGGACCTGGCGCGGTTATGCGGACTCATCTGGCTGCTCCCGGTTACTGGTCAGGATGCGATCTTGTAGGCGCGCAGGATGGTCTCGCTGATCGACCCGCCTGCCGCATCGGTGGCCGTGACCCGGATGGCCACGAATGCGCCGGCCGGAGCGGTAAACGCGGCACTGAACTGGCCGCCGCCTGCCGCGGTGACCGATGCGGCCTGCCAGGTCTGCCCGCCGTTGAACGACACCTGCAGCCGCGCGCCGGTGATGGATGCCGCGCTGGCCAGCTGGATGTGACCCACGCTGATCCCGATGACCTGCCTGCCGGGCGGCGCGGAACCGTCCAGGGCGAGCCTGCCGACCTGGTAGCGCACGGTCATCATCGGCTGCACGGCGCACCGCTGGGTGAAGCTGAACGAGGGCCCCGCGCAGTACCACCAGGCCGGCACGGTCGCGGAGGTGTCGGGAACTGACCGCCAGGTCCATATCGTGCTGCTGCTCGGGGACAGCACGTAGCGCGGGCCGATCCTGGCCGCTGTCAGCATGAAACGGATGACCGACGGATGATCGCTTAGCCGGACCTGCGGTATGCCATCGAGCGCGTTTCCGCTCGCGAGGCTGACGCCGTTCTGGTCGATATCGTAACGTCCGCTCATCCTGGCATCTGAGTCGCCGAAGAACCCGGTGACGAACCCGGTGCCGATGTGACCGAACTGGTTGTCGCTGAACGGGGTGGTGGCGAGCGTCAGCAGGTTCCCGACCCGGCCGGCCGACGACAGTGTCGGGAACGCGGGGGAGTCGGCAAGGCTGACATTGGGTGCCGGGTGGAGCGGATAGGCGTTCCAGTCCTCGGTGAGGCTCTGGCCCGCGGGCAGGGAGCGGTACGCGTCGGACTGCCCGGCGTACAGATCCCCGGTCTTGTTGTCCGCGTACTCCCAGTACTGGCCGGACCACAGCACGGCCGGGTTTCCTGTCATGTACTGGATCTGCTGCCCGGGCAGTTTCAGCGGCAGGATGACAGAGAGCGTGCCGCCGCTGAGCTGCGCGGCGGTGCCGCCGCCCGCCGTCCAGGCGCCGGTCGACGCCTGGTCCTGGTAGTAGCGCTCGGTGACCGTGGCGAGGCTGGACGGCTGCACCGCGAAATGCTGCGCGGGGATCAGCCCGGCCGGCCCTGGGAAGTCCAGGTTGTAGGCGTAGGGCACGGCCGCGCCCGGCGGGGATGTCAGCTCCGCCGACGTGAAGGCCTGCAGGGTTCCCACGGTCGGCTTGCTGGTTGTCGGGCTAAGCCAGAACCCGGTGTTGACGCCAGCAAAGCTGATGGTCGCTGCTGAGCCCGCCTGCCCGCCCCTGATCATGGTGAACGTAGTTGTCTGGCTGACCGTCGGCAGCGGCGTGGCAAACGTGATCTTGCTGGTCGCTGACCGTTCGGCGACCCCCACGCTGGTGTTGCCGGACACCGTGAACTGCGGCAGGACGGCCAGGTGCAACTGGAAGCCGCCGCCGACGTAGGTGAGGAACTGGCCGATGGCCCAGTAGTGCCCGGTGGGCACGCTGAACTTTGCGACGCCATGGTAGAAGACGTTCTGCGTCTCGAACCCTTCGTCGAACCTGCCGCAGTTGTCCGCGTTGAAGACCATCACCGTGTCGCCGCTGTCCGGGCGGCCTGCCAGGTCAGTGCCGTGAACGGTCAGCGTGCGCAGCACGAACCGCGGCCGGGCGGGGCCCGGCGCGGGGGCGCCGGCCAGCGCGATGGACAGGCCGCGAGCGAACAGCCCGTCGGTCCCGTAGCTGGCGCTGGCATGGTCGGCCAGGTACTGGCGCTGCAGCGCGGCGCCGAACGTCCTGGCCGAGCTGGCTGTCAGGTAGCCCTCCGCGGTGCCGGGAGCCGAGGACGTGATGGTCACGCCGGGAACTGACGGCGGCCGCTGCCCGTCGTAGGTCAGCCGGACCGGCAGCCGCCCGTTCGCCTCCTGTGCCTGCAGGTCCGCCACCATGAACAGGCTCGGATCCAGGCCGCGGCCGATGAACGGCAGGGCGACGGCCGGGACGTCGGCGGCCTGACCGCAGCCGAACGTGGTGAACAGCAGGGCGAAGCCGCCTGCGGCGGCCGTCACGGCAGCGACCGGGCGGCCGCCCGGGCCTGGCCGGAACGTGACCTGCTCGCCATTGATCAGCAGCACCGGCCGGGTGCTCTGGGCAGTGGCGGCCGCGGACGAGGCCGCAGCCGCGGGCAAGGCCGCAGCCGCGGGCAAGGCCGCAGCCGCGCGCGCTGCCGCCACCGAGGCCGGCCGAGCCGAGGCCGGTGCCGCCGGTGCCGGTGCTGCCGCCGCCGTGCCCGCTCCGGCGACGACCGCGGCCGCCAGGACGGCGATGCCAGCCGCAGCGGTGAACCGCCGGTTCGATGCACGACGCACGGGGCCTCCTTGGCCAGGCCGCTCCGCGGGGGCGGCAGCGACGGTCAGATGTCATTTAACCCGGTTTAACAAAGGTCAGATCGCGCTTGGGTAAAGATTCTGCGGGCTGGCGCATTTTCTTTTCCTTGCGCCGCGGTCCTGGGTCAGCGCTCCTGGGTCAGTGCTCCGGGATCAGCGCCGCGTCCCTGGGTCAGCGCGGCGGCGTGCCGGCCAGCCGCCGCTGCCGCCAGGAAGTAGGCAAGGTCCTGGTCCAGCCCGCGGCCCATCGTGGACAGCGGCACCGGGCAGTCGCGCAGCACCTCGTGCAGGCCGCGCACGCTGACCAGGACCAGATCGTGCCGGTCGGCCAGCGCGCATGCCTCCGCCCTGACCCGGGCGCCGAACTCGCCGGGCAGGTCGGGCACCACCACGTCGGCCCTGGCCAGCGCCACCCGCCCGTAGGAGGTCAGGCTGTGGTGCGAGATGCCGCGATGCCGCTCGCGCGGGTCCGCCTCGCTGATCCGCAGCGCGGCCACCGGCCTGCCGCCCAGTACCGCCGCGGCGTTCACCGCCTCGCCCGACGCCACCCCGGAGAACCCCCACCTGGTGCCCGTGCCGAGGTTGCCAGGCCCCTGCGAGACGACCGCGAGCTCGGCCCCGAGCACGTGCCGGGCCGCGAGCAGGCCGCTGTGCAGCGACACCGCCTCCAGATCCCCGCCGAACGCCTGCCCGACAGTCACCGTGCCGGCCAGCCAGCCGGTTTCGCGCAGTGCCGGGATTGTCCGGGAGAACCAGGCCGGCAGCGCACCGCCGTCGAGCATCACATAGGCCACTCGCGGCACTGTGACGCCAGTGCCGCCAGCGCTGCGTTCCGAATGAAAGGCGGCGAGCACGGCCGGGAGCGCGGAGTGCAGGTCGGCCACCACCACGGGCATCCCGCCGAGGTCGTCGGCGTCGCGCAGCACCTCGTGGTGCGGCGAGCCCTGCTCGTCCGCGCCGAGCACGACGGCCTGCAGCGGCGTGTAGCGGGCCTTGACCAGGTGCCCGGGGCCGGACGGATCGGCCGGCAGCCGTCCGGGAATGGCCACTACCAGGGCGTACCCGCCGGTGCCGAGTTCCAGCGCGAGGGCGGTGGTATTGAGCAGGACCCGGTCGCCTGGCCGGGGCAGGCCGGTCAGCTCCGGATAGGCCAGCGCCCTGACCGGCGCCCCGTCCACCGTCACGTCCAGCTCGGCCGCGCCCGTCCATTGCCGTCGGACCGCGGAAACCACGCCACTTCGCCACCTGATCACTCCGGCAGGGTAGCGTCGGTGCCGGGGAGAGGAGGGCCGATGTCGAGGCGGAAGACCGAGCGGCTGCTCAGCCTGGTGGTCTGCCTGCTGTCGGCCGGGCGATTCCTCACCGCCAGCCAGATCCGCGCGGCCGTGCCCGGCTATCCGGATAGTTTCGAGGCGTTCAAGCGGATGTTCGAGCGCGACAAGGACGAGCTCAGGGAACTCGGGATCCCGCTGGAGACCGGCACGAACTCGGCAGCGGACGAGGAAGCCGGGTACCGCATCCGGCGGCAGGCCTACATGCTGCCGGAGATCCGGCTGGAGCCGGACGAGGTGGCGATGCTCGGGCTGGCCGCGCGGGTGTGGCGGCGGGCCGAGCTGGCCGGCGCGGCGGCAGGCGGGCTGCTCAAGCTGCGTGCCGCCGGAATTGACGCCGAGGAGACCACGCAGCCCGGCATCGAGCCGCGGCTGCAGACCGGCGAGGCATCGTTCGGCCCGCTCTGGGAAGCGGTGCGGGACCGGCGCCCGGTCACGTTCGGCTACCGCGCGGCAGGCCGGAGCTCGCCGCAGCTTCGCCGCCTAGAGCCGTGGGGCGTGGTGAACAGGCACGGCCGCTGGTACGTGGCGGGCCAGGACACCGATCGCGGCGAGGTGCGGGTGTTCCGGCTGAGCCGCATCGACGGGCCGGTGTCCTTCACCGGGCCGCCCGGCTCGGTCACCGTGCCCGCGGGCACTGACGTGCGGGAAACCGTCCGGCAGTGGGACGTCCACCCGCCGGAGCTGCGCACCGCGGTCGTGCGGGTGCGGCGCGGGACGGGGCACGGGCTGCGGCAGCAGGCCGCCGCCTGCGCGCCCGACCCGGCGGACGCCGACTGGGACCTGGCCGAGCTGCCGTTCTCCGACGCCGGCTGGTTCGCCGACCACCTCGCCTCGTTCGGCCCGGACGTGATCGCGGTGGAGCCGGCCGACCTGCGCGAGGCGGTCATGACGCGGCTGAAGGGCGTACTGGCATGACGCGGCGCGAGGAGTTGCTGGCATGACCCGGCGCACGGGGGTCCGGTCGTGACGACGGCGGCGGCGCCGCGCGAATCGCTGCCGCGGCCTGGCACCGCTACCGACCGGCTGCGGCGGCTGCTTGCCCTGGTGCCCTACGTGGTCAGCAGGAACGCGGTGGGTCTGGCCGACACCGCGGCTGCGTTCGGCGTGACCGAGTTGCAGCTTGTCGACGACCTGAACATGCTGTGGTGCGTCGAGCTGCGGTCGCCTGACCCGTACTGCCCGATCGACCTTTCCTACGAGGGCGGCGAGATCGTCGTCAGCCAGGCCGAGTCCATCGACCGGCCGCT
>JBEKFH010000086.1:0-13419 GCA_050013415.1 Streptosporangiaceae bacterium | reverse complement strand
GGTCGACCAGTCGGGAGCCACCGACCCGGGGTGATGAACCGACAAGATCAGGAACGTGACCACCCCCGCCGCCGACGTGACGAACGTGGACGCCAGCGCGGCCGGGGCCACCTCCCTCGCCGGCCGCCCGGTGACGATCAGGATGGGAGCCAGGATCGAGCCGCCGCCGATACCGTAGATGCCGCCGACGCAGCCCACTACCGCGGCGAGCAGGATCAGCGGGGTCGCCGGAACTGCCCGGGCCGGCCCCGCGTTCTCTCCCGGACGGGCCGCCCTGGTCAGCGCCAGCCACGCTCCGAGAGGGAGCAGCACCGCTCCGACGATGACGTCGAAGACGGGCGCGCCGGGCAGCAGTTCCACGCGGATGACCGATCCGGCGATGACGCCGGGCAGCGTCCCGGCGATGAGGACCAGGGCAAGCCGGCCGCCGCTCTGTCCCTGCCGCCAGTACCGGTACAGCGCACCCGGAGTGGCCACCACGTTGTACAGCAGGTTGGTCGGGGTAACAGCCGGGCTCGGCGTCCCCAGCACGCTGACCTGGAAGGGCAGCAGCAGCACCGCACCCGAGATCCCCGCGGGCGTCGCCAGCACCGCGATGGCGAATGCGGCGGCCAGGGCCACCACCACCGTCCCGTCCGGTCCCAGCACCCGGTCACGGTAGCGAGCCGCACGGCAGACGATCAGCCGATGACCGGCTAATTGCGCCGGGCAACTCCCGCGAGAGCCGCGTCTGGCTTGAACATCTCTGACCGTCTGACATCTGGCACTGGTACCGGTATTCCGAATCTCCGCAGCCGCAGGCTGTTGCCCACCACGAACGCCGACGACGCGGCCGTCGCCGCGTGGGCGATCAGCCGGTTCAGTAACACCGCGGCGGCCCCGGGATCCGGCGATGTTGTAACCGAACGCCCAGGCAAGGTTGCGCCGGATCGTCCGGAACGCGGCGCGGGCGAGCCGGATCGCGTCGGGCACGACGCCCAGGTCATCCCGCAGCAAGATCAGGCTAGCTGCGCAGGTCACGACATCGGTGCCCGAGCACACCGCTAGCCCCAGGCTGCCCGCGGCCAGCGCCTTGGACGGCCTGCCTTCCCGCCCGTCCGACGTCTTCACCAGCGCGGCCACGTTGCGGGCGACGATGTCGTCGGCCCGGGCCTGCCGGATGGCCTCATCAGGCACTTGCGCGCGATCTGCAGGATCGGGTCGACAGGTCGTCGCTCAGCCTGGCCGGCGCCGACATAGATGTTCTTGTCGGCATTGAAGTAGATCGAGTCCTCGCGGGCGCCCGCGACAGCTGGTTCTGACAGCAGCCATGCCAAGAGCTAACCCGTTTGGCTCCCCCAGGCTCCCAGATCATGATCACGAATGGAGTTTTGCCTGGTGGGCGCACTTGGGTTCGAACCAAGGACTTCTCGCTTGTAAGGCGAGGACGTACCGTCGCTGGACGTCGCTGGACGTGGCCCGGTGTGGCAGCTGCCAGCCACGACTGTGGCTGGACGTGGCCTGGTGTGGCCTGATGCCGGTGGACGTTGGCTCCCCGTTTGGCTCCCCCCATTTCGTTAGCGCCGCTAACCTTCAATAATCCGGACGGCAGCCTGAAATTGCTCCCCGGCCATACTCGATCGGGCTGATCCGCCAGCGCTGAGCCATGGCATTCAGCAGTCCGATCGATCGATGGATCCCCCGATGTAGTCTTCGAAATATGGATGCTCAGTCCCGGCCTCCGCTTCGCGGACGTGAGCAGGAGCTCGCGGTCTTTCGTCGGAGGCTGAGCCAGGCCCGGGCCGGGACCGGTTGCGTGGTCGTGGTGGAGGGGAGCGCCGGGCTCGGCAAGACGAGGCTGCTCGATGAGTGCGTTTCGATGGGTGGAGCGCTCTCATTTCGGGTCGGGCGAGGAGCTGCCGAGCCGGGGAGGGTAATCGAGCTGGGCGCCCTCTTCGACGCGTTGTTTGAGGGGGATCCGCCGCTCGCGGATCGGCGCGCACTCAATGACGTCCACGCTTCATCGGAGTTTTTGTTCTGGCTCCTCCAGGACGTGCAGTCCCTCATTGAGGAGGCCGCGCTCAAGAGTCCCGTGCTTATCTGTCTGGACGATCTGCACTGGAGTGGGACCAGTCTCTCGTTCGCAATGCGGCAGCTCCCTTCGCGCCTCTCGTCGCTTCCTGTCGCGTGGGTCATGGCATTCCGGCCAGACCAGGGGCTGCATCAGGTACAGCAGGCGAAGCTCGAGCTCATCGAGGCCGGGGCGGAGCTAATTCGCTTGGGGCCGCTCAATCGCGAAGCCGTCGCGCAGGTCGCGACCGACGTGCTCGGAGTCGAGGCAGACGAGGAACTCCTCCAGAAGGCCGGCCGGGTTCAGGGCAATCCGTTCCTGCTCGTTGAGTTCTTCCGCGGACTCCAGGACGACCTCCTCGTTTCGCTCGACTCAGGACGCGCGAAGCTCGTCGAGGACCGACTGCCCCACCGCGTGAGTGACAGCATGCGCGGGCGCCTTGCGCGCATGTCCCCGGCATCGGGACGGGCTGCGACGTTCGCGTCGGGGCTCGGACGCAGATTTAGCATTCACGACTTGGCCACGATGACCGATATGTCGCTCACGGAGCTGATCGACCCGGTCAACGAGCTCGTTCAGGCCGATATTTTCGCTGACGATGGCGGTCAACTGGCGTTCCGGCACGACATCACCCGGGAGGCCGTTCGGGGCAGTTTGCTGCCCCCGGTCCGGCGGGCAATCGACCGGCAGGCGGCCGAGGTGCTGCTTGCACGCGGCGCGCTCCCGGTAGAGGTGGCTGCCCAGCTCGTTGAGAGCGCAGAACCGGGCGATGACACCGCGATCGAGACGGCGCTCCGGGCAACTCAGGCCCTCGGCGCTTCCGATCCCGCCGCGGCAGCTGAGCTTGCCGCGAAGGCGCTCGACCTCACCCCACTCCGGCATACCCTCCGAGGTCCGCTGGTCGCCCAACGGGTCGTGTCACTTTTCGCAGCTGGCCTTGCGGAAGAAGGAAAGCGGTTCGCTGATTCTGCGCTCCGGGAGGCGATGCCGGCCGAGGAAGAGGCGAGGGTACGTGTCAGTGTCGCCGGCATGTTCGATCTCTCTCCGGAGGTCCGGTCGGAAAACGCTCGCGCTGGCCTCGCTCTTCCGTCTTTGTCCACGGATCTGCGTGCCGAACTCTGGGCTGCGCTGTACCACAGCCTCAGCGTGGCTGGACGGAAGGCGGAGGCTCTCGACGTCGAGCCCAGTGCCCGCGAGGCAGCGTACGCGAGCACGAGCGAGGTGTGCCGGTTCGCGTTTGAGCTCCCGGAGTCGGGGCTCGCGTACCAACTACTCGACTTTGGGCGCTCGCTCGAGATTCTTTTGATTGCAGAACGCCGTCGGCTCAACGGCCAAGGCGACGCGCGAGCTCGTCTGGCGCACATGCTCCGGGCATGGATTCTCGCAGCAAGCGACCGGTACGAGGACGCGCTTCAAGCTATCGACTCCGGGGTGATCGCCGCCCAGCGCGACCGGCAGAATTGGGCGCTGCGCGTCTTCGAGACAACGCGTGGCCGGCAGATGCTGCAGATGGGGAACTTCGCTGAGGCCGCGCTCGCGCTTGAAGGCCGATTTAGTTGCGGGGAGGCCCATCTCATTGCCGGAGCCCTCCACGCTCCCTCGGTCGTCGCGCTCGGCACACTTAAGATCCACACCGGAGACGAGTCCGGCGCGCTGGAGGTCGCCGAGATCGCGAAGATCATGTTGCAGGCAAGCGCACCTGGCGTCCGGCATCATGCGATGTGGTACCTCGCGCTTCTCGCGCTGTCCCAGGGCGACCCGATGCGGGCGCACGGGTGGCTCTGCTCCTGCGGACATGAGGAGCGGCTCTCGATGTACCCGCTTTACCCGCACGAAGTCGCCTACGACGCCGAACGCGTACGCATCGCTGCCGCGGTCGGTGACGAGGAGCTCGCCGAACACGGAATCTCGATCGCTGAACGGCGCGCGAGGCTCAATCCAGATGTCCCCTCGTGCGCCGCTGCAGCAGCACACGCACGAGGCATCTGGAACGACTCCACGGAGGATCTCGAGCGCGCCGTTTCGCTCTATAGAGGTGGACCTCGCCCGCTAGCCCACGCGTCCGCGCTCGAAGACCTCGGCCGAATGCTGGCACAGCACGGCGACAACGCGTCGGCAATAGCCGCGCTCGACGAGGCGCTGACGATATCGACGCGCGTCGGGGCGAGCTGGGACGCTAAGCGTGTTCGGGGCCGCCTTCGCCGCCTTGGCGTGCGACGGCGAACCGTCAAAATCGACCGACCAAAGACCGGGTGGGAGGCACTGACCGAAGCCGAGGCTGTAGTCGCCAATCTTGCCGCACATGGATCCACCAACCGGGAGATCGCCGACAAGCTCTTCGTCTCCCAGCACACCGTCCATTCTCATGTTCGACACGTCTTCGAGAAGCTCGGAATCAATTCCCGTGTTCACCTGACGAGGCTTGCTGCGGGCCGATCGCCCGAATCGCCAAGTGATCCGCATGCCGACCGCTAATGATTGGCGCCCGCTGGATGACTGATCAGGCATGGGGCTCAGCACAGCAGACGTACAGTCAGCCCGGCTGAGGAGCGCGTAGACCAGCCATCTGGTGGCCATTGGCGCCAACGCGAAACACCATATCCGTGTCTTTTCGATCGGGGGTGGGCGGCGTCTGGCTGGCGTAGCCGGCCAGACAGTTAGCCAGTTGCACCCGAGATTGCACGCCGAGTTTTGCGAATACGGCGCGGAGGTGGGTGCCCACAGTATTAATGGACACGCCTAGGGCGGATGCTGCGGACTTGTTTGTGTGTCCCTCGCTGATGAGGGTGGCGACGCGCCGTTCGGCCTCGGTAAGGGAAGCCCATCCGGTCGCCGGGGCGGCGGCCGCGGTGGACCATTTGGCCCGGCGGGCGCCGGCCTGGCGCATGGCGCGCTGCACATCGCCGCGGAAAGCCCGCGCTCCCATGTGGTGGTATTCGTCCCAGGCCCGGTCTAGTTGCGCAAGCGCTTCGGAGCGGCGGCCGGCGGCGAGCAGGGCGCGTCCGTAGGATTCGGCGCCGACGGCGCGCAGGACCGGCCTCGGGCTGCGGTCGAGAACACCCGCGGCCTCGGCGAGGATGTCGAGGTCCTGTTTACCTAGTCCGCGGAGGTTGAGGGCGACACCTTCGAAGCTGGCCACGCCGGGATTGCGGGCGGCGTTCGCTTCGGCGACGCCGAGGCAGGACGCGGTGAAGGTGTCATCGCCGGTGGCGGTACCGATTTGGTAGAACAGCCCGTTCCAGCAGGGCCAGAGCGGCCAGTAGCTGCGGGCCTGTTCTGCGCCCTGCAGGACCGGTCGCAGCGTGTCCCGTGCTGCGGTCAGGTCGCCACGGCTCACCGCGAGCCAGCCTCGCATAACGGTGACGCCGGGGTTACGGAGGGCCTCGTCGGAGTCGGTCAGCTTGTCGGTGACTCGCAGCTGGGTAGCGGCGATTTCGATCTCGCCGCGCAAGAGCGCGACCGCGGCACGGATCGTGATCGCGTCGAGAAGATGCAGGCTGGTGCCCAGCTGGCGGCCGAGCTCGATCAGTGTGCGAGCGCCGGCGTCGGCGTCGTCGAGGCGCCCGAGATTGAAGTCCTGCCACATCTGGGCGCACGCGATGCCGGGCAGCAAAGCTTCGGCGGTGGTGGCGCAGCTGGCGCGAGCTTGATCGAGCAAGGCCTGGGCGTGGTCGTAGCGGTCCACGAACTGCAGCGCGGTGATCTCCTCGGCGAGGTACGGCGCGCCGGTGAGGGTACGCAGCTCACGGAAGTGCAGCAAAGCCTCCTGGTGGCGCCCTTGATTGCGGGCTGCCTCGCCAGCGGCCTGTACCGCCAGGGAGAGCGCCTCGCAGTCGCCGCTGTCGCGGGCCTGCTCTACCGCGCTGGCCGCTTCTTGAGCAGCTGGCTCGCCGGGTAGCGTCCGGGTGCGGGCCAGCGCGTATGCCGCCCGCAGCCGGACCGTGACTGCCGCGTCCAAGCTGCTGCTGCGCAGGGTCCGCTCAATCCTGGAGGTCAGGTCGTGGGCCCGTCCACTTAGCCACAGCGCACGCGCGGCTTCGGTCTCGACCTGCGCCGCCAGGTTAGCGTCATCGACGCGGGCAAGGATCTGGTCGGCGACGGTGATCGCCTGGGTGGCGTGCTGAGCTCCACACAATACGGACAGGCAGCGACGGCTCAGGTCCAACCACTCCGGCTGAGCGGGGCGCACTGTGGCGAAGGCGAGCGCAGCAAGTTCCCCGGCGTCCTCGGCACTAGTGCGGGCCAGGGTTTCCGCCGCCGAGATCAAGATCAAGGAACTGGCAAGGTCTCCCGACGTCGCGGCCGCGCGGGCGTGGGCGGCAGCGACCAGGGGCTCGCCGAGGACGCTGAGGTGGTAGTCGGCCAGGCGGGCGTGCAGCTGACGGGCGCGATCAGCGGCGAGGATGGCGTAGATCGTCTCCCGGACCAGGTCATGGCGGAAGGTCAAGGCATCCGCGGCCACGGTGATCAGCCCGGACTCGAGGGCACCGGTGAGACCGTCCGCACCATCAGAGCTGCCAAGTCCGGGCCGCAGCGCGAACGCGTCGCGTACCGGCAACGGCCGTCCAGCGGCCGCGACCAGCTCCACCAGTTCGCCTGCCGAACTGGGAAGCTCGGCGAGTCGGCGCGCCATCGCCGTTGCGAACTCGCCCGCGATATCGTCGCGTTCCCCGCCTGCGGCTGAGCGCGCCAGGCTGTCGATGATCTGAGTGGCCAGGAACGGGTTGCCGCCGGTGGCATTCAGGTAGCGGCGGGTCCGCTCGTCCGGCACCCGCCCGAGCCGGTCCCGTGCCATCGCCGCCAGGTCTGACGTGGTCAGCGGCACAAGCCGAAGGTACTCGCGGCGGACGACGTCGTATCCGGCCAGATCGATCCCGCTGGCGTCATCGCGGCTGGCGAAGATCCACACCACGGGCAGGCCGGCCAGCCGGGACACCAGGCTGCGCACAAGGAACCGGCTAACCCGGTCGGCCCATTGAAGGTCATCAATCGCGATGAGCAACGGTTCTACGGCGGCGAGTTCCTCCAGGAGGGATGCAATGCGGTCGGCAAGCAGCAGCGGTTCGCTGACCAGTGCGGCGATCTGCTCGTACTGTTCCGCAGTGGAGACCGGGTCCCTCCCCGCGCGCAGCGCCGCGATCACCGGGGCACCGGGCCAGACCTGCTCGATCGGGTCACACTTACTCCAGCCGACCCGGATCTTCATGCGCGTGGCCAGCTCACAGATCTCCGCGAGGAGCGCGGTCTTGCCGATACCGGCCGGGCCGGAGATCAGCACGCTGGCACTGGTTCCGTGCTGGCAGGAACTACGCAACGCCGACTGCGCGCTGGCCATCGGCTCGCTACGACCTCGCAACGGTCTTGTCCGCAAGGCACCACCTCAGGGAACGGCATTTCTCCTGGCAACGGTGACAGGTGCTCTGCCGCCGCGCATCGCCCGTTCGTTCGATGCGCGGCGCCGTCCATCACCTGTTCGTGCGATGTCTAAGCTGCGGTCGGCAGCCAGGCTCGTCAGTGAACCCCGGACTTGACTTTCATATCGTCGAAACTGTGGCGAAGGTAGGCGCGCCTACTCGATCGTGCGCTGCCTGCGGAGACCTCAATTTCTCACCTGAATAGGTGAGCGCGTCCGACGCGGCGACATGGCTACAGTCGGCAATGTGGTCAGCGATCACGGCCCGAGCGGCGCCGGAAGGGACGATGCCCACAGTCGGCAGGCGTCAGGCCGGCGGCTCGGCCTGGTTGAGCACGGCGGCGGGACGATCCCGCTGATCTTGCTGCACGGCTGGCCGCAGACCTCGTACGCGTGGCGGCACGTGACGCCACTGCTAACTTCGGACTGCCACACGCTCGCATACGACCTGCCCGGCATCGGCACCTCTGAGCCAGCGATCGACCGCTTTGATAAGTGGTCGATCAGCGGGGATCTTCGCGCTAGCCTCGAGCAGCGCGGCATCCGGCACCCACTGGTCGTGGGCCACGGCATGGGTGCTCAAGTCGCATATGCCTACCTGCGCCGCTACCCCACGCAGGTTCGCGGTGTGATGCTGCTGGATACCCCGATCGCAGGAGTTGGCGGTTGCGAGGACCTGTTCACATCATCGGCGTTCTGGCACATCGGATTCCACCAGACCATGTCCGGCGACACCGGCCTGGCTGAACTGCTGATCGCGGGCCGGGAGGTCCGCTACTTCCGCAGCCACATCGACCGGTTCGCTGCCCACCCAGACGCGATCAGCGATGCCGACGTGGCCATTTACGCGCATGGATACCAAGGGCCGCAGCGCCTGGCCGCGGGTTTCGCTTTGTACCGGGCCATCCCGCTCGACGTCGCCAGCAACGAGCGCCACACCGGCACCGTGGACCCCCCGATCCAGTTGGCGTTCGCCGAGTACTGTCACGCCACCATGTTGCCTGAGGTGGCAGCCGGTCTAGGCGAAGCCGGCAACCGGCACGTGGCCACCAGCATCATCGCCGACAGCGGACACTGGGTTGCCGAAGAGCAACCAGCCAAGGTCGCGGCGGTTATTAACCGGTTCATCGCCTCCACCTGACGCCCACCGTGTTTGCCGCGGCCGCTGCCAGAACCGATGGAGAGTGCCGACGTAGCCGTAACCCGCACGAACGGGTGAGCACCTGAGTTGCTGCCGGGTCGCCTCACCTGAACGCGTGAGGGATCGCCGTGACCTGTCCGGCCAGGCTGATGTCTGTGCGGCTCCCCCGACTGGAGCCGTCGCCACCACAGCCGAGGAGGAAGCCATGTCCACGCCAACCAAGCCAAGCATCGTGTTCTGTCATGGGATCTGGGCCGACGGGTCGTGCTTCAACAAGCTGCTCCCGCCGCTGCAGGCGGAGGGATACGAGGTGATCTGCGCGCAGTACGGCCTGGACACCAACGTGGCCGACGTCGCTGCGACGATCCGCACCTTCAACCGGGTCCACAGCCGGATCCTGCTGGTCGGCCATTCCTACGGCGGCAGCGTCATCACCGCCGCGGGCACCGACGACCGCGTGGCCGGGCTGGTCTACATCAACGCCCTGGGCCCGGACGAGACCGAGACCTCCCAGAGCGAGCAGGAGAAGTTCCCCACGACGCCGGCGTTCGGCCAGATCGAGGTCGCCGACGGGCGGATCTGGATGCTGCCCGGCGGCGCTGCCTGCTTCTGCGGCGACCTGCCCGAGGAAGAGCAGAAGGTCGTCTGGGCGACCGCCTGGCCCCCGTCCGTCGATCTGTTTAGCAGCAACGTCCCCGGCGTCGCGTGGCGGACCAAGCCGAGCTGGTACATCGTTGGCAAAAACGACCAGGCCGTCCACCCCGACCTCGAGCGGGCCGCCGCCAAGCGGATGGGCGCTACCACCTACGAGTTCGACAGCAGCCACTGCCCCATGCTGTCCCAGCCCGACAACGTCCTCGACGTCATCCGTACCGCCGCAGCAGCCATCTGAGCCAGCACCCTTTCTGGGCCCTGTTCGCCGGCCGGGCGGGCAGGGCCCAGAAGCAGCGAGATCAAAGGAGAAACCGGTGGCATCCGAGCAGGTGCTCGACATACCCGTGCGCCGCCATGTGCTGACCAGCGAACAACCGTTCCAGGTCGTCCTGGATGGTATCTACGACGGCATCAGCCAGCCCGACATCGGGGCGCTGTTCGCCACGCTGGCGGCCAGTACCTGCTATGAGGAGTTCGCCGCGCTGGTCCGGCAGGCGCAGGGCAGCGCTGGCCTGATGCGGTTCCTGCACCTCGACGACGACCACGTCCTGGCCCTCGACCCGCAGGCGGACCAGGCCGGGCGGCGCCTGGTCCGCCTGATCGCCGGCAACCCGGTCACCATGGGTCAGATGACCCGCCACCTGCCCGCGGCCGGCTCCTACGCCCCGATCACCATCCTCATCCAGGAACTGCCGGGCGGCGGAACCCAAGTGGCCTACGACACCGTCACCAGCGCGATCGCGCCCTACGGTGACGCCGCCGCCTCCCAGGTCGCCAGGCGGCTGGACACCGAAGTCCTCCGCCTCCTGCGCCACGCGACCGGCATACCGGCCACCGCAACCGCGGCACAACGGCCCCGCAGAACGCCTTAGCACCGTCGCCGACGGCCCGGAACGCGCAGGCCCGCAGAGCCGACGACCACGAACAGGTCCTCCCCCACCGATTTCAGCCAACTGCCGGCGGAGTGGTGATCATGAAACCAACCAGCATCAGCCCCCGGTCAGGGCAGCGGACCGCCACCAGCAAGGCGGTCATGTTCCTGCACGGCCACCAGCTTGAGCGCAACCTCGCCCGGGCGGTCACCGCCGAGGCGGCCGGCACGTTCGTACTGGTCCTGGCCATCACTAGCGCCGCCGTCGCGGCCACCTTGTCCCGGCCGGTCGCCGGGACCCCGTACGGGTCCCTAGCGGTGCCCGTGGCCGGCGGCCTGGCCCTGGCCATCGCAGTCGCCAGCCTCGGCCACATCTCCGGCCCCCACCTCAACCCCGCGGTCACGCTCGGGCTGGCCGCCAGCAGGCGCTTCCCCTGGGCGTACGTCCCTGCGTACGCCATCGCGCAGTTCGCCGGCGCGATCGCCGCAGCCGCGGTCACCTGGGGCCTGTACGGGAACCAGGCCAGGTCGATCGCCCGCCTGGGCGCCACCATCCCGGCCGCCGGGGTCTCCGCAGGGCGGGTGCTCGCGGCCGAAGCCATTGTCACCTTCGTCCTGGTCCTGGTGGTCGTGGCGGTGGCCACCGACACCCGGGTTCCGCCTGGCATCGCCGCCATGGCCATCGGCGCAGCCCTCGCGGTCGCCATCGTGATCGCCGGACCGGTCAGCGGCGCGGGCGTCAACCCCGCCCGGGCGATCGGGCCGATGATCCTGGCCGGCCAGTTCACCGACTGGTGGGCCTACCTCGCCGCCCCGGTGGCCGGGGGTGTGGTAGCTGTCGCCCTCTACGACAGGTTCCTGCGCGCCGGCAGCACGCCCGCCTAGCGGCCACACCCGAACATGATGATCTCTCGCCGACCATTGAGCGCCGAGTTGATCACTATCCCGGACCAGGGCTGGCGGCTGCTAGCCGCCAGCCGGGATGCCGACCCTGAGCTGTTCTTCCTGGGTCTCCGCGTCTGGCCCTGCCTTGATCAGATCACGCAGGCCAAAGCGATCTGCGCCCGCGCGGCAGCCGTCGAGGATCTCGGCGCGCCGTCCGAGCCACCGGAGTGACTCAGCAAGAGCCGACATTCTCTGCCAGGCGCGGCCGCCGGGAATCAGTTTGAAGCCGAATGCGGCGTCCCGGTGCCCCGCAGGGCTTCGCATGCTCGGCCATGAACAAGATCACCATCAACTTTGGCTCCCCGTTGGCTCTCGGTTGCTCCCCAACGATCACCTCAAGGTCACAACAGGCCGCTGGCCTGCGAAAACAGGTGGGCGCACTTGGGTTCGAACCAAGGACTTCTCGCTTGTAAGGCGAGCGCTCTACCGCTGAGCTATGCACCCCGGCCAGCGCCCATCGAGAGAACCGGGACCCAGGGCGCAGCCCGCGCACAGCGTACCTCCCGGCCCGGCCGCGCACGGAGATGACGCCACCTGCTCCACCGGCTCAGCCGGGGAAACCGCCGCAGCCTCCGGCAGGACCGGAGCCCGCTAGCCGATCCTGGCAGTCTGCCTAGCCGATCCTGGCGGTCCGCCTAGCCGATCCTGGCGGTCCGCCCGGCCCGGCCAAGAACCCGCGCCAGCGCCCGCTCGACGTCCTCGGCCAGGCCCGGGATCTCGCCGCCCGGCGCAGCCGGGGGCTCACCGGCAGCCCCGCCACCCGGCCCGCCTCCCGGGCCGCCACCCGGCCCGCCTCCCGGGCCGCCACCAGGCCCGCCTCCCGGGCCGCCACCAGGCTCACCTCCGGACCCGCCGCCAAGCCCGGCGCCGAGGCCGGCGGCCGGCAGCGCCGAAGGCTCCCTGACGTGCCCGCAGTCCTTGCACTCGATCTCGCCGAGCCGCCGGACGAGGCGCACGCCATCGCAGACGACGCACCTGTCAAGGTCGGCCATCCAGTCCGACGACTCCTGGCAGCCCGGGCAGATGAGTACCTGCCGGTCCGCCCGGACCCCCCGCTTCCAGGGGCTCTGCCCCCGGTCCGGGTCTACCTGCCGCGTCCCGCAGCGATAGCAGGGCATCCAGCTGTCCGATCTCTCCAGCCGCCCCCTGAGCGCCTCGCGCTACAGGCTGGCCAGCGCCTTCTGGTACTCCGCGATGTCACGCGCCTGCGGAATGGGGTTCACTACCTTCCACCGGACCACGCCATCCTTGTCGATGATGAACGTGCCGCGGGTCGCGACGCCCCGGGTGTCATTGAACACCCCGTAAGCCCGGGCAACATCGCCATGCGGCCAGAAGTCAGACAGCATGGAGAACGCGAAATGCTCGGACTCCGACCAGGCACGCAGGGCATACCCCGAGTCGACCGACACGGTCAGCAACTCCACGTCGTCGCGGGTCACCTCGGGGAACTCGTCGCGAATTGCGCACAGCTCCCCCGTGCAGGTCCCGCTGAACGCCAGCGGGTAGAACACGAGCACCACGTTCTTCTTGCCGCGGAAGCTGGACAGCCGCACCGGCGTGCCATGCTGGTCCTTCAGCTCGAAATCCGGGGCCTGCTGGCCGACCTCCACCGTCATGATCATTCCTTTCCGCAGGGCGGTCCGCACGGGACGTGGCCTCGTCCGGCGGACGTCGTCCCGTCCGGGGACGAGTTCAGTGTGCCACCTCGCCGCGACATCACGGCCACCCCCGCGACTGCTCAGCGGCGGGCCTTGGGCGCGACCAGCCGGCTCCCCGACCAGTCACGTGCCGCGCTGACGCTCGAGGTCTGCGACAGTCCCGCGGTCGGCGCGGCCTCGCCGATCTCGCTCGGCTCCACGTGGCCTGCCCGGCCCGCCTTGGGCGTGAGCAGCCAGATGTACCCCCCGTCGGCCAGCGGCGTCAGCGCGTCCACCAGGGCATCGACGAGGTCGCCGTCGCCGTCCCGCCACCACAGCAAGACCACGTCCACCACGTCGTCGTAGTCCTCGTCGACGAGCTCGACGTCCTTGCCCCCGGCGATCGCGTCTCGCAACTCCTCGTCGACGTCGTCGTCGTAGCCAATCTCCTGCACCACCTGGCCCGGCTTGATTCCGAGCCGTCCGGCCAGGTCGCGCTGCTCCTGCGCCTGGCCCGCGGTCGCGCTCACTGACGTCCTCCCTGGATCCTTGGCGCGGCCCGCCTGTGGCTGCCCCGTGCACCGGCACGGCCGGAAACGGGCCAGACGCGGCGTTCGCGGCATCGGCACTTCTTGATGGGACAGTCCACACTGGGCGGGCGCGGTGCGCAAGTCACAATTGCCGCGAACATGAAAACAGCGTCCC
>JBEKFH010000085.1:0-13437 GCA_050013415.1 Streptosporangiaceae bacterium | reverse complement strand
AGCTGCGGCAGCGCGTGCAACGCGAGATGGCCGCCCTGATGCCATGGACCACGTTCCTCAGCCAGCAGGAGCGCGAGCAGCTGCTCGGCCTGTTCCGCAAGATGGTCAGCGCCGGGAATGCCGTCGCGCCGGACAGCGAGCTGGCCAGTCCCCCGGCTCCCCCCGATCCCCCGGCGGCCAGTCCGCCGGCCCCCCCAGCCAATCGCCCGGCGAGCGCTGGGGAGGTGGATGACGCAATGAGCGCTGCTTCCGCTGGCCGCGGCTGACCCGAACCGGCACGCATCGCCTGCCACCAACTGCTTCCCAGCTGTACAGAAACGCGGGGCCGCACATGGCCCCCGCGCCGGATTCGCGCTGCCTCTGCCGGATGAACGCAGCCCCCGCACGGGGTGACCGGCAGACGCACGAAACCGGCGCACGCTACGAAGGAGATTAGATGTCCGCCAGAACGCCAGAAGCCGGGCAGGCCACGCCGCCGGGCGGCACGGTCGTCATCGACGGCCTGCCAGCCGAGGCCGCCGGCCCGGCCCACCGCCACCTCGGCCTGGCCCTTGTCGTCATCGCCACCGCGCAGCTGATGGTGGTGCTCGACGCGACCATCGTGAACGTCGCCCTGCCGCACATCCAGCGCGCGCTCGGCTTCTCCGGCTCCGGCCTGGAGTGGGTCGTCAACGCCTACGCGCTGACCTTCGGCGGGCTGCTGCTGCTCGGCGGCCGGGCCGGGGACATCCTCGGCCGCCGGCGGGTCTTCATCGCCGGCATCATCCTGTTCTCGGCGGCGTCGCTGCTGGGCGGGTTCGCCACGTCGCAGGAGTGGCTGCTGGCCGCTCGCGCGCTGCAGGGCGTCGGCGGCGCGATCGTCGCCCCAACCGCGCTGTCACTGGTCACCACCACGTTCCCGGAAGGCCCGGCGCGCAACCGGGCGATGGGCGTCTACGCCGCCATGAGCATCGGCGGCGCCGCGGTCGGCCTGCTGGCCGGCGGCCTGCTGACCACGTACTTCTCCTGGCGCTGGGTGCTGTTCGTCAACGTCCCGATCGGGATCGCCGTCGCGCTGATCGCGCCGTATGCGCTCGGTTACTCCGAGCGGCTGCGCGGCAAGTTCGACCTGCCGGGAGCGATCACCGCGACCTTCGGGCTCGCCGCACTCGTGTACGGACTGTCCAGCGCGGCCACGACGGCCAACGGCGTATCGCACTGGGGCGACACCAAGGTGCTCGTGTCTCTGGCGGCGGCAGTCGTCCTGCTGACCTCGTTCATCATTATCGAGGCGCGCAGCCCGCATGCGCTGATGCCGCTGCGGATCTTCAGCAACCGGAGCCGGTCAGGCGCCTACCTGATCATGCTCTGCGTCGGCACGGCGTTGTTCGGGATGTTCTTCTTCCTGACCATCTTCGTGCAGACCGTCTGGGGCTACAGCCCGCTGAAGACCGGCATCGCCTACCTGCCGATGGTGACCATGATCATGGTCATGGCCGGGGTCAGCACCCAGCTGGTCCCGCGGATCGGGGCCCGGCCGCTGCTGCTGGCCGCGTCGGCGATCGCCAGCGGCGGCATGTTCTGGCTGTCGCGGATCAACGAGCACAGCACGTACGCCGGCGGCCTGCTCGGCCCGATGATGGTCACCGCGGCCGGCATGGGCCTGCTGTTCATGCCCGCCACCCTGGTCGCCCTGTCGAAGGTCGAGGACCGCGACGCGGGCCTGGCCTCCAGCCTGGTCAACACCGGCCAGCAGGTGGGCGGCTCGATCGGCCTCGCCGTACTCGGCACCATCGCCTGGACGGTCGTCTCCAACACGATCCGCTCCTCGACGGCCGCCGCGAAGGCCGCGGCCGCGAAGGCGGGTCACCCGCTGCACGTGAACGCGGCGGCGGCGCAGAAGGCGATCTACGATCACGCGCTCGCGGTCGGTTTCTCCCGCGGGTTCGAGGTGTCGGCCGGGATCATGCTGATCGCCCTGATCGTGACGATCGCCATGATCCGGGTGACGCGCGAGGACCTGGCCGGAGTCCAGCCGATGCCCGTTTAACACCACAACGCAGAACGGATAGTGCGGGGCCAGCCCCGCAGCGAGAGGCAGATGGCCTGGCCGGGCGAGTCCCCGCCAGGCCATCTCCGCGCCAGCCCCCGGCGCTCAGGTACCGTCGTGCCGGTGATCCGGCCGGGTCCGCGCCAGCACTGTGTCCATCGTCTCCATGATCGAGATGGTCTCGTCCAGCGGCATCAACGGGCTCTCCACCTCACCACTGGCCAGCCGGGTCGCGACCTCGTCGGCCTGGTGGCGCAGGCCCCGGCCCTCGTGCACCGACGCGACGCGGACTGGGTCGCCATTCCTCGGCAGGAGCGTCACGGCCGCGGGTGCGTAGAAGTCGCCGTCGATCTCGATCCTCGCGTCGCTGCCGACGATCGCAGCCCTCGTCGGGCTCTTCGCCCGCAGGGTGCACGTCAGCACGGCCTGGGCGCCGCTGTCATAGCCGAACACCATCGACGTCTGCGCGTCCACCCCGGTGAATGCCGGGTCGCTCATGCACACGATCCGGCTTGGCGTGCCGAGGACCATCGACGCGAACGACACCGGGTACACGCCGAGGTCCAGCAGCGCACCGCCGCCCAGTTCCGGTGCGAACAGGCGGAACCCGGCATCCTCGGCGAACCACTGGCCGTGGTCCGCGGTCACGGTGACGATGTCGCCGAGCACTCCCCGGGCCAGCCAGTCCCGGACTATGGCCATGTGCGGCAGGAACCGGGTCCACATCGCCTCCATGGCAAACAGACCGTGCTCCCTCGCCACCCGGACGATCTCGCGGGCCTCGGCGGCGTTCATCGTGAACGGCTTCTCGACCAGTACGTGCTTGCCGGCCCGCAGCGCGAGGATCGCGTTGTCGTGGTGCATCGGATGCGGCGTTGCGACGTAGATCACGTCAATGTCCGGATCGGCAACGAGCGACTCGTAGCTGGCATGCCGGTTCGCGATGCCGAACTCGTCCCCGAAACGGTCCGCCGATCCCTGGCTGCGCGACCCGACCGCGACGACATCGCCGGAATCGGTTAGCCGGAGATCGGTCGCGAAGCTGCTCGCGATCCCGCCCGTTCCGAGGATTCCCCACCGCACGGGGCTGTGCGCCACGCCTTCGTCCTTCCGCCGGCCGGTATCGGTGATCAGCTTATTGGAAGGTCGTCGCCCGCGGCTCGGTCCAGGCCGTCATGACGGCCGGCCTGCGCGACGGCAGCGTAGGTCAGGGCACCGAAACGGACGCCGGTGCCATCCGCTGGTGCCGGTGCCGTTGCCAGTTGCGCGCCAGCTTGACGAGGCGGACCACCACCAAGACGGCGGCGCCTTCTATCAGCAAGCTGATCAGGACAGCGCCGACGGCGATCCCGTCGCTGTCGATCAGGGCTTCGCCAAGGCCCCACCTCCACACCGGCTCGCGAACCTGGAATGGCCTGCCGAGCGGGACCACGTCCGGCCAGGACGCGTTGACGCCAGCGCCACCGGTCTCCAGGATGCCGTCGGTGCTCGTCTGGCAGTCATACTGATCGCAGTTTGTCTGGTGCGAGACCGGGTCGAATGTGACCGTGGTCCCGGCGTCGGTCAGGTACGCGACCCCGTCGACCACACCGGGAACGCTGACCACCGCCACCACCAGTATCAGCAGCATCCCGACCCAGCCGAACGCCCAAGCGACCCGGTGCCGGGGCGGGTAGTGGTGGGCATGCGGGCGGCTCGGGTGGTGTGCGGCGATCGGGGCGGCCTGTGCCCGGACCGCGGGTGGCCTGCGTCGCAGGAGCGCGGTGTCCGCTACCGCAGCGACGATGCCGACCATGGTCAGGGCGCCCAGCACAAGGACCATGACCCGGAACCAGGACGGAGGAGGCGTCCCCTGCGACTCCGCGCTGGAGGAGGCGCCGGCAGCCAGGACGAACGCTATGAAACTGGTAATAGCTGCCCTGATCCAGGCTTGGCGACGGTGCAGCAATCGCACGGCGGCGGTTACCGCCGGATCGGAGGCGGAGGCGGCCGGCTGTGATGCGGATTTCACCCGGTAAGCGTAGGTCTAGCTGGCAGCGGCATCCAGCCGTTTCGGCGCACGATTCTCGCAGCACACACCTCGCCAGCCCCGCGCGAGCCCCGTCCTGCTACGCATTTCCGCTGGTCAGAAGCCAGTTGGCTGAGCTCCCGCGATAGGACTCGAACCTATAACCTGCCGGTTAACAGCCGGACGCTCTGCCGATTGAGCTACGCGGGATCGGCCGGTGCGCGCGCCGCGAGACCTGGTGATCCCGCCGCGTCCGCGCCGCCGGCACAAGGGTAGCGCACTCGCGGGCATAGCCGACGCGCTCCGGCGCCCGCGCTGGCTGCCGTGCTCTCGGCCCGTGGGACTGGCTGCCGTGCTCTCGGCCCGTCCTGTCGGCCCGTGACACTCGCTGCCCGGCCGCGCATAACCTGATGGTCGCCGGGCATTTACCCGGGAAGGTCAGCCCGGGACAGTCCCCGGATCGCGGAAATAAGTGGGTGCTCCAGCCCCCACTTGTTTCCGTGATCATGAACCGGGACCGAGCAGGGATCGCAGACTGAATTAGTCGAAAGAGGTATATATGCGGTATAGGGTTACTTTCCTGGCTGGCCTCGCGACGGGCTTCGTGATCGGCGCCCGGGCCGGCCGGGAACGCTACGAGCAGCTCAAGAAGATGGCGCGCGCCACGGCGGACAACCCGGCGGTGCAGCAGACGGCTGCCGCGTTGCAGGCCAAGGCGGCCGGCTTCGCCGGCGCGGCCGCGCTCAAGGTCACCAGCCAGCTGCACGACGGGGTGGCGAGCGCGCGAGGCAAGGTGCCCGGCATGCGCAACCGGGAGTCCAACGGCAGCTCCGACGCAGACCATCGCTTCGCCCCGGTGCCAGGCTCGGGCAGCTAATCCCGCTGGCTGGCCCGGACCGGCAGCAGCTGCGCGACATCGGGCGAGGCTACCGTGCTGGCCTGGCAAGCACGCGGCCCGCCGATGACGGTGGCGCGGCAGGACAGCCCTTTCGACCAGATCCGGCTAGCCCAGGTACTCCATGAGCATCTGGGACCGGCTGGGGTGCCGGAGCTTGGCTAGCGTCTTGGATTCGATCTGGCGGATACGCTCGCGGGTCACGCCGAACTCCCTGCCCACCTCCTCCAGGGTGCGCGGATGGCCGTCAGTCAGGCCGAACCGCAGCTGGATGATGCGCTGCTCGCGTAGCGAGAGGCTGTCCAGCACCTGCTCGAGCTGCTCCTGCAGCATGATGAACGCCGCTGCCTCCATCGGCACGACGGCGTCCGCATCCTCGATGAAATCACCGAGATTGGAGTCTTCCTCGCCGATCGGGGATTGCAGGGAGACGGGCTCCTGGGCGATCCGCTGGATCTCGGCGACGCGCTCCACCGACAAGCCCATCTCCCTGGCGATCTCCTCGGGCATCGCCTCCCGGCCGAGATCCTGGTGCAGCTGCCGCTGGATGCGGGCCATCTTGTTGATGGTTTCCACCATGTGCACGGGGATCCGGATGGTCCGCGCCTGGTCGGCGATGGCCCGGGTGATCGCCTGCCGGATCCACCAGGTGGCATAGGTCGAGAACTTGTATCCCTTGGTGTAGTCGAACTTCTCCACCGCGCGGATCAGGCCGAGATTCCCCTCCTGGATCACGTCAAGGAAGACCAGCCCGCGCCCGATGTACCGCTTGGCGATCGAGACGACAAGCCGCAGGTTCGCCTCAATGAGCCGCTGCTTTGCCCGGATGCCGTCCGCGCAGAGCATGGCAAGCTCCGACATCTCGGCGCCCAGCGGCGCTCCCTCCGCGCGGCCCCGCAGCGTCTCGTCGGCGAACAGGCCCGCCTCTATCGCCTTGGCCAGCTCGACCTCGTCCTGCGCGGTGAGCAAGGGCACCCGGCCTATCTCGCGAAGATAAATCCGGACAAGGTCCCCGGTAACCGCCCGCCGGGCGCTCTCGGCCCGGCCGCCACGCCGTTCGTCGGCGTCCCGCGGCGGCACGTCGATGACCTCCACGCCTTCGTCCGACAGCAGCCGGACGAAGGTGTCCACGGCATCGGCGGGCAGGTCGCTGCCCTCGAACGCGGCCGTGATGTCCGTCATGGCGACGGCGCCGCGGTCCCTGGCCGTCGCCAGGAGATCCGTTACCTGGTCTGCTGGCAGATCCGTTATCTGGTCCACTGGCGGCAGGACCGTGAGGCTCATGCAGACCAGTCTGCGCCAGGAATCCTGGGTCATGGGGGGCTAATATTGTCACCATATGGTTAGTAACGTCGCGGCGGCGAGCGGGTAACAGCGCGGTCACAGTGAGCCGGGCACCTGATCCCAGAGCGCCCTGTGGCGTGCCTCGAGGGCCACCAGGTCGCCGAACAACCGGTCGTACCTGGGCTGGTCGTCGACCGGGCTCATCCGCTGCAGCCGGGACTTGATCGCGGCGATCTGCCTGCTCAGGGCCAGTTCCTCAACCCGGGCCAGCACTGCGCCGGCGTACCGGTCATCGGGCTCGCCGACCGAACCCGGCGCCTCGACTGGCTCCACCGCGAGCCCGGTGACGAAGCCGCGAGCCCGGTCATCGGGCGCGGCGGCACGGAGCTGCTCCGCCCACTTCCGGCCGTCCTTGGCCGTGGCGGTACCGCCGCAGCCAGCGATCAGCTCGAACACGGCGGCGTGCACGGGCGTAGTGAAGGAATCAGCTCCGAGCGCGTCGAAGACCGGCCCGCAGAGCGCGGGGCGCTGCACGGCGAGCTTCAGCGCCTGGCGCTCCACGTTGACGATCGGGTCGCCGGGATCGTAGCGCGCCGCCTGATCGTGCGCCCAGGCTGACGAGCCGTCTGCTGCTGCGCCGTTTGCCGCCGCGCCATTCCCTCCGGCACTGCCCGCTCCGGCACTGCCCGCGCCGGCACTGCCCGCTCCGGCACTGCCCGACTCGCCGGCGCGCGGCCGCGGCGCCTCGGACCGCGCTGTCCTGGACCCGGCGGCCGGCCGGGCATGCGCGCCGATCCTGGCGAGCACGAAGGCCTCGTCCATCATGCCGAGCCACCGGTCCAGGCTGACCGCGTAGAGCTGGCGCAGCCCGCGATCCTTGATCCTGCCCACGATCGGCGCGGCGGCGTCCAGCGCGGCGAGCCTGCCCTCGGCGGTTTCCAGGTCGTGCTCGCCGAGCACGCTGCGGACGGCGAACTCGAACAGCGGCACCCGCTGGGCGACCAGTTCCCTGACGGCCGCATCGCCCTGCTTGAGCCGCAAGTCGCAGGGATCAAGGCCGTCGGGCTGCACGGCGACGAACGTCTGGGTGACGAACTTCTCCTCCATCCCGAACGCGCGCAGGGCGGCGCGCTGCCCGGCGGCATCGCCATCGAAGGTGAAAATGACCTCACCGCGGAACTGGCTCTCGTCCATCAGAAGCCGCCGCAGGACGCCGATGTGACCATCGCCGAACGACGTCCCGGAGGTGGCGACCGCCGTCGTGACGCCGGCCAGATGGCAGGCCATCACATCGGTATAGCCCTCCACGATGACGGCCTGACGGCGCTTGGCGATCTCCCGCTTCGCCAGGTCAGCCCCGTACAGCACCGAGCTTTTCTTGAACAGGATCGTCTCGGGCGTGTTCAGGTACTTGGGGCCCTGGTCGGACTCGGCGAGCTTGCGGGCGCCGAACGCGATGACGTCACCGCCGAGGTCCCTGATCGGCCAGACGAGGCGGTCGTGGAACCGGTCGACGGGCCCGTGCCTGCCTTCCTTGGCCAGCCCACCCAGCAACAGCTCCGTCTCGGTGAAACCGCGACCGCGCAGGTGGCGGGTGAGCGCGTCCCATTCGGCTGGCGCGTAGCCGACGCCGAATCGCGCCGCGTCCGTCAGCTCGAATCCACGCCCGGAAAGGAAAGCGCGGGCGGCGGCGGCACCGGCACCGGCAATCCGTTCGGCATAGAACTCAGCCGCCGCGCTATGCGCCTGCAGGAGCCTGCGGCGCTGCGTCTGCTCCTGGCCGGGCACATGCCCGCCCTGCTCGTACCGCAGCTCGATGCCGGCCCTGGCCGCCAGCCGCTCGATAGCCTCGGCGAAATTAAGTTTGTCGATCCGCTGCACGAACTTGATGACGTCGCCGCCCTCGGTGCACGAGAAGCAGTACCACAGGCCGCGTGCCGGGGTCACGTTGAGCGACGGGGTCTTCTCCTCGTGGAATGGGCACAGTCCCTTGAGCGAGCCTCCGCCGGCGTTGCGGAGCTGCAGGTACTCCCCCACGACCTCGTCGACGGCTGAGCGCTCGCGGACCAGCTGAATGTCCTCGTCGCGGATCCGGCCTGCCACGTCCGCCCTCCGCAGATTGCCCGCCACCGTCGCGGCGAGTCTAGCCCCCGGCACCGTCGTCCGCGCGGCGTGCCGCGCCAGCCGGGGTGCGGGCGGCGGGCGGGCAGATCGGGCCGGCGACCAGGCTGATACCGTCACGGCGTGCCTGACCTGCTGGTGCTCTGGGACGTCGACTTCACCCTTATCAGCACCCCGGGGGTTGGCGGGCAGCTGTACCGGATCGCGTTCGCCGAGATGTTCGGCGGGGAACTGCCGGCGCTGGGCCGGATGGCCGGGCGCACCGACCGGGCCATCGCCCTGGAGGTGCTGACCCGGGCCGGGATCCCTGAGCCCCGCCGCCAGGTCGCTGCGTTCGAGGCCGTGCTGGCGGCTCGCGCGCCCGAGGTTGCCGATCTCGTGCGGGACCGCGGCACCATCCTGCCTGGCGCCGCCGAGGCGATCGCCGCCCTGGCGCTGGCCGGAACGACTGGCGCAGGCGGGACTGGCGGCCCTGGCGGAACTGGCGCGACTCCCGGGACTGGCAGGCCTGGCGGGACTGGCGGAACTGGCGAGCCTGGTGGCGCGGGCGGGACGGGCAGCGATGCCGCGGGTGACGGGGGCCGGTCCCGGCTCGTGGTCCAGTCGCTGCTGACGGGCAACATCCGCGCTCTGGCGGAGGTCAAGCTCGGCGCACTCGGCCTGACCGATCACCTTGACTTCGCCATCGGTGCCTACGGTGACGCGCACGAGGTGCGTTCCGAGCTGGTCGGGCCGGCCCGCCGCAGGGCGGCGTTGGCCTACGGGCGGGATTTTAACGGCGAGGCGACGGTCCTCGTCGGGGACACCCCGCTCGACATCGAGGCCGCGCTCGTCACCGGCGCCCGCGCGGTCGGCGTCGCGACCGGCGGCTTCTCCGTGGCGGACCTGGTTTCAGCCGGCGCGCACGCCGTGCTGCCCGACCTCACCGACACCGCCCGCGTCCTGACTGCGATCATGGACGGGTCCGGCGCGACCATGGACGGGCCTGGCGCGACCGCGCATCCGTGACCGAATACGCCCGCGCCGGTGATCGGCAACCGATAGCGCCGCTCCGTCGTCATCATGGGCGTGAGACGACATCGCCGGAAGAGCCGCGGGCTGCTGCTCACGGTCTGCGGCCTGCTCACGGCCTGCGGGCTGCTGCTCACGGCCTGCGGCAGTTCCATCGGCGGCCCGCCGATCTCATCCCAGGGATCAGCGACCACGCCCGCGACCGCCCGTCAGCCCACTGCTCGCTCGACACCGCCGCACGACGTCGCGCTTCGCCGTCCGCTGCGCTCGCCGCAAGTGGCCGTCACCGCGGCCGGTGTCTACGTGGCATGGCAGGTGCCAGCACACGGCAGCGTCGTCCGCTCAGAACTCGCCCGGGTGGATATGGCGACCGGCCGGATCGAGGCGGTGCGACGGCTCGGCACGGTCTTCGACGACGCGATGGCCGCAGCGGGCGAGCTGTGGGTGACCACTTGGTCCACGACCGGCGAGACGCTGCTGAGACTGAACCCGGACACCCTCACGGTCACCGGCCGGTGGCGGGTGGGCACGGCGGGCGGCGCCGGTTGGGATGCGCAGGTGCTCGCAGTCGCCGGCGGCGGGCTCTGGGTCGCTGGCGGTAACCGGCTGCTGCACCTCTCGCTCCCGGGAGGCCGGGTGATGGCGTCGGTCGCCCTCGCCGGGGCGGCCAGCTCGGACCTGTCGTCGAACGCCGCGGGCAGCGTCCTGGTCGTCGGAGAGGCTGACAGCGGCGGGCGCGGCGCCGTCCAGCGACGTGACCCTGTGACAGGCGCGCTGCTCGCCTCCCACACCGTGCTCGGCGTGGCGGCTCCTGTCGTGGCCGGGCCGGCCGGCTCCAGCGTGTGGGTGTCAGAGGCCACCGGGATGATGGGCTACGTGCAGCGGCTCGACGCGACCTCGATGAAAGCTGACGCGAGCGACTGCGAGGAGGGAAGAACCACGGCGACGTGCGTGGAAGGAACCAACGCCATCACGGCCCGCCTCGCCGACGGGCTGCTGTGGATCAGCCAGCCGGTGGGCGGGAATACCCGCAACTACTGCGCCGACCCCGCCAGCGGCCGAGAGCTCGCGCCCATCAGGCTGCCCCAGCCAAACCAGGACGAGGTTCTCGCCATCTCGGCGCACCGGATCTTCTACGCCGCACCCGGCCCTCAGGCAAGCCAGTACGTGCGGGACGAGGCCATCCCCGCCGCCTGCGGAGCCGGGCGCTAGATCTCGGCGAGGGGGACGTCGGGGTCGGCGAGGCGGCCGGGGTCGACCGGGAGGCCGGCTCGGATCAGCGCCTGGATGTCGTCGTTGACGTCCCAGACGTTGACGTTCATCCCGGCTATCACCGCACCGTCGGACAGCCAGAACGCGATGAACTCCAGCGCGTCCTTGTCCCCGCGGTAGACGACCTGGTCATAACGGCCGGGCTCGGGCAGCCCGGCGGTCTCCATGCCCAGGTCGTACTGGTCGCTGTAGAAGTAGGGCACCAGGTCGTAGGAGACCTGCTGGCCGAGCATCGACTTGGCGGCCAGCGGGCCGCCGGTCAGGGCGTTGCCCCAGTGCTCGACCCGGATGCGGCGGCCGAGTAGCGCGTTGAACGCGTTCGCCACGTCGCCTGCCGCGTAGATGTCCGGGTCCGAGCTGCGCAGCGCGTCGTCGGCAAGTATCCCGTTGTCGACGTCCAGCCCGGCATCGGCCGCGAGCCAGGCATTGGGTACCGCGCCGATCCCGATGATCACGGCGTCCGCTGGCAGCTCCGTGCCGGAGGAGGTCACCACAGCGGTGACCCGGCCGCCGGAGCCGCGCAGCTCGCTGACTGACTCGCCGAACCTGAACGTCACGCCGTGGCTGCGGTGCAGGCCGGCGAAGACCTCGCCAAGCTCGGGGCCGATCGAGCGGTGCAGCGCGCCTGGCCCGTGCTCCACCACCGTCACGTCGCAGCCGTACTGGCGGGCCGCGGCGGCCGTCTCCAGCCCGATCCAGCCAGAACCGGCGATCACCACCCGGCCGCCGCCCTGCAGCACGGTCCTGAGGTGCTCGGAGTCCTCGACCGTGCGCAGGTACGCCACGCCCTCCAGGTCAGCTCCCGGCAGCCTGATCCGGCGCGGCGCGGCACCGGTGGTGATCAGCAGCTTGTCGTAGCGCACGGAGCCGCCGTCTGCCAGCGCCACCCGCCGGGCGGCCCGGTCGATCGACCGGGCGGCGACGCCGAGCCGCAGGTCGACGTCGTGCTCGGCGTACCAGCCCTCCTCGTGCACGTAGACCGAGGATTTGTCGTCCTTGCCGAGCAGGAACCCCTTGGACAGCGGCGGCCGCTCGTAAGGCAGCTGCCGCTCGTCGCCGATCAGCACGACGGAGCCGGAGAAGCCCTCCTCGCGCAGGGTCTCGGCGGCCTTGGCGCCGGCCAGGCTCGCGCCGACGATCACGAAGGCGGGTTCGGCGGGCATCGGATGCTCCTTCTCGTTGACGATCTCGCGACCATACGTTTCTACCGCTCGCCGTGGTTCTCGTGCTCACTGGCACTGGCTTGCTCACCGGCACAGCTACGATCCGTCCCACCTGGGCCATGCCGGGGTCCGGCTCGCGACACTATGTCCGCCGCTCACCGGCACAGCCGCTGGTGCCAGGCGATAGCCGACGTATCCGTGAGCGAGGCAAGCTGGTCGACCACGGCGCGCAGCCTGGCCGGGTCGGACTCAGCCGCGCGATACGCCGGGCGGAAGGCCGGCTCGAGCGTCCCTGGCGCCCCGGCCAGCACCGCGGCGGCCAGCTCGGCGATCAGCTCACGCTGCCGGGCCTGCGCGGCGGCGACCCCGGGGCGGCTCATCACGTAGTGCGCGGTCACCCCCTTGAGCAGCGCGCATTCCAGCCGCTGCTGACGGGGCACGACAAGATCCAGCGCGTACCTGGTCGCTCCGCCGGCCGCCCCGCCCGGCTCTCCCGTCCGGCCGGCGGGCGCGGACTGGCCGGCGGGCGGCTCGCGGCAGGTGAGCGTGGCGTCCTGCGCCGCCTCGCAGAACCGGCCGATCAGCTCGCTGGTCAGGTTCTTCAGCCCGGCGAGCGCGGCCAGGCCGCCGTCGAACGCGTCCGGCCAGCACGGCAGCTTCAGCAGCGCGGCGAACACCTCGGCCAGCTCATCGGCGCTGACCGAGCCCGGTTCGCAGTAGGCGACCGCGGTGAGCTCGGCGACCAGGCGGCGCTCGGCGCCGTCGCGGAGCTGGCCGAGGCTGATCATGCCGGCCTGCAGCCCGTCCTCCAGGTCGTGCACCGAGTACGCGACATCGTCGGCCCAGTCCATGACCTGGGCCTCCAGGCACGGCCGCCCCTCCGGCGCGCCGTCCCTGATCCATCCGAACGCCTCGGCGTCATCGGCGTAGGCACCGTACTTGACCTCGCCGGGGCGCGGCAGCCAGGGGTACTTCAGCGTCGCGTCCAGGGTCGCCCTGGTCAGGTTCAGCCCGGCGCCGATCACCTTGGCCTCCAGCCGGGTGAGCAGCCGCAGGCTCTGCGCGTTGCCCTCGAACCCGCCGCAGCCCGCGGCGAGCTCAGCGAGCGCTGACTCGCCATTATGGCCGAACGGAGGGTGCCCCAGATCATGTGCCAAACAGGCCGCATCGACCAGATCCGGGTCACATCCGATCGCCGCCCCGAGCTCGCGCCCTACCTGCGCGCACTCCAGCGAGTGGGTGAGCCTGGTCCGGGGGAAGTCGCCCGAGCCGACCTCGACGACCTGCGTCTTGGCCGCCAGCCGGCGCAGCGCGGCACTGTGCAGCACGCGGGCGCGGTCCCGTTCGAACGGGCCGCGCCCGGCGGCGCGGGCGCCCTTGGGCGGCTCGGCCGCCCAACGCTGCGTGGCGTGGCTGTCGTAGCCGCCCATCACCTGCTGTCGCTGGCTCCGGTGGCCTCCGCCACGGCCGCGCGGCCGGCCTCCAGCCGGGCGACCGGCACCCGGAACGGGGAGCAGGACACGTAGTCCAGGCCGGCGTCGTGGAAGAAGTGCACGGACTCGGGGTCGCCGCCGTGCTCGCCGCAGACGCCGATCTTCAGGTCGGGGCGGGTGGCCCTGCCCTCGGCGACGGCGATCCGGACCAGGCGGCCGAT
>JBEKFH010000084.1:0-13452 GCA_050013415.1 Streptosporangiaceae bacterium | reverse complement strand
GCGACCTGCCGGGCCCGCCACGGGAGGAGACCCCGGTCTTCTACGGCAGCTTCGACTGGCACTCGTGCGTCGAGATGCACTGGCTGCTCGTCCGGCTGCTACGGGTGGCCGGGGACGTCGTGCCCGCCGGCGAGATCAGGGCCCTGCTCGACGCGCAGTTCACCGCCGGCGGGCTCGCGGCCGAGGCTGCGCAGGTGGCAGGCAGGACCGGCGCCGGGCAGCGGCCCTACGGCTGGGGGTGGGGGCTGTCCCTCGTCGAGGAGACGGCGGCCTGGGACGATCCGGACGCCCGGCGCTGGTCCGCGGCGATGGCCCCCTTCGCTGCGGCCCTCACCGAGCGGTTCCTCGGCTGGCTGCCGAAGGCCACCTACCCGGTTCGCCACGGGCTGCACCCCAACAGCGCGTTCGGCCTGTCCAGGGCGCTGCCCTACGCGACGCGGCTCGCGGGCGGCGGCGACCCGGTCCTGCTGGACGCGATCACGGCCAGGGCGCGTGCCTGGTACGGCGCCGACACGGACTATCCCGGCCGGTACGAGCCATCCGGGCATGACTTCCTCTCACCGGCGCTGACCGAGGCCGAGCTGATGGCCGGGCTGCTGCCCCGGGCGGAGTTCGCGGCCTGGCTGGGCCGGTTCCTGCCCGGCATCGCGGCCGGCGAGCCCGCCGCGCTGTTCGCCCCCGCGCTGGTATCGGACTCCAGCGACGGTCAGATAGCCCACCTGCACGGGCTGAACGCGAGCCGCGCCTGGTGCTGGCGCCGGATCGCCGGCAGCCTGCCGGACGGCGACCCGCGGATCGGGCCGGCCCTGGCGTCGGCCGCCGCGCACGCCGCCGCCGCGCTCCCGCATGTCGTCGGCGACGACTACATGGTCGAGCACTGGCTGGCCTGCTACGCGGTCCTGCTGCTCAGCTGACTTGCCTTAGTCGCCCTGCGTCCAGTCCGCCCCCAACCCATCATCACCTGTCGGGGTTCGCTGCGGCGGGCCTGGCTGAGGAACACGTAACAGCGTGGTTGGGACTTCACTGTCGCTGTATCAGCAGCGGAGTCCCAACCACGCCATTCAGGGCTGCCGCATTGAGCGGATCCGGGTGCCGGCGCGGGGGGTTCGGGGATGTCAGGGCGGGGGAACGCTGGCCGGGGGAGGGCTGGCGGGCGAGGAGGGCTCGTGCCAGCGGCTGGTGATCGGCAGCCGGCGGTCGCGGCCGAAGTTCTTCGCCGAGATCTTGGGTCCCGGCGGGTACTGCCGGCGCTTGTACTCGGCCCGGTCGACCATCGTGATCACCCGGCTGACCAGGCCAGGATCATGACCGGCGGCGATGAGCTCGGCCGCGCCCATGTCCTTCTCCACGTAATCGTCGAGAACGACGTCGAGCACGGCGTAGTCCGGCAGCGAGTCGCTGTCGAGCTGGCCGGGAGCGAGCTCGGCGCTGGGCGCCTTGGTGATCGAGTTCGGCGGGATCGGCGGCGTCTCGCCGCGTGCCTCCGCGTCCGCGTTGCGCCACCGCGACAGCTCCCAGACCAGCGTCTTGGGCACGTCCTTGATCGGGCCGTAGCCGCCGGCGGAATCACCGTAGAGGGTTGAGTACCCCGTGGCCAGCTCGCTCTTGTTGCCGGTCGTCAGGACCAGGTGGCCCTCCTCGTTGGACAGCGACATCAGGATCATGCCGCGGATCCTGGCCTGCAGGTTCTCCGCCGCCAGGCCATGCAGGTCGAGCTCGGTGCCGAACGCCGCCATGACCGGGGCGATCGGCACCGTCCTGGCATGCAGGCCGCGGCGTTTCACGAGGTCCTCGGCGTCGCTGACGGAATGGCCGGAGGAGTGCTGGCTGGGCATCAGCACCACGTGCACCCGGTCGGGGCCGATCGCGTCGGCGGCGATCGTTGCCGTTAGCGCCGAGTCGATGCCGCCGGACAGGCCGAGAATCACGGAGCGGAAGCCGTTCTTCCTGACGTAGTCCGCCGTTCCGGTGACAAGGGCCGCGTAGACCTCCGCGAGATCGGCCAGCCGCGGCCAGAAAGTGCCCGCCGGGACGCCGGCTGCGTCTGCCTCGCCGCCCGCCGCCGCCTCGCCGTCCGCGCCGTCCCGGACTACAGCCGCGCCAGCGGGGGCGCCTGGCACGGGCGGCCAGGCATGGCCGGGCGCTGGCGGGGGGAACGACGCCGCGGGCAGCGTTATGCGCCTGATCGTTATGGTCGTGCCGTCCATGGCGTCGGCGGGCGTCTCGCCGGGGCCGACGGCCGGGTCTGCTGCGGGCAGCTGCAGGTCGGCGACGATCAGCGCCTCGGTGAATTGCGGGCCGCGGGCCAGCAGCCGGCCCGCGGCGTCCACGATGATCGAGTCGCCGTCGAAGACCAGCTCGTCCTGGCCGCCGACCATGTTGACGTAGGCGAGCGCGGCGCCCGCCTCCCGGGCCCGGCGCTGGCACAGCTCCAGCCGGGTGTCGTCCTTGCCGCGCTCGTACGGCGAGGCGTTGGGCACCACGAGCAGCGCCGCGCCTGCCTGCCGGGTGACCGCCACCGGGCCGCCGTCCTGCCACAGGTCCTCGCAGATCGCGATCGCGACGTCCACCGGCTCGCCGCCCGCCGACGGCAGCCGGAAGACCGGCAGGCTGTCGCCGGGCACGAAGTAGCGGTACTCGTCGAAGACCCCGTAGTTCGGCAGGTGATGCTTGGCTGACGTGATCGCCACCGTCCCGCCGTGCAGCAGGGCCGCGGCGTCCAGCGGCGCACCGGACGGCAGCCCGACGCGGGGCCGCTGCCCGGTGCGGCGGTCCAGGTAGCCGGTCACCACGGCGACGCCGCCGAGCCCGCCCGCGGCCAGCCGCCGCGCCGCGGCCGCCAGGGCGGCGATCGAGGCATCCACGAACGAGGCCCGCAGGGCCAGATCCTCCACCGGGTAGCCGGTCAGCATCATCTCGGGGAACACCACGATGCGGGCCCCCAGTGCTGCGGCGCGCCTGGTCCAGCCGACCAGAAGCCCCGCGTTGCCGTCCAGGTCGCCGACGGTCGCGTTGACCTGGGCCAGCGCGATGCGCATCTCGGGCACCCCCCCAGCTTAGGGCTGGCCGCGGCGGGCCGGCCCGGACGGGGGATCCGCGTAACGCGGCGGAAACACGGGCCGGGCAGACTAGCAAGGTGGACAGGCAGGAAGAGTACGTACTGCGCACGCTCGAGGAACGCGGCATCCGCTTCGTCCGGCTGTGGTTCACCGACGTGCTCGGGTACCTCAAGTCGGTCGCCGTGGCCCCCGCGGAGCTTGAGGGCGCGTTCGCCGAGGGGATCGGCTTCGACGGCTCGGCGGTCGAGGGCTTCGCGCGCGTCTACGAGGCTGACATGATCGCCAAGCCCGACCCGTCGACGTTCCAGCTGATGCCGCTGGGCGACGACACGCCGGGAGTGGGCAGGATGTTCTGCGACATCCTGCTGCCGGACGGTTCCCCGTCGCACGCCGACCCGCGGCACGTGCTCAAGCGCGCGCTGGCCCGCGCCTCCGACCTCGGCTTCACCTTCTACACTCACCCGGAGATCGAGTTCTTCCTGCTGCGGGAGAAACCGGAGCCCGGCGTGAAGCCGCGGCCCATCGACACCGGCGGCTACTTCGACCACACGCCGCACAGCATCGCGCACGACTTCCGCCGCAACGCGATCACGATGCTGGAGAGCATGGGCATCTCGGTCGAGTTCAGCCATCATGAGGGAGCCCCCGGCCAGCAGGAGATCGACCTGCGCTACGCGGACGCGCTCAGCACGGCGGACAACATCATGGCGTTCCGGCTGGCGATGAAGGAGGTCGCGCTGGAGCAGGGCGTCTACGCGAGCTTCATGCCCAAGCCGTTCACCGAGTTCCCCGGCTCCGGCATGCACACGCACATGTCCCTGTTCGAGGGCGACCACAACGTCTTCCACGAGCCTGGCGGCCAGTTCCAGCTGTCCAAGCTCGGCCGTGCGTTCATCGCCGGCCTGCTCGCGCACGCCGCCGAGATCACCGCGGTGTGCAACCAGTGGGTGAACTCCTACAAGCGGCTCTGGGGCGGCGACGAGCGGATCGCCGGCGCCGGCGGCGAGGCGCCCGCGTACATCTCCTGGGGGCACAACAACCGCTCGGCGCTGGTCCGGGTGCCGATGTACAAGCCGCAGAAGGGCAACGCGACCAGGGTCGAGTTCCGCTCGCTGGATCCCGCTTGCAATCCGTACCTGGCATTCGCCGTGATCCTCGGGGCCGGCCTGCGGGGCATCGAGAACGACTACGAGCTGCCGCCCGGCGCCGAGGACGACGTCTGGGCGCTCACGTCCGCCGAGCGGCGGGCACTGGGCATCGGGCCGCTGCCGCAGAACCTGTCGGACGCGTGCAACGTGATGCAGGGCAGCGAGCTCGTCGCCGAGGTCCTCGGCGAGCAGGTCTTCGACTTCTTCCTGCGGAACAAGCGCGCCGAGTGGAGCGAGTACCGGCGCCAGGTCACCGAGTTCGAGCTGGACCGCTACCTGCCCGTGCTCTGAGCGCGCTCGCGGGCCGGGGAGTTGAGCGGACGGGAGCTGACTCGCGGCAGGCAGTTACCGCATGCCGAGTGTCTTCGGGGTGTTCACCTTGTCCGGGGCGACGACCAAGATGATGCGGCCGTCCGGGCCGATCGGGTTGGCGTAATCGCGGCCCACATACCGGCGCGACAGCTCGTCGATGTGCTCGCGCGCCCGGGCGCCGCCGATCGTGTCCACGACGTGGCCCCGGACCTCCGCCCAGTCCCACGGATTATCAGCAGCATGGATCAGCACGGTGATCCGCGGATCGCGGCGGACGTTCCTGGACCGCTGCCGCTGCGGCTCGGTGTTCACCAGCACGTTCTCGCCGTCATGATCGACCCAGGTCAGCAGGGCCTGCGGCTGGCCATCGGGCATCAGGGTCACCACGGTCGCCAGGTTCTTGCCCTTGGCGAGCCGCGCGGCGTCCTCGTCGATCGGCATGGGCTTCCTCTCCCTCGTAGCATGGCACCGGCTCGTGGCATGCCGCCGGCCAGACATCATCTCACCGCCCGCCCCCGCCGCCGTCCCCGGCCGGCGCCCGCACTGGGTTCAGCCGCCGGCGAATCCCGCGGCGCAGGCCGCTGCGGCGGGAATCGTGGGGCTTGCCCGTTAAGGGTCGGGAAATGGCCGGTTCCCGCCGGACAGAACCTAACCGTAAGGAGTTCCCCTATGAGGCTTGCTGTGCTTGCTGACATTCACGGGAACCTGCCGGCGCTCGACGCGGTGCTCCGGGACGTCGAGGCGGCCGGCGCTGACGCCATCGTGCTCAACGGCGACCTGGCCACCGGGCCGATGCCGGCCGAGACCCTGGACCGGCTGGCCGGGCTGGGGGACAGGGCCATCTGGGTGCGCGGCAACGCCGACCGCGAGCTGGCCGCCGCCTGCGATGGCGTGCTCGACCCCGGATTGCCCGACGTGGTGCGGATTCCGACCGAGTACTGCGCGTCCCGGCTGGATCGCCGGCACCGGGACCTGCTGGCCGGCCTGCCGCTGTCGGTCAGCCTGGCGGTGACCGGGCTGGGCCCGGTCCTGTTCTGCCACGCCACGGCGCGCGACGACACCGAGATCGTGCTCGTGGACTCGGGGCTGGACAAGTACCGTGCGGCCTTTGACGGCACCGACGAGCCGACCGTGGTGCTCGGTCACACGCATATGCCGTTCGACCGGCTGGCTGACTGCCGCCGGTTCGTCAACCCGGGCAGCGTCGGCATGCCGTACGGCGGCACCGGCGCGTACTGGGCGCTGCTCGGCCCGGACGTGACCCTGCGCCGCACCGGGTATGACGCCGAGGCCGCCGGCGAGACGTTCCGCTCCGCCGCGCCCGGCTACCCTGACCTCGCCGAGTTCATCGCTGAGAACATGCTGACGGTGCCCTCTGATGCGCTCGCCCTGGCGACCTTCTCCGGCTCGCCGGGCTGAGCTTCCGCGGGCCAGGCAAGGCCTCCGCGGGCCAGGCAAGGCCTCCGCGGGCCGGGCAAGGCTTCCGCGGGCCGGGCAAGGCTTCCGCGGGCCGGGCCGGGGCGCGCGGATGGCGCGGCATCGATACCGTGCTTAGGTGAGCATTCCGCGCGGGACCACCCTGGCCGGCCGGCTGGCATCGCTCGGCTTCGCCGACGCCGACCGGGCGGAACGGCAGATCAGCGGCGAGCTGGCGCTCGACGCCGACGGTGACGACAGCAAGCTGGTGGAGGCGCTCGCGGCGGCCGCGGATCCCGACGCCGCGCTGGCCGGGCTGGCGCGGCTGGCCCCGGACGCAGAGCTGCTGGCAGGGCTGCGGGCCGACCCGGAGTTCCGCGCCCGGCTTGCCGCGGTGCTGGGTGCCAGCGCCGCGCTCTGCGATCACCTCGCGCGGCATCGCGGCGACTGGCGGGTGCTCACCGGGCCCGATGCCGTCCGCTGCCCGGAGCCCGCGGAGCTGCGGGCTGAGCTGCTGGCGAGCGTCGGGGCGGATCCGGCCAGCGCCGAGCCGGTATCCGGCCCGGGCCTGGTATCCGGCCTGGACCCGGTGACCAGCCTGCGGGTGGCTTACCGGCGTGGCCTGCTGCGGCTGGCCGCGCGGGATCTCACTGGCGTGGTCACCGTCGACCAGACCGCCGCCGAGCTGGCTGACCTGGCGGCCGCGGCGCTGGAGGCGGCGCTCGCGATTGCGCGGTCCCAGCTCCCGCCCGGCTCCGCGCCCTGCCGGCTCGCCGTGATCGCGATGGGCAAGTGCGGCGGCCGTGAGCTCAACTACGCCAGCGACGTCGACGTGATCTTCGTTGCCGCGCCCGCCGCGCCCGCCGCGCCCGCCGCGCCCGCCGAGCCCGCGCAGTCAGCCGCGCCGGCCGGGCCGCACCAGGCACCCGGTTCCGGTGACGACGACGCCTTGCGCACCGCGACCCGGCTGGCAGCCGGGCTGATCCGGGTCTGCTCGCAGAGCACCGCCGAGGGCTCGCTGTTCCCTGTGGACGCGAACCTCAGGCCGGAGGGCCGCCTCGGCCCGCTGGTCCGCACCCTGGCCAGCCACCGCGCCTACTACGAGCGGTGGGCCAAGACCTGGGAGTTCCAGGCGCTGCTCAAGGCCAGGCCGGTGGCTGGCGACGCCGGTCTCGGCCGCGAGTACACCGACGTGATCGCCCCGATGGTCTGGCAGGCGGCGCGGCGGGAGAACTTCGTTCAGGACGTGCAGGCGATGCGCCGGCGGGTGCTGGCCACGCTGCCCGCGGCCGAGGCGGGCCGCCAGCTCAAGCTCGGTCCCGGCGGCCTGCGTGACATCGAGTTCGCTGTCCAGCTGCTGCAGCTCGTGCACGGCAGCACGGACGAGAAACTCCGCGTCGGGGCGACGCTGCCCGGCCTGGCCGCGCTCGCCAGCGGCGGATACGTCGGCCGGGAGGACGCGGCCAGCCTGGCCGCCGCGTACCGGTTCCTGCGCAGCGTCGAGCACCTGCTCCAGCTCCGCCACCTGCGCCGCACCCACACGCTGCCGGAGGACCCCGCCGCGCTGCGCAGGCTGGGCCGCGCCCTGCACCTGGCCGAGGACGCCGGGCCGCGCGCCGACCCGGCAGCCGCACTGATCGCGCAGTGGCGACTGCACGCGAGCCAGGCCCGGCAGCTGCACGAGAAGTTGTTCTACCGGCCGCTGCTCGACGCGGTGGCCCGGCTGCCCGGCGACGCCGCGAGGCTGACCCCGGAGGCCGCGCGGGCGCGCCTTGAGGCGCTCGGCTACGTGGATCCGGCGGGCGCGCTGCGGCACATCGAGGCGCTGACCGCGGGCACCTCGCGCACGGCCGCGATCCAGCGCACGCTGCTCCCCGTGCTGCTCGGCTGGTTCGCCGACGCGGCCGAGCCCGACGCGGGGCTGCTCGCGTTCCGGCAGGTCAGTGATGCTCTCGGCAACACCCCGTGGTACCTGCGGCTGCTCAGGGACGACACCACCGTGGCGCGGCGGATGGCCAGGCTGCTGGCGTCCAGCCGGTATGCCACCGGCCTGCTGCTCCGCGCGCCCGAGGCGGTCGCGATGCTGTCCGACGACGCTCAGCTGGCCCCCCGGCCGGCGTCGGCACTGCACGCGGAGGCGACCGCGACGGTGGGCAGGCACCCGGATCCGGCGGACGCAGCGGCGGCCGTGCTGGCGCTGCGCAGCAGGGAGCTGCTGCGCACGGCCGCGGCCGATCTGCTGGGCAGGTCGGGCACCGAGGAGACCTGCGAGGCTCTGACCGTAGTCACCGCCATGACGATCACGGCCGGGCTCAAGGCGGCGATCAGGAAGTCGGAGCAGGAGAACGGCCCGCTGCCGACCCGGGTATGCGTGGTGGCGATGGGCAGGCTCGGCGGGCACGAGACCGGGTACGCGAGTGACGCGGACGTGATGTTCGTGCACGATCCGCTGCCGGGCGCGGACGAGGAGCAGGCCACCAGGGCAGCCCATGGCGTCGCCGAGGACCTGCGTGCCCTGCTGGCCAGGCGCGGCCCGGATCCGCCGCTGATCATCGACCCGGACCTGCGGCCGGAGGGTCGCCAAGGCCCCCTGGTGCGGACCCTCGCCTCCTACCGCGCCTACTACCGGCGGTGGGCGCTCGCCTGGGAGGCCCAGGCGCTGCTCCGGGCCGAGCCGATCGCCGGCGATCCCGCGCTCGGAGGCGCCTTCACGGCCGTGGCCGACGAGTTCCGCTATCCGGCCGGGGGAATCGCCGAGGCTTCCGTCCGCGAGATCCGGCGGATTAAAGCCCGAATAGAAGCAGAACGGATGCCTCGGGGCATAGACCCGGCGCTACACCTGAAGCTGGGCCCGGGGGGACTGGCCGACGTCGAATGGGTGGTGCAACTGCTGCAGCTACGGCATGCGTTCGCGGTGCCGGGCATGCGCACCACGCGCACGCTTGGCGCACTGGCGGCCGCGGCGGAGGCCGGGCTGATCGGGGCCGATGATGCCAGGACCCTGCGCTCGGCCTGGCTCCTCGCGGCCAGGATCAGGAACGCGGTGATGCTGGTGCGCGGCCGGGCCTCGGACACGCTGCCCGTCAAGCTCGCCGAACTGGCAGCCGTGGCCAGGCTGCTCGGGTACCCCCCGGACGCGGTCCAGGACCTGGTGGAGGACTACCGCCGCGGTGCTCGCCGGGCTCGCGCGGTGATGGAGCGGCAGTTCTACGGCTGACGAACCTGGCGGCCGGGGAATGCCAACATCACCAGCCCGGGGGAACGGGCTGGCGACGCCGGCGGCTAAGGGCGGGGGCGGGGATCAGCAGGCACAGGTGCGGGGATCAGCAGGCAGCCGCCTGGCGGGTGCTGCCGGAAATGGTGCCCGCTGACCGCGCCAGCGGGCCGTTCGTCGCGCGGTAGACCGCTGCCGCGGCGGCGATCAGGTGCAGGGCCGGGCCGGACAGCAGGTCGGCGGGACCGGAGGCCAGGCCGGCGGGACCGGAGGCCAGGCCGGCGGGACCGGAGGCCAGGCCGGCGGGACCGGAGGCCAGGCGGCCGGCGCCGGAGTGCATGGCGGTGGTGGCGGGAACGTCCATGAAGGGCATGACGTCTGCTTTCCTCGGTCAAGCTTCAATGTGGTATTCATTACTCTGGGTGCTCGGATGATTACGCCACAGAGGACAAGTCCCCGTGCTTGCCGGGCCGTTTGCCCCGTCTTAAGGGCCCGGACATATGCGGCGCCGGTCCTGTCCAGCGTCCGCAGGTCCTTGACGTGGCTACCGTCGTCAGCTCGCCCACGCCGAGCCAGAGTCTGGCGCGGTCCACAATGTATCCACAAATTTGTGATACATTAGGGCTATGACGACCACGGAGGCACACGTCGTTGGCATGCGGGATCTGCGCCACCACACCAGTGAGGTGCTGTCTCGGGTACGGCACGGTGAGACGATCGACGTGACCGACCGCGGACGGCTCATCGCGCGGATAGTCCCGGTCGGGGACCGTAGGCCGACGCCGATCCTGGCCCGCCTGGTCGCGTCGGGGCGCGCCACCCTCGCCAGCCGGCCCGGCTATCGACCCCGCATGCGCCTTGCGGATGGCAGCGACCGGCTGTCGGCGGCCCTCGCGGAGATGCGCGACGAGGAACGCTGGTGAGCCTCTACTACGCCGACACATCCGCTGTTATCAAGCTGCTGGCCGAGGAGACCCATTCGAAGGCATTCGCGGCGTTCTACGACTCTCATGCCGACGCCGAGTGGGTAAGTTCCGCGCTACTGCGGATTGAGATCATCCGGGCCGTCACCCGGGCCGCGCCCGCGCTGCTTCCCGACGCCCGGGATCTGCTGGGCGCCTTCTCCTACCTCGCCATCGATGACGAGATCGTCGAAGCGGCGATGAATGAGCCTGACCGGGCTCTTCGCTCCCTCGATGCCATTCACCTGGCCACGGCGCGCATCCTTGGCCCGGAACTCGATGCCCTGGTGAGTTATGACGGCTGCCTCGCTGCGGCGGCAATCGATGCGGGGCTGGTTACGCTGTCCCCCCGGGACTAGGCGCTGGGGTAGCAGTGGCAGGGGTGACAAGGGGCGTCGGCGTTATGCCGGGTGACGAGCGTCTCGCCGGAGGCGGACTTGGATAGCACCGTGAAGGTGAAGCCGGCCGTCCCTGGATCGCGCACGACGGGCGGCGGGCCGGCCGGCCGCGCCGCCGCGGGTGCCGGGCTCATGCAGCGGCGGAACTGTACCGGGTGATTGTCTCGCCGGTGGGGGAGATGCTGAGGACCTTGAAGGTGAAGCTGGCCGTCTCGGGGTCGAACTCGACGATGAGAGTTCCGCTGGGACGGGTAACCGTGTCATTGATGGTCATGTAACTAGGCTGCGGCGCGGGAGTTGCGCCGCCGTTCGCTGCCGGTTGCAGGCAGGTAGCAGAGGTGCAGGCAGGCAGCAGAGGTGCAGGCAGGCAGGTAGCAGAAGGGGGCGGCCGGCCCGGCCGCCCCCTTCCTGCGAGAGTCCTGCACGTGGAGGTCGAGAGTCCTGACGTGGAGGTCGAGAGTCCTGCACGTCCAGGTGCCTCGCCTGCCTACACGTCGAAGTACAGCTCGAACTCGTGCGGGTGCGGGCGGAGCCTGATCGGGTCGATCTCGGTGGTCCGCTTGTAGTCCAGCCACGTCTCGATCAGGTCCGGGGTGAAGACCCCGCCTTCCAGCAGGTAATCGTGATCGGCCTCAAGGGTGTCGAGCACCTTCTCCAGCGATCCCGGCACCTGCGGGATGGCCCTGGCCTCGTCCGGCGGCAGGTCGTACAGGTCCTTGTCCACGGGCTCGGGCGGCTCGATCTTGTTCTTGATCCCGTCCAGGCCGGCCATCAGCATCGCGGAGAAGGCAAGGTACGGGTTGCAGGACGGGTCGGGCACCCGGAACTCCAGCCGCTTCGCCTTCGGGTTGGAGCCGGTGATCGGGATGCGCACGCAGGCGGAGCGGTTGCGCTGCGAGTACACCAGGTTGACCGGGGCCTCGAAGCCCGGCACCAGCCGGTGGTAGGAGTTCACCGTCGGGTTGGTGAACGCTAGCAGGGACGGTGCGTGCTTGAGCAGACCGCCGACGTAGAACCGGCCGACGTCGGACAGGCCCGCGTAGCCGACCTCGTCGTAGAACAGCGGCGCGCCGTCCTTCCACAGGCTCTGGTGGCAGTGCATGCCCGAGCCGTTGTCGCCGAACAGCGGCTTCGGCATGAAAGTCACGGTCTTGCCCGCGGCCCTGGCGACGTTCTTCACGACGTACTTGTAGAGCATCAGCTTGTCGGCCATCACCGCCATGGTGTCGAACCTGACGTCGATCTCGGCCTGGCCGGCGGTGCCGACCTCGTGGTGCTGCATCTCCACGCTGATGCCGACGTCGATCAGCGCGCGGACCATCTCCGAGCGCAGGTCCGTGTAGTGGTCCACCGGAGGCACCGGGAAGTACCCGCCCTTGTAGGGGGGCTTGCCGGCCAGGTTGCCGCCGGCCTCCTCGCGGCCGGTGTTCCAGGCGCCCTCGATCGAGTCGATGTAGTAGTAACCGGAGTTCGACGAGGTCTGGAACCGGGCGGAGTCGAAGATGTAGAACTCGGCCTCCGGGCCGAAGAACACGGTGTCGGCGATCCCGCTGCCGCGCAGGAAATCCTCCGCCTTGCGGGCCACGTTGCGCGGGTCACGGGTGTAGGGCTCGCCGGTCAGCGGGTCGTGCACGAAGAACGTGAGGTTGAGCGTCTTGTGCGTGCGGAACGGATCCACCAGGGCGGTCGTCGCGTCCGGCAGCAGGAGCATGTCCGACTCGTGGATCTCCTGGAAGCCGCGGATCGAGGAGCCGTCGAACATCAGGCCATCGGTGAAGACCTTTGCGTCAAATGCCTCGGCCGGAACCGTGAAATGCTGCATCGTTCCTGGCAGGTCGCAGAACCTGACATCGATGAACTGAATCCCCTCATCTGCGACAAACCGCAGGACCTCGTCGCCAGTCGTGAACATCAACTCTCCTTCTGCCGCCTGCCTCTTAAGCTCATTCGGGTGCGCCTGCGACACTAGGCGGCGGCGGTTTCCTGCCCATGTCCCCGGTGTTTCGCACGTGTTACGCACGCGTCGCGACAGCATCATGATGCCGCGGCCGCGGCGGCCGGGGGACCGGGCGCCGGCTTGCGCGGATACGGTGTATTCGTGAGTGAGCGACGCTGGGCGGGCTCGTGGCTTTCCGGCACCCGGGCCGGCCAGGAAGGCAGCAGCTACCCGGGGCAGGATCTCGGGCTGCCGGAGACGGGCCCGCGGTCCGTGGCCGGCGTCGGCCGCCGGATCGGTGCCCTATTCATCGACTGGCTGCTGAGCATGATCATCGCCGTGGCCGCGTTCCACTCCCAGTACTGGACCATCGTGGTCTTCGGGGTGGAGGTCTACCTGCTGACCGCGCTGACCGGCTTCACCATCGGCAAGCGGCTGCTCGGCATCCGGGTAGTCCGGCTGGACGGCAAGCCGGTCGGGCTCTGGTGGTCACTGCTGCGCACGGTCCTGCTGCTGGCCGTCGTGCCGCCGCTGGTATTCGACCGGGACCTGCGCGGGCTGCACGATAAGGCTGCCGCGACGATCGTGATCCGGATCTGACCTCAGCGGAACTTCGGCCGCGGCGCCTTCGGCATCCTGGCCTGCCGCGGCATCGGGCCCTTGGGCATCTGCAGCGTCTGCGGCAGGGCCTTGAGCCGGTAGTTCAGGTCCGCGATGGCCGGCCCCTTGAGGTTGCGCGGCAGCTTCATGATGTGCCGCTGCATCTTCCTGAGCACGATCTGGCCCGGCTCGTTGCCGACCTGGAGGTCGTAGATCGGCACGTCGAGCGCGACCCTGGCGACCCGCTTCTTCTCCGCGGCGAGCAGGCTGGGGAGCCGGTTCGGTGATCCCTCGCCGATCAGGATGACGCCGGGCTTGCCGACCGCGCGGTGCACGACGTCCATGGTCTTGTTCGCCGCGATGGCCGGCGTGACCGTCCAGTTCCCGCGCATGCCCTGCAGGACGGC
>JBEKFH010000083.1:0-13721 GCA_050013415.1 Streptosporangiaceae bacterium | reverse complement strand
ACCGCCAAGGAGAAGCCCCAGGAGGGCGAAGTCATCTCGGTGGGCCCGGGCCGGTTCGACGACGCAGGCGCCAAGCGCGTCCCGATGGACGTGAAGGTTGGCGACATCGTGCTGTACAGCAAGTACGGTGGCACCGAAGTGAAGTACAGCGGCGAGGAGTACCTCGTGCTCTCCGCCCGTGACGTGCTCGCTGTCATCGAGAAGTAGCCGATCATGCGGCGCGGGCCTGCCCGCGCCGGGCGCGTTCGCGTGCCCGCCGCCCCGGATCGGCTCGCGGTCCCGCGGAGTTCACCTCGCGGGCGGCGAGCCGGGCCGGGGCGCCGCCATGACGGCGGCGTTCCGGTGCTTATCTAGTCAAAAAATGCTCTAAACAGAAACATTCCGCCTAAAACGTAGTCTGAGGTAATCATGGCCAAGAGCCTGGAGTTCGACGAGGACGCACGCCGCGCACTGGAGCGTGGCGTGAACCACCTTGCTGACGCTGTGAAGGTGACGCTGGGCCCTAAGGGCCGCAACGTGGTTATCGACAAGAAGTGGGGCGCGCCGACCATCACCAACGACGGCGTGACCGTCGCGCGGGAGGTCGAGCTTGAGGACCCGCACGAGAACCTTGGCGCTCAGCTGGCCAAGGAGGTCGCGACCAAGACCAACGACGTGGCCGGCGACGGGACCACCACGGCGACCGTGCTGGCGCAAGCCATGGTCAGGGAGGGCCTGCGCTCGGTAACCGCCGGGTCCAACCCGATCGCGATGAAGCGCGGCATCGACGCCGCGGCGAACGCGGTGTCAGAAAGCCTGCTCAAGTCCGCCCGCGAGGTCGAGGAGCAGGGCGAGATCGCCCATGTCGCCACGGTCTCCGCCCAGGACAGCAGGATCGGCGAGATCATCGCCGAGGCATTCAGCAAGGTCGGCAAGGACGGCGTCATCACCGTCGAGGAAGCGCCGACGATGGGCCTGGAACTCGAGTTCACCGAGGGCCTGCAGTTCGACAAGGGCTACATCTCGCCGTACTTCATCACCGACCAGGAGCGGATGGAGGCGGTGCTGGAGGACGGCTATGTCCTGCTGCACGCCGGCAAGATCTCGTCCATGGCGGACTTCCTGCCGCTGCTGGAGAAGGTCGCGCAGACCAAGAAGCCGATGCTGGTCATTGCCGAGGACGTCGATGGCGAGGCGCTGTCGACGCTGGTCGTGAACAAGATTCGCGGCCTGCTCGCGGTGGCCGCGGTGAAGGCCCCCGGATTCGGCGACCGCAGGAAGGCCATGCTGGCCGACATCGCGGTGCTGACCGGCGGCGAGGTGGTAAGCGAGGAGATCGGGCTCAAGCTCGAGCTGGTCGGCCTGGAGATCCTCGGCCAGGCCCGCAGGATCGTGGTCGACAAGGACACGACGACGATCATCAATGGCGCCGGGGAGCAGTCGGCGATCGATGACCGCATCCGGCAGATCCGGGCCGAGATCGAGGCTTCCGACTCCGACTGGGACACCGAGAAGCTCCAGGAGCGGCTCGCGAAGCTGTCCGGCGGCGTGTCCGTCCTCAAGGTGGGCGCGGCGACCGAGGTCGAGCTGAAGGAGAAGAAGCACCGGCTGGAGGACGCGATCTCGGCGACCCGCGCGGCCATCGAGGAGGGCATCATCCCCGGCGGCGGCAGCGCGCTCGTGCAGCTCGCGGCCACTCTCGGTGATCTGGGCTTCACCGGCGACGAGGCCGTCGGCGTCCAGGTCGTCCGTCGCGCGCTGTCAGCGCCATTGCGCTGGATCGCGGAGAACGCCGGGGCCGAGGGCGGCGTCGTCGTCGCCAAGGTGGCCGGGATGGAGCCCGGCCATGGCTACAACGCGGCCACCGGCGAGTACGGCGACCTGGTCGCCCAGGGCGTGATCGACCCGGTCAAGGTGACCCGCTCGGCGGTGCTGAACGCCGCGTCTATCGCGGGGATGCTGCTGACCACCGAAGTGCTGGTGGCGGACAAGCCGGAGCAGGAAGTCGCTGCGGCCGGCCACGGTCATGGCCACGGTCACTGACCGAGGTCACTGACCGGGCTGCTGGCAGTCGTTCTCGTCGATGCCCCGCCACCGCGGCTTGCGCCGCGGTGGCGGGGCATCGACATTCCCGCCGCCCGGCGGGCGACTAGGATGAAGCATGTCTCGCAGCCACCCCGCGGAAAGTGACATGACCGAGGCCGCCAAGTTCGCCCGGCCGGCGCTGACCTTTGACGACGTGCTGCTGCTGCCCGCGCATTCGACGATCATGCCGCACGAGGCGGACATCGCCACCAGGCTCAGCCGGAACATCACCCTCGCCATCCCGCTGGTCTCCTCAGCCATGGATACGGTCACCGAGGCGCGGATGGCGGTGGCGATGGCACGCCAGGGCGGCGTCGGCGTGCTGCACCGCAACCTGTCCATCGAGGAACAGGCACAGCAGGTCGACATGGTCAAGCGGTCCGAGGCGGGAATGATCACCAACCCGGTGACCTGCGGCCCGGACGCCACCGTGGCAGATGTCGAGCGGCTCTGCGCCAGGTACCGCATCTCCGGCGTGCCGGTGACCGCCGCTGACGGCCTGCTGCTCGGCATCGTGACGAACAGGGATATCCGCTTCGAGGCCGGCCGCGACCGCCGGGTAACCGAGGTCATGACGCCGATGCCGCTGATCACCGCGCCGGTCGGGGTCAGCCGGGCCGGCGCGCTTGACCTGCTCGGGCGGAACAAGATCGAGAAGCTTCCGCTGATCGACGCCGCGGGACGGCTGCGCGGGCTGATCACCGTGAAGGACTTCACCAAGAGCGAGAAGTTCCCGAACGCGACCAAGGACGCGCAGGGACGCCTCGTGGTCGGCGCGGCGGTCGGCGTGGGCGAGGACGCTAAGCGCCGGGCGCAGGCGCTCACCGAGGCCGGCGTTGACTTCCTCATCGTGGACACCGCGCACGGCCACGCTCAGTCGGTGCTGGAGATGATCGCCCAGCTCAAGGCGAATGTCTCCATCGACGTGATCGGCGGGAACGTGGCCACCAGGTCCGGTGCCAGCGCGCTGATCGAGGCCGGCGCCGACGCGGTGAAGGTAGGGGTCGGACCCGGCTCGATCTGCACCACCAGGGTGGTCGCCGGAGTCGGCGTGCCGCAGGTGACGGCGATCTACGACGCCGCCCAGGTCGCGCGCGCGGCGGACGTGCCGGTCATCGGCGACGGCGGCCTGCAGTACTCCGGTGACATCGCCAAGGCCATCGCGGCGGGTGCTGACACGGTCATGCTCGGCGGGCTGCTGGCCGGCTGCGAGGAGAGCCCGGGCGAGATGGTGTTCATCCAGGGCAAGCAGTTCAAGCTGTACCGGGGGATGGGATCGCTCGGCGCGCTGCGGAACGTCGAGCGCGGCGGCTCGTACTCCAAGGACCGCTATTTCCAGGACGACGTGCTGAGCGAGGACAAGCTGGTGCCGCAGGGCGTCGAGGGGCAGGTGCCCTACCGCGGCCCGCTCGCCGCCGTGGCCGGCCAGCTCGTCGGCGGGCTGCGCGCCGCGATGGGCTATTGCGGCGCAGCCTCGATCGCCGCGCTGCAGGAAGCGCGATTCACCCAGATCACCGGCGCCGGCCTGGCCGAGAGCCATCCGCATGACATCCAGATGATCGCCGAGGCGCCCAATTACGGCGGGCGGCGGACGTGACGCAGGTGGAAATCGGCCGGGGCAAGAGCGGCCGCCGGGCCTACGCCCTTGACGAGATCGGCATCGTGCCCTCCCGGCGCACCAGGGACCCGGAGGAGGTGTCGATCGCCTGGCAGATCGATGCGTACCGGTTCGAGCTCCCGCTGGTGGTCGCGCCCATGGACAGCGTCGTCTCGCCGCGCACGGCGGCGGAGATCGGCAGGCTCGGCGGCCTGGCGGTACTCGACCTTGAGGGGCTCTGGACGCGGTATCCCGATCCCGAGCCGCTGCTCGCCGAGGCCGCCGAGCTCGACGACGAGGCCGCCATCCGCAGGCTCCAGGAGATTTACTCGGAGCCGATCAAGGAAGACCTGATCGGGCTCAGGATCTCCGAGGTCCGGGCGGCCGGCGTCACGGCGGCCGCGCGGCTCTCGCCGCAGCGGACCGTGCGGTACTACAAAGCGGTCATCGACGCGGGCGCGGACATCTTCGTCATCCGCGGCACCACGGTGTCCGCCCAGCACGTGTCGGGCCAGGCCGAGCCGCTCAACCTCAAGCAGTTCATCTACGAGCTGGACGTGCCCGTCATCGTCGGCGGCTGCGCCACCTACACCGCCGCGCTGCACCTGATGCGGACCGGCGCGGCGGGCGTGCTGACCGGCTTCGGCGGTGGCTCCGGCCACACCACGGCGGCGGTGCTCGGCGTCGCGGTGCCGATGGCCACCGCGATCGCGGACGTCGCCGCGGCCCGCCGCGACTATCTCGACGAGTCCGGCGGCCGCTACGTGCACGTGATCGCGGACGGGGGAATGACCCGCAGCGGCGACATCGCCAAGGCCCTCGCGCTGGGCGCCGACGCCGTTATGGTCGGCTCGCCGTTCGCCCGGGCAGCGCAGGCGCCCGGTCGCGGCTACCACTGGGGAAGCGAGGCTTACCACCCGGACCTGCCGCGCGGCGCGCGGCTGCACGTGGGCACGATCGGCACCATCGAGCAGATCCTGCACGGCCCGTCGACGGTGGCCGACGGCTCGATGAACCTGGTGGGCGCGCTGCGCCGGACCATGGCGACGTCCGGTTACTCCGATCTCAAGGAATTCCAGCGGGTCGAGGTCGTCGTGACGCCGGACTCGCAGCGGCGCTGACCCGGCGCCGGGAACACCGGCACAGGCCGACCGTGAAGGGCGTCGGGCAGGCAGGCCGAAGGACTGGCCGCGGGCCGCCGGGAAACGGCAGGCTGCGATCCCTCCGCAACTAGAATTCGGGGATGGCCCGAGCACGCGTCTTTTCCGGCATCCAGCCCACGGCGGACTCCTTCCACCTCGGCAACTACCTCGGCGCGCTGCGCCAGTGGGTGACCTTGCAGGAAACTCACGACGCGGTCTACTGCGTGGTGGACCTGCACGCGATCACCGTGCCGCAGGAGCCGGCCATGCTCAGGCGCCGGACCAGGTTGGCCGCCGCGCAGCTTCTCGGCGCCGGGCTGGATCCCGGCCGGTGCATCGTGTTCGTGCAGAGCCACGTGCCCGAGCACGCGGAGCTGGCCTGGGTGCTCGGCTGCATCACCGGCTTCGGCGAGGCCAGCAGGATGATCCAGTTCAAGGACAAGGCGGCGCGGGCCGGCGCGGACCAGGCCAGCGTGGGCCTGTTCACCTACCCGGTCCTGCAGGCGGCGGACATCTTGCTGTACGCGACGGACCAGGTGCCGGTCGGCGAGGACCAGCGCCAGCACCTCGAGCTCACCCGGGATCTGGCCCAGCGGTTCAACCACCGGTTCGGCGCCACGTTCGTGGTCCCCGGCCCGTACATCCTCACCGACGTCGCGAAGATCACGGACCTGGCTGAGCCGACCGCGAAGATGAGCAAGTCGTCGTCCTCGCCGCAAGGCATCGTGGACCTGCTGGACGAGCCGGCCGTGATCCGCCGCAAGATCCTCAGGGCCGTGACCGACGCCGACGGCGAGATCCGTGCCGATGAGCAGGCCAAGCCAGGCGTGACCAACCTGCTGCGGATCTACTCGGCACTGTCCGGGGAGACCGTGGCCGGCCTGGAGGCCAGGTACGCGGGCGCCGGATACGGGACGTTCAAGAAGGATCTGGCCGAGGTCGTGGTGGACGCCCTTGCCCCGGTCAGGGAGCGGACCGAGAAGATGCTCGCGGACGAGACCGGGCTTGACCGGCTGCTCGCGGCCGGCGCGGCCCGGGCCCGCGTCATCGCCGGCCAGACCATGCAGGCGGTCAGGGACCGGATCGGCTTCCTGCCGCCCGGCTAGCCGCCGCGGCCAGCAGGGCCGCGGCCAGCAGAGCCGCGGCCAGCAGATCTGCCCGGGCCAGCAGTTCGCCCCCTGTCCAGCGGCTCACCCCCCTGTCCAGCGGCTCACCCCCCTCTCCAGCAGCTCGCCGCGGGCCATTCAACAGCGTGGTTGGGACTTCACTGCTGCTGTTACCGCAGTGAAGTCCCAGCCACGCCATTGGGCGCCGCCGGACTGGCGCCGCCCGGTCACCGCCAGATCGGGCGGGCGCCGCCGGTCCAGGGTCCCCGGCCCGCGCCGGGCCGGGGCTGGCGGGAAGCCGTAATCTTGGAGCATGACGCGCGAAACGGAATCCGGGCTGCCCGTTGAACCGGTCTACCGGCCGGGCGAGCCGCCGGACTTCGACCCGGCGGAGCAGCTCGGCGAGCCGGGGGAGTACCCCTACACCCGCGGCATCTACCCCGCCATGTACACGGCGCGGCCCTGGACGATGCGGCAGTATTCCGGGTTCTCGACCGCCGAGGAATCGAACCGCCGTTATCACCAGCTGATCGCGGCCGGCAGCACCGGCCTGTCGGTCGCGTTCGACCTGCCCACGCAGATGGGCTACGACTCCGACGCGCCGGCCGCCCGCGGCGAGGTCGGAAAGGTCGGCGTCGCCATCGACTCCATCGACGACATGCGCGCACTGCTGCGCGGGATTCCGCTGGAATCGGTGTCGACGTCGATGACGATCAACGCCCCGGCCTCCGTTCTGCTGCTGCTCTACCAGCTTGTCGCGCAGGAGCAGGGCATCGGCCCGGGCCAGCTGACCGGGACAATTCAGAACGACATTCTCAAGGAGTACATCGCGCGCGGCACGTACATCTATCCGCCGCAGCCGTCCCTCCGCCTGGTGGCTGACACATTCGCCTACTGCCACGCCGAGATACCGCGCTGGAATACGATCTCGATCTCCGGGTATCACATGGCGGAGGCCGGCGCCACCGCGGTGCAGGAGATCGCGTTCACGCTGGCCGATGCGATGGAGTACGTGCGCGCGGCCATTGCGTCCGGCCTCGCGGTCGATGAGTTCGGGCCGCGGCTGTCGTTCTTCTTCGTGGCGCGGACGACGCTGCTGGAGGAGGTCGCGAAGTTCCGCGCGGCACGCCGGATATGGGCGAGGATCATGCGCGAGGAATTCGGCGCCGCCGATCCCCGGTCGCTGATGCTGCGCTTCCATACCCAGACGGCCGGCGTCCAGCTGACCGCGCAGCAGCCCGAGGTGAACATGGCGCGGGTCACCGTGCAGGCGCTCGCCGCGGTGCTCGGCGGCACCCAGTCGCTGCACACCAACGCCTACGACGAGGCGATCGCGCTGCCGACCGAGAAGGCCGCGCGGCTGGCCCTGCGCACCCAGCAGGTGCTCGCGCACGAGACCGACCTGACCTCGACGGTCGATCCTTTCGCCGGGTCCTATGCGGTGGAGTCGATGACCAGCGACATCGAGGAGGCGGCCGTCGGGCTGCTGTCCACGGTCGAGGAGATGGGCGGGGCCGTCGCCGCGATCGAGCAGGGGTTCCAGAAGGCGGAGATCGAGCGGTCGGCGTACCGCGTCGCGTGCCAGATCGACGCGGGGGAACGCGTGATCGTCGGCGTCAACCGGTTCGTCCATGAGGGCGATGATCCTTACCAGCCGCTGCGCCTCGATCCGGCCATCGAGCAGGCGCAGGCGGAGCGGCTGGCGCGGCTGCGGGCCGGCCGCGACGGCGCGGAGCTCAAGCACCGGCTCGATGACGTGACGCGCGCGGCGGAGGGCACGGCGAACCTGCTCTACCCGATCCGGGAGGCGCTCCGGGCCCGCGCCACCGTCGGCGAGGTCTGCGACGCGCTGCGCGACGTGTGGGGCGCGTACCGGCCGCCTGACGCGTACTGAGGCCCGGGCCAGAGGGCGTGCTTCCCGCGCGCGGCGATCCCGCGCCGACGTTGCCCGCCCCGGGATCGGAAGATCCACCTGGGATTGCCCGCCGCGCTCAGGCGCCAGCCGTGTCGCGCGGCCTGATGTGGGTAGGACAGTTATGGCGGGAATCAGGGCGGTTGGCCATGGATGCGGACAGTTGTGGATTCATGGCTCCGCGCCCGCAAGTTTCTGTTACCCCTTGCGGCGTACCGCTGACGGCCTCCGGCGTAGCGATGACGGCCTCCGGCGCCCGGCATGGTCCGCGCCGCCGCGCCATTAAGACGACGATGGCCGCCGCCCTGCTGGATCTGCCCGCCCGCTCGCTGACGCGCTGGCGTTCTCGCCGTCCCGGCGACTCCCCCCGCCCTTCCCGATAATCACCGAGTCCCTCGCGCGGCAGCGGAGCGACGACGCATGGAGGTTAGGCCCGTGGCCATCAGCTGGAACCCCTCTCGCGGCGCGACTCTCGGGGTGGAATGGGAACTGCAGCTCATTGACGCCGGGAGCAGGATGCTGCGCCAGGACGCGAGGGAAGTCCTCGCCGCGCTGCCCGGCCAGAGCACCAGTGGCGCGCATCCGAAGATCCGGCATGAGCTGATGCAGTCGACCATTGAGGTGGTTACCGGCATCTGCAGCACCGTTTCCGAGGCGAAGGATGACCTGGCCGCGACAATCTCGCAACTACAGCGGATCACCGCAAGCCGCGGTACGATGCTTGCCTGTGCCGGAACGCATCCAGTCAGTGACTGGCGGGACGCGAAGATGGCGCCCATCCAACGCTATGCCGAACTCGTCGAGCAACTGCAGTGGCTTGCTCGCAGGATCCAGACTTTTGGTGTCCATGTACATGTTGGTATCCGTGACGGGAGCAAGGCGATCCCCATCGTCAATGCACTCGCTGCATATCTGCCGCATTTCCTGGCGCTGACCGCGTCGAGTCCGTACTGGAGCGGGCAGGACACGGGCCTGGCCTCGAGCCGGGCGATCGTCTTCGGCGGGCTGCCCACGGCCGGGCCGCCGCTGCCGCTGACGGACTGGAGTGAGTTCGAGGAGTACATGGACACGCTGCTTCGGGCCGGCACCATCCGCAGCATCAAAGAGGTGTGGTGGGACATCCGGCCGCACCCTGATTTCGGGACCGTGGAGATCCGGATGTTCGACGGCGTTCCGACCATGCGCGAGGTCGGCATGGTGACGGCGCTGTCGCAGTGCCTGGTCCAGCTGTTCGACAGCCAGCTTGACCGGGGCTACCGGCTGCCGAGCCCGCCCGCCTGGGTCGTCAGCGACAACAAGTGGCGTGCCACCAGGTACGGCCTGGACGCGATCGTGATCACCGACGACACCGGGTCGACCGCTCCGCTCCGTGACGAGCTTTTCGAGCTAGTGCAGGAGCTCAGGCCGGTCGCCCACCGGCTCGGCTGCGCGTCCGAGCTCGACGTGATGTCCGAGGTGCTCGACCACGGTGCCTCCTATGAGCGCCAGCGCGGCATCGTGGCCGGCGGCGGTGAGCTCGCCGACGTGGTGGACGCGCTGGTCACGGAATTCGCGGAAGATCGTTTCGTAGCCCCGGGGGAGGCCGCGCATGCGGGATCATGATCTCGAGGAAGAACTCGGCGCGTTCGTCGCCGGTCACGCCGGCGAGCTCATAGATTTCCGGCGTGACCTGCATGCCCATCCCGAGGTCGGCTACCACGAGCACCGGACCACCCGGCGGGTCGCGCTCCGGCTGGCCGAGGCCGGCCTGCGGCCGGTGACCCTGCCCAAGGGCACCGGGCTGCTGGCGGACATCGGGGATCCGGCCGCCGCGGGCCCCGTGGTTGCGCTGCGCGCTGACCTGGACGCGCTGCCGATCGGCGATGAGAAAGACGTGCCGTACCGCTCGACCGTGCCGGGCACCTGTCACGCCTGCGGGCACGACGTGCACACGGCGATCCTGCTCGGCGCCGGGCTGTTCCTGGCCCGCCGGGCCGCCGCCGGTACGCTGGGCGGCCGGGTCAGGCTGATCTTCCAGCCAGCCGAGGAGGTGCCAGGCGGCGCGCTCGACGTGCTCGCGGCAGGCGGCATCGCGTCGGTTGACCGGATCTTCGCGCTGCACTGCGACCCGCGGCTTGACGTGGGGAAGATCGGCACGAGGAGCGGCCCGATCACCGCCGCCTGCGACAAGATCACCGTCAGGGTCACCGGGCCGGGCGGGCACACCGCGCGGCCGCACCTGACCGCCGACCTCGTGTACGCGCTGGGGAAGATCATCACCGAGCTGCCGGCGGCGCTGTCCCGGCGGGTGGACCCGCGGTCCAGCCTCAGCCTGGTCTGGGGCCGGGTGAGCGCTGGCTCGGCCGCGAACGCCATCCCGGACGACGGGGTGGTGGAGGGCACCGTGCGCTGCCTCGACGACCAGGCATGGCACGCGGCGCCGGACCTGCTCAAGGCGCTGATCGAGTCCGTCGCCAGCGCGTACGGCGTGCTGGCGGATCTGAGTTACGTGCGCAACGTTCCCCCGACCGTCAACGACCCGGTGTCCACGGCCATGATCGAGGCGGCCGCCGAGCGGGTACTCGGGCCTGAGGCGACGACCCCGGCACCGCAGAGCCTCGGCGGAGAGGACTTCGCCTGGTACCTGGAGTCGATTCCCGGCTCGTTGTGCAGGCTCGGGACCCGCACGCCGGGATCGGACGAGGACTTCGACATCCACCAGCCCGCCTTCGACGTGGACGAGCGGGCCATCGGGCTGGGCGTCCGGCTGATGGCGGCGACCGCGCTGACCGCGATCTGCGGCGACTCGGCGGCGGAGCAGCCACTGCCCGGCGGCGCCAGGGCCTGACCGGCCGCGGCGGGTCCGGCCTGGCCGTTCGGCTCCGGCCTGGCCGTTCGGCTCCGGCCTGGCCGGACCGGGACCCGGGGACCTAGAGTGGGCTAACGCGGGCGCCTCCCCAGCGGCGTTTCCCCGGTCGAGTTACGGAGTTCACAGCGGTGTCTCTACAGCAGGAACCGGTCCGGCAGGGTGACGGGCCAGCGGAGGGCCAGCCACCGGCCGGCCGGCCGGCGGCGGGCGGGTCGGCGCCTGGCGCGCCCGCCGGGCAGCTCACCGACAAGGTGTTCCGCCTCACCGGGCCGCTCGTGCTGTGGTGGGGGTGGGTCGTCTTCGCCGCCGCGAACCTGGTCGATCTCGCTGTCCAGGGGCACGACAGGACGTCTCTCCAGGTGGCCGTCGGCCTGCTCGCCATCACGGGACTGGTGTACGCGTGCGCCCTCCGGCCGCGGATCATTACCGACGCCAACGGCCTCACCATGCTGAATCCGATCCGCGAATACCGGGTGCCGTGGGGCCGGCTCAGCGAGATCCACCTAGGCGAGTACGTTGAGGTGCGCTGCTCGCCCGGCGGGACCGCCGGCGGCAAGGTACTGCATAGCTGGGCACTGTACGCGCCGCGCCGGTCGAGGCTCAGGGCCGAGATCCGCGGGCGTCGCTGGGACCGGAGTCCGGCAAGCCGCCCGGGCGGCTACGCGCGGATGCCTGCCGAAGCGCAGGAAGTGGCGAAGCAGACTCCCGCCGAGCTGATGGCCAGGGAAATCCAGGCTATCGCCAGCCAGGCCAGCAAGCTCGGCGCGGCCGACGGCCCGGTCGTGGCCAGCTGGGCCTGGCGATCGCTGGCCGCGGTGCTGCTGCCCGTGGCGGCGCTCGTCCTGCTGATCGTCATCCGCTAGCGGCCGGGTTGACTTCAAGTCCGCTTGAGCATCCATGCTCGTATGCATGACAACCAGCACAGCCGGCGCTCGTTACGGCTTCGCCGACCTGCCTGCCCTGATGTCGCTGATGGCCGGTGACGAGAAGCATGACCTCGCTGCCGCGTCGACCCTGGACGTGCTCTGGGTGCTCTACGACCGCGTGCTGCGAGTCAGCCCGGAGGCGCCCGGCGCGGCATCGAGGGACAGGTTCTACCTGTCGAAGGGGCACGGGCCGATGGCGTATTACGCAGTGCTCGCGGCCAAGGGCTTCCTCAGCGTGGACGCACTGCCCGGTTATGGCAGGTTCAACTCGGTGCTCGGCTGGCATCCGGATCGCACTCTGCTGCCCGGTGCCGAGATCTCCAGCGGCTCGCTCGGCCACGGGCTGCCGCTGGCCGTCGGGACCGCCCTTGGCCTGCGGGCCCGCGGGCTGAGCACCGCGCGGGTCTTCGTCCTCATCGGCGATGGTGAGCTCGACGAGGGATCCAACCACGAGGCAATCGCGTTCGCCGGCCGGGCCGGCCTGGACCAGCTGACCACCGTGGTCGTCGACAATTCCTCGGCAACGCACGGCTGGCCGGGCGGCATCGAGAAGCGGTTCAGCCTTGAGGGATGGTCGGCCGCGCGGGCCGACGGCCGCGATCACGCGGCACTTCAGGAGGCGCTCACGGAGCCGCACCCGGGCCAGCCGAGGGTCGTCGTCGCCGTAATCAGTGCCACGGCGACTAGTGCCACCGCGGCCAGTGCCACCGCGGCCAGTGCCACCGCGGCCAGTGCCACCGCGGCCAGTGCCACCGCGGCCAGTGCCACCGCGGCCAGTGCCACCGCCATCAGCACGGTGTCGCCGTGATGGCTCAGCCGGCCGGCCGGTCGGCCACGGTGACGATGCGCGAGTCCTTCGTCCGTGAGGCCACGGACCTGCTGGATGAGGACCCGCGTCTCGCCGTGGTGCTGGCAGACATCACCGCCGAGGCCTTCGAGCCGGCCCGGCGGCGCCATCCGCACCGCGTGATCAACGTGGGGATCCGGGAGCAGCTGCTGATCAGCGTGGCCGGCGGGCTGGCGCTGGCCGGGATGCGGCCGATCGCGCACACGTTCGCAAGTTTCCTCATCGAGCGCCCCTTCGAGCAGATCAAGCTGGACCTGAACCACCAGGGCGCGGGCGCCGTCCTCGTGAGCGCCGGCGCTTCCTACGACGAACCCGGATACGGCCGCACTCATCAGGCGCCTGGCGACGTGGCGCTGCTCGCCGCGCTGCCCGGCTGGACCGTGCACGTTCCCGGTCACCCGGACGAGGCACGGAGGCTGCTGCGGTCGGCCGTGGCCGCCGACGGCCTCGTTTACCTGCGGCTCTCGCTCGAGTCCAATGCCGCGGCGCTGGATACCTCAACGGACGGCGCCACGGTACTGCGGTCAGGCCACCGCGGCACGGTCATCGCGGTCGGCCCGGTGGCCGACGAGGTGATCAGGGCCACTCGCGGGATGGACGTCACCGTCCTGTACGCCGCCACCGTCCGGCCGTTCGACGGGGCCGCGCTTCGCGCCACGCTCGGCGCCGCTGCCGTCGTGCTGGTCGAGCCCTACCTGGCGGGCACCTCCGTGCCCGCCGTCGCCGCCGCGCTGCCGGACATCCCGCACCGGGTTCTCGGCCTCGGCGTCGGCCGGGACGAACTGCGCCGGTACGGCACGCCAGCGGAGCACCGCTCCGCGCATGGCCTGGATGCCGCGTCGCTGCGGGCGCGGATCGAGGGCTTCCTCGGGGCAGCCTAGCTGCGACCAAGGGATTCCCCGATGGCTGCCTAACCGCCGACCGAGGTGCACGGCCGCGTTCGCAGCCAGGCGACGTAGCTGTCCGGCGCCCCCGCGATCTCCGCTGCATCAGCCATGATGCCGAGATACCGGGCGGACGGCAGCCCGCCCTCGTAGTCGTTCAGCACGTAGAGCCAGGCCAGGACCTCACCGTCGGCCGTGGCTACGCGCACCCGCAGCTTGCGGTAGTAGCCGATCGTCGCGCCATCCCACTGGTCAAGCGCACGCTCGTCGCTCTCCGACAGCTCATAGAGCGCTACGAAAACGCGCTCGGCGGCGTCCTCGACCACGGTGGCCAGGGCGCCTTCCCACCCGATGTCCTCGCCGCCGAAGGTCAGCCGCCAGCCTTCCAGCCAGCC
>JBEKFH010000082.1:0-13851 GCA_050013415.1 Streptosporangiaceae bacterium | reverse complement strand
TCTTCGCCAGCCAGGTAACGGGCACGTCGCTTGGCCGCGGCCAGGATGTCCTCGACGCTGACCTCCGCCGACCAGGTGAGCTCTAGGCCGGCCGGGAAGGAGGACGGTCCGGTGTCACCTGGGAACGAGGAAGAGCCAGGATCAAAGCCGGACATCCCTCACCTCCCACGATGTACTACCGATCCATTTTCTTGCAGACCAAGCTATGTATACGAATAGATTAGCGAAGATTTTCGCTTCTGTCAAAACAAACGATACTGTGTTCGCATCGGAGTATGACCAGTTAGAGATGGCCGTGTGCTAGCTCAGCCCATCTGCCTGATTCGCGATCGGCGTTCCCTGGTGCTTGCCGGCTCCCTACGATGTGGCCATTGCGGACGCGCGCAAAGAGGCCGGCATGCGCAGAGAGGGCTGGGACGAGCAGTGGGAGCCAGCGACCTGCCCGGCAAGCCGGACGATCTCGAGTCCCCGGGCGTGCGGCGCGCCGCCGCCGACCAGAACGGCCCGTCTGATCGAGTGCGTGCGGACGTGCGGACGGGCTTACAGCAGCGACTTAAGCAGTTTCGCGACGGTCACCCGTCATCACCCAATCACGAGGACGGGAGCCCGAAGCCACCGATCGCGAACCTCAGCGAGTTCGAGTCCGCATCGGCGGGTGACGAGCCTGCGGGGGGTGACGAACTTGAGTCCAGTCCCGTCGATGAGACGACTGACAGAGTCGGCCAACCGCACCACGCCGATGGCGCTGCGCGGCGCGGGGAAGGTGAACCGGAGAGCCCGGGCGATGGCAGCGAGGGATGGCTGGCGGCGCTGCCCCGACTGCAGGAGCTCTGGGAACGTCACATCGACAACTGGCCCGATAAGCAGCGATCTCCGGTCGACCGGTCAGAGGACGAGCCAGGATCCTGGCGCGGCGACGCGGGTCACTACCTCAATTACGAGGAGAACCTCGTCACCGAGCACGCGCTGGACCGGGTGAGTAAGGCCGAACCCGAGGTGACCCGCACGATGAAGGCCGTCGAAGCCGACGTACCAGGCGCGCGTCTCGTCGGGCTGCAGTACTGCCTCAAGGGCGAAGATCGCCTCAAGGAGAAGGTGGCCGCTAGCCTCGCGATCAAGCCGGAACGCGCAGTAGGCAAGGAAACGGACGCTACACCTGACGCGCTTCGCTACACCTACCAGTTCTCGAACAACAGTTACGTAGACGGTTATCGGATTACATGTGGTCAGCTCCAGGAGCGCGGATGCCGGATGCTGTTCAGCCGTAACTCGTGGGAGAGCCACGACTACAAGGGCGTCAACACCCGGTGGCGAACGGCTGAGGGTCAGCTTTTTGAGGTGCAGTTCCATACAGCGGAAAGCTTCGAGGCAAAGCAACTTACGCACTCCGCGTATGAACGACTGCGGAATCCGCTGACCGGTAAGCGCGAGATGAGCGAGCTGCGAGAGTTCCAGCGCCTCGTTGCCGACCGCGTTCCGGTGCCGGATCGGGCTAGCGAAATCCGCGACTTGAGGAAAGGCTAGGACTCGTGCCGCGAACTATTACCTACTACGTCGTGCTCGACGATGAGTCCGCCCGCGACCGCCCAGCGGGGATAGTGCGCCGCCTTGAGGACTCTGACGGCTTCGTTGATGAAGGACTCCACAGGGACCTCGGCTGGTATCGCACATCAGCCATAGTCGAGTGGGAGCGGGCTGAATCGACTGATGATCTGGTGGAGATCTCGGAGGACGAGGCTAATCGGATCATTGAACGGTTCCGCGCCCGATGGGGGACGCCGGGTTAGGCGCGCTGGCTCAGCCCCGGTCAGGCGCTCATGGCGTGAAGTCGATGATGACGCGATCATGGACCGGCCGGTACCCGAGTCGCTGGTACACGGAGTTGCTCGTCGGGTTGGCCAGGTCCGTGAACAGGACGACGGCCCTCGCGCCAGCATCCAGGGCAGCCCGGGTTACGGCGGCGGTGACCGCGCCGCCGTAACCGCGGCGACGGTGCTCGGGAGGCGTGTAGACCGGGCCGATCCGCACGACACCGCTCGCAGGCCGGGTCCGGCCAGCCACCGCGACGGGCACTCCGTCGTCCTCCCACAAGGTCAGGCCGCCGAAGCTAATCCGGTCGGCAGCCGCGCCAGGGACCGGCCGCTCCGCGGCGCCCTCCCGCGAGAACGCGTCGAGCCACGGCTCCAGCAGGTCAAGGTCGGCCATCACCGCCACTCGCGCGGCACCGGGCGGTGCAGGCGAGGGGGGCAGCAGTTCCCCGAGCCGGTACAGGCGGCTCCGCATCCGGATATCCGCGCTCGCGCCGGTCAGCCCCTGCCAGGCCGCCGAGAAAGCCAGCGCGGCACCCTCGTCTCCGTTGATTCCCTGCAGCGGCCGCCCGAGGCCGGCCAGATCCTCGGCGAGCGGCCCGATGGATCGCTCGGGCGCGCCGGAAACGAGCAGGCCAGGGTACGTCGGCGTATGCACGAACGTGCACTCAGCCAGTCCCGCCGCGGCAGGCCGCCACCAGCCGAACAGCGGAGCGCCTCCGCCGAACGCGGCGGCGCCGCGTCGGCGGACCGCGTCGGTGACGACCAGCTCGATAGTGTTCTCGGCCGGCCGTGACGACAGGAACTCGTGGGCCGCGGCGGCGAACTCGCCGGCGTCTTCGGTGAAGGTCCAGGCCATGCCCCATGGTTGCGCCGACAGGTTCCGACGGACAACTGAATTCGGCGCGGCGGCTGCGTGGATAGCGTTACGCGAGTGTCCCGGGGGGTACACGGGATGGCGCGAGTTCAGCTTGTCCGAGCCAAACGCAGTCCGGAGGGGATCATGAGCGGCTTCAAGAGTTTCTTGCTCCGCGGCAATCTCGTCGACCTCGCGGTCGCCGTCGTCATCGGGGTCGCGTTCGGCGCAGTCATCACCGCGCTGGTCACGGACCTCATCACGCCGCTGATCGGCGCGATCGGCGGGCAGCCCGACTTCACCGCGCTGACCTTCACGGTCAACGGCAGCCCTTTCCACTACGGGGCCTTCGTCAACGTGCTGCTGAAGTTCGTAATCATCGCCGCCGTGATCTACTTCCTGGTCGTCGCGCCGGTGACCAGGCTCATGGCGCTGTCCGCGAAGAAGGCGGACGCCACCGAGCGGGAGTGCCCGGAGTGCCTCAGCCAGATCCCGCTTGGGGCGCGGCGCTGCATGTACTGCACCGCCGAGATCACGCCGGCCGTCGGTCCTGCCAGCGGCACCTGACGCCCGTCAACGGCGCGCAGCCGGGAACAACCCGGCGGCCGGAGCCGGACGCCGCCTGAGTCATTTCGCGTCGGCATAACAGTTCACGACCGCGGTCGTCAGCGGGAACCTGACCGGCGTCGCGCCGAACACCAGCCGCCCGGCCTCCTCGCCGGCCTCGCGGATCGCGGCAAGCACTGGCTCCACCACGCGTTCCGGGCAGTGCACGATCACCTCGTCGTGCTGGAAGAACACCAGATGCGGCCCCTGCGCCCAGGCCGCCGCCGGGTCGCGGCTCTGCGTCGGCGGCCCGGCCCCCACGTCCCCGTTCGGAATGGAAATCATTGCCAGCCGCCTGCGCAGGCCAGCCAGCAGCACCAGCGCCCAGTCCGCCGCGCTTGCCTGCACCACGAAGTTGCGGGTGAACCGGCCGCGGGCACGCGAGGCGGCGCCGGCGCCAGGGTCGCGCGAGCTTTCCGGGTCGCCCGATTCCTCGGTGAGCGACCGCCACTGCGCCGACGGCGGCGGGCATGTCCGGCCGAGCACCGACCGGACGACGTGACCCTCCTGGCCCGCCTGCGCCGCCGATTCCACGTACTGCGAGGCCAGCGGGAACCGCCGCCTGAGCACGCCGAGCAGCTGGCCGGCCTCGCCGCCGGCGCCGCCGTACATGGCGGACAGCAGGGCGACCTTGGCTTTCGCGCGGTCCCCGCCGAACGCGCCGGCCAGCGCGAGGTAGAGGTCGCCGCCGGCCGCGGCCTCGGCGAAGGCGCGGTCGCCGGCCAGCGCGGCCAGCACCCGGGGCTCGAGCTGGGCGGCGTCGGCGACCACGAGCACCCAGCCAGGATCGGCCACTACCGCCCGGCGCAGCACCTTCGGGATCTGCAGCGCGCCGCCGCCCCTGGACGCCCAGCGGCCGGACACCACCCCGCCCACCACGTACTCCGGGCGGAACCGGCCGCCGGACACCCAGCTGTCCAGCCAGGCCCAGCCGTTCGCGGCGTGCAACCTGGCCAGCTCCTTGTACTCGATCAGCAGCCGCGCGGCCGGGTGGTCAACGTCGCGCAGCACCGAGAACCTGGTCGACGGCACGCGAACCCCGTCGGCGGCGAAGGCGCGGATCAGCTGGCCGGGCGAATCCGGGTTGACCCGCCTGCCGCCGAAGGCCTCGTCGATCTGGGCGGCCAGCTCCGCCAGCCTGGCGGGACGCGCCCCGGCCGGGACCGAGGGCGGTCGCGGGCCGAGTAGCCCGGCCAGCAGCGAGTCATGCACGTCGGCCCGCCACGGCAGCCCGGCGGACGTCATCTCGGCGGCGACCAGGCCGCCCGCTGACTCGGCCGCCACCAGCAGGGCGAACCGCGCCGGGTGCTCGTCGGCCGCGATCCGGCGCAGCTGATCCGCATGCGTGGTGACGAGCGCGTCCAGCAGGCCGGCGAGGTCGGGCGCGGCGGCGTCAGCCGGCTCGAACAGCGTTTCCTGCGCGGCCTGGCTGGCGGCGCGATCCGGGGCCGGCCCGGTCACGGCCCCGCCCGGCTGCCCGTCTGCGCGGGCCTGCCCGTCCCGGCCCACCAGCAGCCGGCCGGCGAGCGCCACGTCATGACAGCGCGCGACCCGCTGGCCTGCCCGCAGCAGGGCCGGGTAACTGGCCGCTCCGGACGCCCACACCCAGCGCACCTGGCCGCACCGCTCGTAATGTGCCACCGCGGCAGAAAGATCATTAACATGAACGGGGTCGTCGGGCCGACTGCCGTCCTCAGCGAGCTCGCATAGCAGCGCGGATCCCCCGGTCCCCGCCACCACCGCGACCCGCACGTATCAGATTGTCCCCCGCGGTGCCGACAGTGTCCCTAGCCGGTCGTCCCGCCCGCCTGGCCAGACTGGCCGGACTGGCCGGGCTCAACGCCGCGGGACCCGAACTGACCGCGGGCGGCCTGCAGCAGCGTGTTGTCCGCGATCCTGACCGCGCTGGCGGTACCGGCGCTGACGGTGGCCAGCACGGTCGCCTGGTTACCCACCTTCACGGAGCTGATGCCGCCGCGCTGCGCGTCGACGATGGTTGCGGCCTGCACCGCGTACGTCGTGGTGAACCCGTCAGCGCTCTTCAGCGTGATCGAGCTGGCGCTCACCGCGGTGACCTGGCCGCGCTGGATGTCGACGGTCCGGTAACCGCCGCCGGGCTTAGGCACGGTGAACTGGCCGTGCAGCACGCCGAACAGGCCCAGGCCGCCGCCCGGGCCGAAACGGCGGACCCGGCCGAAACCCGGCCGGGCACCGGGACGGGCGAAACCGCGCCATGAGCCCGCGCCAGCACGGCGCTGAGATGGCGACGGCTGAGATGATGACGACGGCGACGGTGTCGCCGCGATCGCGCTGGCAGACGCGGCCGGCGACGGCGATCCGGAGGTCGCGGCCAAGGCCACGCCCGCCCCGGAGCCGAGCGCCGCCACTGCCACCCCGGCGAGAATCAGCGGGCGGGGCGATCGCCAGCCGCGGCCGGCTGACCCGGACGATCCCGCTGACCCGGACGGTCCTGCTGATCCAGACGATCCTGCTGATCCAGACGATCCCGGCGGAACGGATGGTCCCGCCGGCCCGGACGATCCCGCCGGCCCGGACGATCCCCATGAATCCGGCATCGGACTCAGCTCCTTCTGGTTGCCGGGCGCTCGGTACTTGCTTGGCGCCCGCGGTACTCGGCGCCCGCCCGGGATTATGAACCCTGAACCTGGGAGGAAGCTGAGTGCGAAAGGGCCAGTTTCCCGCCGCCGGGGTTTGGTCAGCAGCAATGTCGGCCCGCCTCGCGGCTTAAGTGCGCGACTGGCTGGACGCCGGCGCCGTGCTGCGGCCAGGCGGAAGGGGGACGCGCGACATCAGGCCGACGGTCAGGGGGCACTGCCGCCGTGGGTCTCGCCGTTCGATGGTTCCGCGTGATCGAGGCCAGGGTGCGCCAAGAACGTCCAGGGCGCCGTCCCGCGCGATGCCTGGCCTGGCAGTTCACCCGACGCCCAGCCAGCCAGGTCACCGGCCACCGGGCCGAGCCCGCCGAGGTCCGCGCCCTCGCCCGCGTTGTCCTGGCCTGGGCTGGGCCGGTCGGGGCTGGGCCGGTCGCGCGGCGGCGGCCCGGCGGGCGGCAGGGCGCCATCCTCCGCTGCCGCTGGGCCGTGCTGCCTGCCCGGCCGTTGCGCGGCATGCTCTCCTGCGTGGCGGTGGCTCCTCGGCCGCCAGAGCGATTTCCCATCCGCTGCGGTGCCGTTAGCGACCGCGGTCCCGGAAGCCGCTGCGGTGCCGTTAGTGGCCGCGGTGCCGTTAGCCGCCGCAGTGCCGGAAGCGGCCGCGGTCCCGGTCCCGGTAGCTGCCGCGGTCCTGTCCGCTGGCGCGGTCCCGGTCCCGGTCTCGTCCGCGGTTCCGGTCTCGGTCCCGATAGCGGCTGGTCCCGGCGCGGGCCCCTCGGTTGCGGAACGGCCGGGCGCTACGCCATCGCCGGCCAGCCGGGCGGGCACCGGACCATCACCGTTGCGCCCACCGGGCACGGAGTCTCGGGCGGACAAACCGTTGGCAGCCGCGGACAGCATGCCGTTAGCAGGCCCATGGCCATCCGGGGACAGCCGGCCATCACCAGCCTGGGACGTCCTGCCGGTGACAGCCGGTGACAGCCGGCTGCTGCCTGCCGGGGACAGCTGGCCATTGCCAGGCTGGCCCGCGCCGGCCGGCCGATGACGATCGAGGAACGTGGCGAGTTGCTCGGCCTCCTCGGCGGCTATGCCGAACACCACGCGCGGCTGCCCCCATGGCTCCTCCAGCGAGTAGCCAACATAGCTCGACACGGGCGGCGGCGGTTCCGCGTCCAGGCCGTGCGATGTACGCCAGTGATCCCAGGCCCGCTCCAGCGCTGTCGCAGCCCGCTGTGCGCGCGAAACCAAATCCGGATCACGCATCGTGCGATCCTCCCCTTGAAGCGACGGCATGCTCCGCCGGTCGGGCAGGGCCCTGCGGCTCGCCCCGGCTGTCGTCGGCCCGCCGGTCATGAGTCACCCGCATCGCTTGACTCGTCGACACTGCGCAGGCGCCCGCAGCCGTCAGCCGCCGCCGGCGGCCTGCGGACCAGTATTGCTGACGCACTGCCTCAGCAGGGGCGATTACGAAAAGTTGGGCTATGGACACAGAGGGTGTTTGAAAACCGAACCCCGTGCGGCGGTACCGCGTCCCGGAATGACCTGAATTCAGGTAGGACAGGGGCGGGCTTAGGCAGTCGGGAACCCCGCCAGAGGCTGATGCTGGTGAGCTCGCGGGCCGCTGGGGTGGCAGCGGGCAGACCGTGAACGGATTCAGGCAGCCGGGAACGCTGCCGAAGGCGGCATGTGCCTGAGTTGCGCGCCACCATGATGGCGGCGGCAGTGGCCGGACCGTGGCCACTCTTCCCCTGGGAGCCGGATCGACCCCGGCAATGTCCGATGGAACCGCGTTTCCGCTGGCGATGTTCCGTGAACCAAGCCCCTTGCGCGGCGCATCGCCGCCGGGGCCGACCCCCCCTGCTCTACTTTCTGGCCGCATTCGGCGCGTTCATCACGCTCCGGCGCGACGGCGCTGACGATCATGGCGTCAGGACGCGGCCAGGTCCTACTCTGAGCGCTGCTGCGGAATCCCCGCGAGCAGCGCGCGAACTTCTGTCTCCCGGTACCTGCGGTGACCGCCAAGCGTGCGGATGGACGTCAGCTTGCCGGCCTTGGCCCACCGGGTGACGGTTTTCGGGTCCACTCTGAACATTGTCGCGACCTCTGCTGGTGTCAGCAGCGGCTCTGCCTCTGGTGTGCGTGCAGACATGTGTACGGCCTCTCCTCCCGGACCGGTACTGCGATCCTGCGTGTTTGCGAATCTTGGCTCCGTTGGGGAGCCTTGCCGTGGATGTCCTATATGGTCCGCTCAAAGACCATATTGCCATCACCAGCGGTAACAAGTCGACCACCCGGAGCAAAGTTTCTGTGATGAGTTAACCCCGTTGCTCCACTGATCAGGGTCACGCTGCGTGATTCTAGCGATACGGAACGTCGCAACGGGCAGATTCGGAAAAGTCCATCCCCCTCCCTTAACTACCTAGCTCGATCGCCTCCAGAGCGCGCCATCTGGCGCGCAGGCGCTGGTACATCGCGGCGGCCAGCTCGGGCTTCCCGTCGGCCATGGCGGTCACGGCGGCGGACATCTCGGCTGCCGACTGATCGCTTCGGAGTGCCTCGTCGTCAGCTAGCTGCACGAGCCCTCCGTAATCAAGCTCCACCAGCGAATGCGGATGGAACTCCTCAAGCCACCGGCCGATCTCCGCTAGCTCATCGCCGGCCCGCAGCAGCGCCGCGGCGGCCTGCCCGGACTCAGCCGTGCGGTCCCCGGGAAACCGGCGGGCCATGGCCAGCGAGCGGGCGACCCGCTTGCGGGCCTGGGACATCGCGGTGGCGTAGACCAGGGTCCGGGTCGCCGCGGCGGTGGCCGGGCCCTTGCTCTGCCCTGCGGTCGGGGTGCCGAGGACGAGCCAGCGCTCAGCTGGCGCGAAGAGCACGAACCAGGGCAGCGGCACTGACCACGCGCTGGTCCTGATGTGCACCCGCGGCGAGTTCGCACTGCCCTCCCAGCGCGCGAACTCCGCGGCGGCCAGCTCGGCCTGCCGCGGCGCGAACGCGTCCGACAGGGGCGGCCCGGCGCTGGCCCGCAAACTGCGTAGCGCCAGCCACGATCGCAGCCTGGTCTGCCACGGGCATATATAGGTGATGCCGTCAGCCCACCGCACGTACGCATGCCTGCTCTCCTGCGCTGGCGCGACGATCGGCGGCAGCGCGATGAGCCTGCGGACCGCCTCCGCGTGCTCCGCGGCCAGCGCGCTAGCCCTGCGGGGCCGGTCCGCCGAGGCGGCGTAGCCGGTCCAGTGCGCCCGCTCCGCCGGACCGAAGGCCGAAAGCGGCTCATATGCCCTCAGATAGGCAGCGCACGGCAACATGAGCAAATCGTCACACGCGATGGCTCATCCGAGAAGGCCCTCAGCCCACGAGATCGGTCGCGCGCCCTGCGGCGCCGGTCCGCCCCGCGGAGCAGCCGCGGGTGACCAGGCGCGCAGTCGGCGTCCCGGCCAGCTCCCGCGGGCACGTTCCTCGCCCGCGGCGACCCGCCGCTGCGCTAGCGTAGCAAGTGGCACCTGGGCCAGCCTGATGATGTTTGCCCAGGTCAAGGACTCAAAGGAGAGTCACAGCGGTGACGAGTGTATTCGGCAGCATCCCGTCGGCCGCCGTCGCGGAGGGCGGCAGCGCGCTTCTCCAGGGCGGCAGCGCGCTCCAGGGCAGCGGCGCGAGCGGTCAGCACGGTCATGAGCACGGTCAGCACGGTCATGAGCAGGTGGTGTTCTGCCAGGACGCCCCGACTGGCCTGCGCGCGATCATCGCCATCTACTCCACCAGCCTCGGTCCCGCGCTGGGCGGCACTCGGTTCCATCCGTACCCGAGCGAGGACGCGGCCCTGGCCGACGCGCTTAACCTGTCCAGGGCGATGGCCTACAAGAACGCCCTGGCCGGGCTCGATCACGGCGGCGGAAAGGCCGTCATCATCGGGGACCCGGCGCGGCTGAAGTCCGAGGCGCTGCTGCGCGCCTACGGCCGGTTCGTCGAGTCGCTGAACGGGCGCTACGTGACCGCCTGCGACGTCGGCACCTGCAGCGAGGACATGGACGTCATCGCCCGCGAGTGCGGCCATGTCACGGGCAGGACCACAGCAAACGGCGGCGCGGGGGACTCCTCCGTGCTGACGGCCTTCGGCGTCCTGGCGGGCATGCGCGCCGCCGCGGAGCACGTCTGGGGCAGCGCCAGCCTGGACGGACGCCGGGTGGCGGTCGAGGGCGTCGGCAAGGTCGGCCGCCGGCTGGTCGGCCTGCTGCTGGATGCCGGCGCCCGGGTCGTCATCTGCGACGTCGCCGCCGCGGCCGTTGACCGGGTGCGCGCGGAGCATCCCGCAGTGGAGGTGGCGGCAAGCCGGGCGGAGCTGACCGCCGGGAGGATGGACATCTACTCCCCGTGCGCGCTCGGCGGATCGATCAGCGACGACACGGCCAGGACGCTGAACGCCAGGATCATCTGCGGCGGCGCCAACAACCAGCTCGCGCATCCGGGCATCGAGAAGCAGCTCGCCGACCGGGGCATCGTGTACGCCCCGGACTACCTGGTGAACGCCGGCGGGGTTATCCAGGTCGCGGACGAGCTCGCCGGCTTCAGCTTCGACCGGGCGAAGGCGAGCGCGGCACGGATCTTCGAGACGACCAGGAAGATCCTGGTGCTGGCGGACGCGGAGGGCGTACCGCCCGCGGTGGCCGCCGACCGGCTCGCCGAGCGGCGGATGTCCGAGGTGGGCAGGCTCCGCGGCATCTGGCTCCGCGGCTGACAGCCCGGTCCGCGCTGCGCGTACGCGCTGCGCGCCCAAACCAGGTACGGTTATGTCCGTACGGAGGCAGGAAACGCGTCGCGTCCCAGGCGGTGGGAATGCGTCGGGTTTCTTCTTCGTGCGAGCAGCCCGACAGCGTCAAGCGCGGTACAGACGGCACATTCGGTGCGGTGACCAGGGGCCTTACCGGGGCCCCGTACGTTCGAGGGGGTCGAGCCAATGGGGCGCGGCCGAGCCAAGGCCAAGCAGGTCAAGGTTGCACGCCAGCTCAAGTACAACAGCGGCGGCACGAACCTTGACCGGCTGCGGGCTGAGCTGGGCGTCGTGACGGACGATCACGATGTGGCGTCGGAGGCCGCGTATGCGGAACTCGCCGATCGCTACTCCGTCGACGATGACGATGATGACGACGACGACGACCCGGATGACGAGCCGAGCACGGATGAACTGGCCAGCGAGGTGCCCCGTCGGGCGAACGGAGCTGCTGCCAGAGCGAACGGAGCTGCTGCCCAGGCGAACGGCGCTGCTGCCGGGATGAGCAGGGCGACCGGCGGCTGACGCCCGGCACATGCTCGGGTGCTGACGCACATGGTCGGGCGCTGACGCCCGGCACGTGCTCAGCCGGGGTGCCGCCCGGACAGGCTGGCGTTGCCGGTCCCCGGGCTGATCTGGCCTGCCACCCACGCCGGCACCCCTGCCGAGGCGAGCAGCGTCAGCGCGCGGCCGACCGCTTCCGGCCCGACGACGGCCACCATCCCCACGCCCATGTTGAAGACCCGCTCCATCTCGGCGGCGGCTACCCGCCCGCGGGACGCGAGCAGGCCGAATACCGGGGGCGGGCGCCAGGTGCCCCTGTCGACAGTCGCGTCGGCGCCCGGCGGCAGCACCCGGCTGAGGTTGGCGGCCAGCCCGCCGCCGGTGACGTGCGCGAAGGCATGCACGTCGCAGCTCGCGGCGAGGGCGAGGCAGTCGCGAGCGTAGATGCGCGACGGCGTCAGCAGTTCCTCGCCCAGCGGACGGCCAAGCCCGGCGGGCTCGGCGTCCAGCGCCAGCTCCCTGACATGCTCGCCGAGGAGCTTGCGGACCAGCGAGAACCCGTTTGAATGCAGGCCCGATGACGCCATCGCGATCAGCACGTCGCCGGGCCGGACCCGGTCAGGGCCGAGCAGCTCGTCGGCCTCCACCACCCCCGTCGCGGCGCCGGCCAGGTCGAAATCGTCGGGGCCGAGATGGCCGGGATGCTCAGCGGTCTCACCGCCGATCAGGGCGCAGCCTGCGCGCACGCAGCCTTCCGCGATGCCCCCGACGATGGCCGCCACCCGCTCCGGCCGGAGCGCGCCGCAGACGACGTAGTCGGTCATGAACAGCGGCTCGGCCCCGCAGGCGACGAGATCATTGACCACCATGGCCACGAGGTCCACGCCGACGGTGTCGTACCTGCCCATCCGCTGGGCTATCGCCACCTTCGTGCCGACACCGTCAGTCGAGGTGGCCAGCAGCGGCCGCCGGTAGCCCGCCAGCCTGGACGCGTCGAACAGCCCGGCGAACCCGCCGATGCCGCCGACCACCTCAGGCCTGGTGGTCCTGGCGACCGCCGCGCGCATCAGGTCGACCGCTCGCTCGCCCGCCGCGATGTCGACCCCCGCGGCGGCATAGCTCAGGCCGGCCCGCGGTGAGCTCACGGCCCCGCCTCGGGTGAGCTCACGGCCCCGCCTCGCGGGCGCTGGCGCCCGCTACCTCCAGGAGATGCTTGCCCCGCTCCCCCTCCGCAACCGGGATCGGGTAGTTGCCGTCGAAGCAGGCCCGGCAGAGCCGCCCGGCCGGCAGGGTGGTGGCGGCGGTCAGCCCCGCCAGCGACACGTAGCCGAGCGAGTCGGCGCCGAGTGCGGCGCGGATCTCCTCCACCGACCGGTTGCCGGCGATCAGCTCGGCCCTGCTGGCGAAGTCGATGCCGTAGAAGCACGGCCAGGTCACCGGCGGGCTTGAAATGCGCACGTGCACCTCGGCGGCCCCGGCCTCGCGCAGCATCGCGACGATGGCGCGCTGCGTATTGCCCCGTACGATCGAGTCGTCGACCACCACGACCCGCTGGCCGGCGATCACGTCCCTGAGCGGGTTCAGCTTGAGCCGGATGCCGAGCTGCCGGATCGTCTGGCTCGGCTGTATGAAGGTCCGGCCCACGTAGGAGTTCTTGACCAGCCCCTGCGCGTACGGGATGCCGCTGGCCTCCGCGTAGCCGATCGCGGCCGGCGTGCCCGACTCGGGCACCGGGATGACCAGATCGGCCGGGACCGGATACTCCGCCGCCAGCCGCCTGCCGACCTCCACCCGGGTGGCCTGCACGCCCCGGCCGGCGATCGTGGTATCCGGCCGGGCCAGGTAGACATACTCGAACAGGCAGCCCTTGGCATCCGCGGGCGCGAAGCGCCGGGATCGCACGCCAGCCTCGTCGATGACGATCAGCTCGCCGGGCTCCACCTCGCGGACCAGCGTGGCCCCCACGATGTCGAGCGCGGCCGTCTCGCTGGCCACCACCCAGCCGCGCGTCAGCTTGCCGAGCACGAGCGGGCGGAAACCCTGCGGGTCGCGGGCCGCGTAGAGGGTCCGCTCGTCCATGAAGACCAGTGAGTAAGCCCCGCGCACCAGCGGCAGCGTGGCGAGAGCGGATTCCTCGATGCCCGCCCCCAGGCCGACGCCCGCGCCCAGGCCGCCCGCGGCGCCCGGGTGCTCCCCGGCTGCTCCGGCGAACAGCGCGGTCAGCACGTCCGTGTCGGTGGTCGCGTGGCCGGTGCCCCCCTCGGCCGCCGGATCCACCAGGGCGGCCAGTTCCAGGGTATTGATCAGGTTGCCGTTGTGGCCGAGCGCCAGGCTCGCCGACGGGGTCGCGCGGAACGTGGGCTGGGCGTTGTCCCATACCGACGACCCGCTGGTGGAGTAACGGCAGTGACCGACGGCAATGTGACCGCGCAGGGTGTTCAGCACGGCCTCGTCGAAGACCTGGGGCACCAGTCCCATGTCCTTGTAGACCACGATCCTGGTGCCGTCGCTGACCGCGATGCCCGCCGACTCCTGGCCGCGGTGCTGCAGCGCGTACAGCCCGAAGTAGGCGAGCTTGGCGACTTCCTCGCCGGGTGCCCAGACGCCGAAGACGCCGCAGGCGTCCCGCGGCTGCTCTCCCGGATCCAGCTCAGCCGTCAGCCGGCCATCGGGCTTGATCACCTGGCAAGTCTA
>JBEKFH010000081.1:0-14004 GCA_050013415.1 Streptosporangiaceae bacterium | reverse complement strand
TATAGCTTGCGAAGTCCACTGAGAACCCTTTCGAGCAGGTTGAGGTCCGGGCGCCCGTGCGCATGGTCTGTCTGGTGGACCCGGACCAGGCCCTGGACGGCCATGTCGGCGATGAGGACGCGCGCCACGCCCAGCGGCATCCGGAGCACCGCGGAAATCTCGGCCACGGATCGCCAGTCGCGGCAGAACCCGAGGATGGCCTGGCATTCCGGGCTGAGCACCGACAGGTCGCGCGTCTCGTAATGGGACGCAGCGACCATCGCCTCGATCTGCAGCTGGTACCGGGGCTTCGTCCGGCCGCCGGTCACCGCGTACGGCCGGACCAGCGGGCTGCCGAGGGCCTCGGCGGCCCGGTAGGGACGGGAGTCCTGCTGACCCGGTTCCGGGCGGCCATCCGCGCCGCCCGCCGGCGCGTCGCTCTCCGCGGCGGGCTTGTGGTCGGCCTGCCCGGGGAGAAACCTGCCGTCGGCTGGCTTCCAGTCATTCCTGGCTGAGCCGGGCACTGGCGTCTCCTGTCACTGTGCACCATTCCCCGGCCAGTCCGGCGGCTGGGCGCCGCGCACCTCCGGCGTGAGGGCACTTCCCACCCGCTCGACGAGCAGCGCCATCTCGTAGGCCACGAGGCCCATGTCACAGTCAGCGGCGGCGAGCACGGCGAGGCTCGAGCCGTCGCTGATCGCCATCACGATCAGCAGGCCGCGCCGCATTTCCACCACGGTCTGGGTGACCGCACCGCCCTCGAACACCCGGGCCGCGCCCTGGGTCAGGCTGGTCAGGCCGGATGTCACCGCCGCCAGCTGGTCGACCCGGTCGGCCGGGAATCCGTGCGAGAACGCCATCGGAAGCCCGTCGGACGAGACGACGATCGCGTGCGCGACGGACGGAACTCGCTCGACGAAGTTCGTGATCAGCCAGCTCAGGTCCTGCGCCGGGCGCACTAGTGGACTCACCCGCGCTCCTTCCTTTCATGACCTGCCTCTGGTGCACCCGCCGGCAGCGCGGCAGGGTCGTGCGCACCAGCCTTCCGGCGCGGCCACGGCAGGGGCCTCATCATGGCCGCCGCACTGCCGTCAGGCCGCGTCTCACAAGCCACCCTCGTCCTCTCCGTCCGCGACATCGTCGCCACCGCGCGTCGCGGCGCGGCCTTCCCTGACGCCTCGCTGGAAGCTCGCGAAGCGTTCCCTGGTGGCCGCGGCCGAGCGGACGGCCACCGGCGCGACAGGCTCGTGCCCGACGGCTCCGGGCACCAGGTTTGCCTTCGGCACGCGCTTGGGCAGGCCGGCCGGGGTGAGGCCCGCCGAGGACGGCGCGCTGGCCAGCTCTGCCGCGCGCCAGCCCTCGTCCGCCTGCGAGGTCCAGCTCTCCGGCTGCTCCTCTTCCTGCCCTGGCCCGGCGACAGCGTGCCGTCCGCGCCGGAACCAGTCGGACTCCACCGCCTCGAAGATCGGGAGCCGGCTCGCCTCGCCGCGGGTCTCGGCGGGCGGTACCACCACGCCGCCGTGCGCCGACGAGCCGGGCGACCAGCCGATGGCCGAGAGATTGTCGCTCGCGATCGTCACCCGCTCGGCGACGCTGCCCACGGTCGGCGCGCCCAGTACCGGCTCCGGGATGACGCCAAACCCTTCGGCGTGCTCGGCGAACGGGTCGTCGTCCGTTGCGGGCTCGGCGGTCTCAGGTTCCGGCGCAGCGCCGAAACCGTCCGGTCCAGGCGCGAACGCGTCCGCCTCGGGGGGCGCCGTCGCGGCTGTCCCGTTCGCGGCTGTCCCGTCAGCGGCCGTCCTGTCCGCGGCCGTCCTGCCGAACAGGCCCACGTCCGGCCAGCCGGGCGCGTCCCGGCCGGCCTCGCCTGTGGCGGCCGCGTCCGCCCCGCCGGGCAGATCCGTGTCCGCGCCGCCGGGCGCCTCCGATTCGGTCCGGCCGGCAATGTCCGCGTCCGCCCCGCCGGGCAGCCCGGCCTCAGCATCACCAGGCGCCTCCGCGGCGGTGCCGCCGTACATGCCGGTGCCCGCCGCGCCGAACATGGCCGGGCCGGCCCCGCCGAACATATCCGTGCCCGCACCGCCGAACAGACCGGAGCCCGTCCCGCCGGACGTCTCCGCGACTTTCCCGCCGAACACGTCCGTGCCCGCCCCGAACGCCGACTCCTGGTCAGCGTCCGCTGGCGGACTCAGGTCGGCGGTCGCGGGCGGGCCGGCCGACAGCTCGGCGGCATCCGTGTCCCATGCTGTCTGCGGGCTGGTACGGAACGGAGCCAGCGGGCCAGTCGTTGCGCCCGGCATGGGCCCCGCGCCGGGCACTCGCCGGATGCGGAAGGGGCCGGTGTCATCGGAGTCCGGGCGCAGTGGCGCGAACCTCGGCGTCCTGGCGGCGCTGACCGCCTCCGCCGCGGCGGAACGCTCGCCGCTCCCCCATTCGGCCGTGCTGAACACCCCGGCCGCCGAACCCGGCGAAGCCGGCGCAGCCGTGGCGAACCCGGCGGTGGCGAAGCTGGCCGCGGCGAGCGAGTCGGCGGCGGCGTCAGGACCGAGCCGGCCCGCCCCGGGCGAATTGCCGTCGACCTCGTGCGTTACCGCCTCGTCGGGCAGCCACACCAGCGCGGTCAGGCCGCCCGAGGCAGCCGGGCGGAGCCTGACCCTGATGCCGTGCCTGGCGGCCAGCCGCGCGACCACGAACAGTCCCATCCGGCGCGAGACCGCGACGTCCACCACGGGCGGATTGTCGAGCCGCCAGTTGGCGCGCGCCATCTCCTCGGCGCCCATGCCCACGCCCTGGTCGGTGATGTCGAGCAGGACGCCGCCGCTGCTCAGCAGGTGACCGGCGACGGTGACCGGGGTGTCAGCGGAGGAGAACGATGTCGCGTTCTCGGCCAGCTCCGACAGCAGGTGCACGACGTCGTTGACGGCCTGGCCCCGGACCGCGATTCCGGGCTGCACGTTCAGCGTGACGCGGTCGTACTGCTCGATCTCGGAGACCGCTGCGCGCAGCACGTCCACCAGCACCACCGGCTGGTTCCACCGCCGGGAGATGTCGTGGCCTGCCAGCACCAGCAGGTTTTCGGAGTTGCGGCGCATCCGGGTGGCCAGGTGGTCCATCTGGAACAGGCTCGCCAGGCGCTCCGCGTCCTGCTCGCCGAGCTCAAGATCGTCGATCAGGCGGATCTGGCGCTCCACCAGGGACTGGGTCCGGCGCGACAGGTTCACGAACATCGCGTTGACGTTGCCGCGGAGCGCGGCCTCGTTCGCGGCCAGCCGGAGCGCCTCGCGGTGCACCTGGTCGAAGGCGCGCGCGACCTCGCCGATCTCGTCGGAGGAATCCACGTCGATCGGTTCCACGTCCAGCGAGACGTCCTCACCGTCGGCCCCGCTCATCCGGCGGACCGCCTCCGGCAGCCGCTGCCCGGCCACCTCGAGCGCTCCGGCCCGCAGCTTGCGCAGCGGCCGGACCATGGACCGGCCGACGACGATGGTGGACACGAGCGCGATCGCGAGGACGAGAAGCACCACGGCGCTGGCGATGATCACCGAGGTCACGGCCTTGCTGTGCGCGGAACTGCTGCTGGAGACCACCGAGGCGCTGTGCACGGAGGAATAGATGCGGATGCCGCCGAAGGCGACGGCGGCGACGGTGGGAATGCTGACGAGCAGGATGAGGCGCGAGCGCACGCGCCAGTTCTTCAGCCCGCGCCGGGAGGATCCGGCCGGCGCAGCCGGCAGGCTGCCAGCGCGCTGGTAGTCGCCAGGCGGCGGATCGGCGCCCTCAGGCGGGCGCCGGGCCGGGCTGGCGTCCGCCGTGGCGCCCAGCCTGCTGCCGCCCGGCTCGGGTCGCGCCGCTGTGGCGGTGATCCGGTCGGTGTCCGCACCGGCCTGCCCGTCGGCGGACTCGTCCAGGCCCTCGCTCGACGTGACGAATACGTCGACTGTCACGATGACCGCGACCACCAGCACAAGGGCCGCCAGCAGGATTTCGCTCAGCATGCCGCTCACATCCGGTCGATGGCTGAGGCCAGGCGCGAGATGCCGCGCCCGGGCAGATACGGGTACGGCTCGGTCTCGTCCGGGTCGGGGCGCTCCGCCTCGAGGACCGTGAGGAGCCGGCCGGCAAGCGGGGACCCCAGCGGAACCGACATGGCACCCCTTCCCGGCAGATGTTCTGCGTGCGCAGCGTGACAGCGAGGCCGCCCCAACTCTAACCCGTAACCGGCCACTGCATCCCAATACCCATATGGACGATCAAAATCGGCATAACGCCGCGGCCGTCCTGCTCGGTTCCGCCATGGTCACCGCCATGGCGGTGACCATGGCCGCGGCTATAGTCACCGGTGGGATATACCCGTACATTCCCGGGCGTATGCCTGCTGCGGCCGATCACCGTGCAGATGCGCGACTCCGCGAAGGCTGGCCATTTTCATAAGCCAGGAACGCGTCCCCTAACCCGGCCGCGCGTCCCCTAAGCCGGCCGCGCGGTTACTGGCTGCCGCCGCCGCCGAGCCCGAGCTCACGTGCGATGACCATCCGCTGGACCTCTGAGGTGCCCTCGCCGATCTCCAGGACCTTGGCGTCCCGGTAGAACCTCGCGACGGGGAACTCGTTCATGTACCCGTACCCGCCGAATATCTGCGTCGCGTCTCGCGCGTTATCCATCGCGGCGTTCGACGCGGTCAGCTTCGCGATCGCGGCCTGCTTCTTGAAGGGCTCGCCGGCCACCAGCCGGGCGGCGGCGTCGTACCACGTGATCCTCGCCGCATGCGCCCTCGCCGCCATGTCGGCAATCTTGAACTGGATACCCTGGTAATGGCCGAGCCGGTGGCCGAACGCCGCCCGCTCGGCGGCGTACCGGAGGCACTCATCGACGCAGCCCTCGGCCAGCCCGGCCGACAGCGCAGCGATCGCGACACGTCCCTCGTCCAGCGCGGCAAGGAACTGGGCGTAGCCTCGGCCCCGCTCGCCGAGCAGGTTCGCCGCCGGAACCCGGCACCCGTCGAACGCCAGCCCCCTGGTATCCGACGCGCACCAGCCCACCTTCGAGTACTCCGGCCCCACGGTGAGCCCCGGGGTACCAGACGGCACGATGATCGCGGAGATCTCCCGGTGGCCTTCCGAGCCGCCGGTGATCGCGAGCGCGGTGACCAGCGAGGTGATCGACGTGCCCGAGTTGGTGATAAAGGCCTTCGACCCGTCGATCACCCACTCGCCGTGGTCAAGCCGCGCCGTGGTCCGCATGCCGCCGGCAATGTCCGAGCCGCCGCCTGGCTCGGTCAGGCCGAACGCGGCCAGCCGCTCCCCCTGGCACAGCTCGGGCAGCCAGCGAGCCCGCTGGCCGCGGTCGCCGAAGCGGTAGATCGGCATGGCGCCGAGCGCCACTCCGGCCTCGAGCGTGATGGCCACCGACGAATCGACCCTCGCGAGCTCGTGCAGCGCCAGGCAGAACGCGAAGTAGTCGCCGCCCATCCCGCCGTACTCCTCGGGAAAGGGCAGCCCGAACAGGCCGATCTTGCCCATTCTCGCGACGATCTCGTAGGGGAACTCGGCCCGCTCGTAGTAGCCGCCGATGACCGGCGCGACCACGTCGCGGGCGAACTGGGCAACAGTGCGGCGAAGCTGCTCGTGCTCATCACCCAGCCGGTAGCTGATCATTTCTGCCCCTTTGCAGATAGCTGGCACCCGCGGCCGCAGATAGCTGGCATCCGCCGCTGCGGACCGCTGACGTCCGCGGCTGCAGATGGCTGGCATCCGCGGCGGTGACGCACAGGTGCCAGGCTACTTGCCGCGAGAATTCGCCGGCCGCCGCCGCGGCCCTGGCTCCAGCCCCTGGCAGGCGGTCCCTGGGTGGCGGCCCCTGGCTGGCGCCGCCTTTACAGGCGGCGATCCGGTAGCCGTTATGCAGCAGAAATTTCTGCATGCTTATCGCCTGATGCCGGAAATGCTCGCTATGATCTCGCGCGTGGCAAACCTGAAGGTTGCGCCAGTCGGCGACAGCCGCTCCTTCCCGTGCCGTCGCCCGCGAGGCCGCCTGGGCTGCTGCCTGCGCGCCGCCGGGCCGCAGGAGCACCTGGGGCAGTTAGCGCACGCCTAGTCCTCCGGCTATACAACGAGGCCCTTTCGCCGCCCGCCCGAGCACCCCACGCTGCGGTCGGCACGATAGGAGAACAGATGACGGACCAATCCGCGCCTGCCGCCGCGGCAGGCACCGCCGCGCCGCCGCCGGCCCGGCTCGAGCCCAATGCCATCGGCGTGGCGCAGGACACTGTCATCGGCATGGCCTCATCCGCCCCGGCGGCGACCGTCGGCGGCTCGCTGGCCGTTCTGGCCGTCGCAACTGCCTACGGCAGCGGGCCGAACCTCATCATCATGGCGATCCCCATGCTCATCATCGCCAACTCCTACCGCCGGCTGAACTTGTGGAACGCCAACTGCGGCGCCTCGTTCGAGTGGGTCGGCCGGGCGATCAGCCCGTACCTGGGCTTCCTGACCGGCTGGTTCATGATCGTTGCCTACATCGTCGGAACGGTCTTCGAGATCCTCCTGCTCGGCCCGGCGGTCCTGCAGATCTTCGGATCCAGTTCCACCAGTGCCTGGCAGTGGATCTTCATCGTCACCGTGGTCGGCCTCATCATGCTCGTGATCGCAGTGGTCGGCATCCGCATCACCGCGCGGGTCCAGGTCAGCATGGCGTTGATCGAGTACCTGATCCTGATCGGGTTCGCCATCGCGGGGCTCATCTGGGTGCTGGCCCACCACGCCGGGACCGTCCCGATCACCAGCGGCTGGTTCAGCCTGAGCGGAATCGGCGGTCGCGGCAGCGCCGTGGCGGGGTTCCTTACCGCGGTCTTCATCTACGGAGGCTGGGACGGGACCCTGTACGTCAACGAGGAAGTCAAGCACCGCCGGGTCAACCCCGGCAGGGCAGCCATCATGGCGGTCGCGCTGCTCGCCGTCATCTACACCCTCGCGCAGGTGGGCCTGCAGGGCGTGGTGCCCGGCAAGACGCTGAACGCATCGGACTCCCCGCTCATCACCATTGCCCAGGCAATGGGCGGCAGCAACTGGGCCAAGGTGATGGCACTATCCATCGCGCTCTCGGTGATCGCCACCACCGGCACCGGCATCGTGCTCAGCTCCCGGATCGTCTACGGGATGGCGAGCTACCGGGCGCTGCCCGGGTTCCTCGCCAACGTGTCCCGCAAGTACTCCACCCCCGCCATCGCCAGCGTCATCGTCGGCCTGCTCCTCATCGCGGTCACCTGGATTTACCTGCTCGCCACCTCGATCCAGAGCGCCTTCCAAGACGTGATCTACGTGACCGGCGTGCTGTTCTCCGTGTTCTACATCCTCACCGCGCTCGCCACCATCGTGTATTACCGGCGCCGCCTCTTCGGCCGCGCCTGGGACACGCTGGTCCTCGGCGTCCTTCCGCTGGCGGCCGCCGCGTTCCTCGGCTGGATCCTGGTCAGGTACCTGCAGACCCAGGTCTCGCTGGCGGAGAAATGGACGCTGGTCGGCATTATCGGCGTCGGCGTGGCGCTGATGTTCTCCGCGCGGTTCATCCTGAAGTCGCCGTTCTTCCAGATCCCGCGGGAGAGCGAGCCGCGGGCCGCGCTGAGCGGCGGGCATCGCAGTACCACCTGAGTGCCGACGTCTGATCAGTCAGATCGCCCGGGCCCGGCGTCAGCTCGCCCGGGCCCGGCGTCAGCTCGCCCGGGCCCGGCGTCAGCTCGCCCGGGCCCGGCCCAGGTCCGGGCGGGCGAGGGTGGACGCCGCCCGGGCTGGCAGGCGTGAAAGCCAGCCTGGCCAGCGCGGGGAGCCGACTGCGCTAGCGGAGCGCGCTGGCCGGGCGGGCCTGCCAGGAGGTCCACAGCGGCCGGTATCCCTGCTGGCCCCAGAACGGGGCCGACAGCGGGTTGGCCTGCTCGTAGTGCAGCAGCGTGACGGGCACGCCGGCCGCCTCGACCTCGCAATGCATCCGCGCGGCCAGCGCGGCGCCGACGCCGCCGCGGCGCTCGCCTGGCTGCACGAACATCAGCATCAGGTAGGCAACGGGTTCAGGGCGCGCCATCGGGGCGATCCAGCCAGCGGCTTCCGGCCGCTCGGCAGCCAGCATGCCGATGGCAGTGCCGTCGCGCTCGGCCAGCCAGGTCCAGGGCTCTGGCCCGGCGACCAGCCCGGCGGCCTCACGGCGCAGCGCTTCAGCTGTCCCCGGCCGTTCGATCACGCCTCCGAAGTGGGCGTCGAACCGGATGACCTCCAGGCCTAGGCGGACGACCGCGTCAATGTCCGCGGGCCCGGCCCGCCGGATCCGCAGGCCCCCTGGCGCGCTTCCCGCGGCCTGGCCCGGGCCGCTGGCCGGCGAAGCGGCTCCGTTCTTGTGCCCGTTCGCGGGACCGGCAGGGCGGGCTGTCGGGCGTGCCGCAATGACATTCAGCGGTGCGAGCCCGTGCCGCAACAGCGTCGCGACGCCGCGGATGTCACGGCTGGCCCAGGTGACGATGGCGGCCGTGTCGCTGCCGTCCGCGGCTGGCACGTCAGCCAGATGATCCCGCCACTGAGCGAGCAGCTGGTCCAGTGCGCCGGGGACGTCCGGGCCGGCTATCTGCGCGGTGAGCTCGAATCTGCGGGCCGCGCCCCAGGTCAGGTCCAGCGACTCTGGCTCGCCCGTCCAGTGGTCGCACGTCCCGACAGCCGCCGGATGCCCGCCGGCCCCGGCGACGACGAGCTCGGCGCCGCACCCAGCCCGCGGGGCCTGCGCCGCGGGCAGGAGCGGATCGATGGCCTGCCAGCGCCGAGTGACATGTGCTCTGACGCTGTCCGCAGTAAGCCCGGCGACAGCCGACATGAAAACCCTCCGCACCAGTTCGCGAATCCCGAAGGCAGCGTGCCCTATACCGGGTCAAACTGGCAGCATATCGGATCAAAGGATCGGTCTCGGGACGACCGGCATCACCGTCGCCCCCGCCAGCATCCGCGGCACCAACGCGGCCGGTCATCCCCTGGTCGCGGCCGGCTTACCGCGGACGCGGGCCGGCGTACTTCGGCCGCGGGCCGGCGTACGTCGGCCGCGGGCCGGCTTACCGCGACCGCGGGCCGGTCATTCCCCGGCGATGTTCGTCAAGGTCTCCCGGACGGTCAGCCGCAGCGGGCTTTCGTCCGGCAGGACCCGGTCACAGCGCGCGACGACATCGCGAAGAAGCGTCGTCGCGTCGGTTAGCCGGCCCACGGCGTAGTAGGCGCTCGCCAGACTCGCGCCGCAAGCGAGAGTATCGGGATGATCAGCGCCCAGAACACGTTCGTAACCAGTGCGGGTCTGCTCGAAGAACTGCAGGGCCGAGCCCATCCGGCCCGCCGCATGGTAGGCGGCGCCAAGGCTGCCGCGGGCTGCGATGGTGTCCAGGTGGTCGCGGCCCAGGACGCGCTCGCGGTCGCCGAGGGCGCGCTTGTACTGCGAGAGGGCATCTTTGATGCGGCCCTCGGCCAGGTAGGCATCGGCCAGCTTCTCGCGGGTGGTCATGGTGTCGGGATGCCGGGGTCCCTGCACTCGCTCGCGGTCGGCCAGCGTGCGCCGGTACAGCTGGCTCGCGTCCCCGAACCTCCCGGCGGCGTGGTACGCGGCCGCGAGCTCATCCTGGGCGCCGAGGGTCTCGATGCTGTGCGCGCCGAGGACGCGCTCGTAGTCGCTGACGGCCCCTTCCAGCACGGTGATCGCCTCCGCTGGCTGGCTCGCGGCCACCAGGGCGTGGCCGAGATTGCGCCTTGCCGCGAGGGTGCCGGGATCATCCGGCCCGAGTCCGCGGATCCGGTCGCCGAGAACCCACTCAAACCACGGAACCGCGTCCGGGGCCTGCCCGGCCGTCAGGTAGGCGTCGGCCAGCTCCTCGCCGGCCACCACGGTGTCCGGGTGGTCCGGCCCGAGGATCCGGTCGCTGACCGTGCCGAGCTCCCGCCAGTACGCGACCGCCGGCCCGGTCAGGCGCGCAGCGCCGAGGCTTCGCCCGGCGCGCAGCAGTAAAGGGTGACAGCCGTCCGCCCACAGCATGTCCCCGGCGGCCTTCTGCAGGCTTGCCGCGCAGGACCGCAGCCCGTCGGCCTGCCATGCCCGCGCGTCATCCTCCGGCCAGACTTCCAGCAGCGAGTCCGCCGCCGCCCTGGACGCTCGCTCCAGCGTTCCGGCGGGCAGCACGTCCCTGATCGCCGCCTGAACCGTCGGGCTCATCCGGACCGCCGGCGGCACGCCTGCCAGGTCGATGGACAGCAGCCCCGATCGCTCCAGCAGGAGCAGCGCGGACCGGGCATGCTCCCGGTCCACCGGCCCGCCCGCGCCGTCCGCCGCCAGGTACTCGCGCGCCGCCGCCGTGGCGAAGACAGGGCCGGGAATCCCGTGACCGCCCAGCAGCGCGGCGATCGGCAGCAGGGACCGGGCGATGCCGCCCGGCGACAGGTGGTCAGCCTGCTCGAAGCAGAACGTCCAGGTGACCGCGGCGGCCCGCAGGCTGCCGCTGGCTGTGGCTGCCAGGTGATCGCGCCGGCGAGCGAAATAGCCCCGGTAATCACGGCAGGACATCGTGGAGCTCGCGATCACCGCGCTGGCATGGCTAAGCGCCAGCGGCTCACAGCCAAGATCGCTGACGAGGTCTATGGCGCCGAGGCGCTGGTCCGGGTCCGCGGTTAGCCTGCCCATCAGGTAGTTCAGTGCCTCGCGCGGGCTGAAGACACCAACCGGCAGGACCAGCGCGCGGTCCTGGTCCGCGAAGGCCGCGGAATTCATGGTCGTGATCAGGACCCTGCCCGCCGGCCCCTCCGGCCAGAGCCCGTCCAGATCCGACACCTCGGACAGATCGTCGAGCACCACGAGCCAGGGCCGGCTGGTCTCGCCGAGCCAGCTCACGAAGCGGGCAGCGACCGACTCGGCGTCTCCCGCGGGATCGGTGCCGATCGCCGCCGCTGCCGCGGCCACGTAACTGGACAGCACCGAGGCACGGCTGCTGGCATCCGCCCAGACCAGCACGTCCACCCGCCGGGACTGCCACAGCGACTCGGCGAAATACACGGCGAGCTGGGTCTTGCCGCACGACCCCAGCCAGTCGCGCGAGCCCGCCGGGGCGGCCGTGGTAGGCACCAGCACCACCGCGGCGCCGGGAACCAGCGCCGTGCCCAGGCCAGGCGCGGTCTCCAGCCTGGCACTGAAGCCATCGGCGAGCCGGGGCACCGCGCCCGATACCACCCGCTCGCCCGGCGATCCCGCCGGCCCGTCGGTCGGCTCTCTGCTGTCCACGGCCCGCTACCCGAGACCGGCATCCATCGGCGCCGGCTCCGGGTCGGTCACTGGGCTGCCTGAACAGATCACCTTTCCTATCACCTTCCGTAATTGCGCTGTCACGATCCCGCTTCGGCTCCGCCGACTCTCGGGGAGGACTGCCGTGCTCCCGCGATCAGGCGTCCACGCCCGCGACCAGTCAGATCCACTCCCGCGATCAGTCAGATCTCCTTGCCGGAATTTAACGGGATACGTCGGCCGGTGATCGGCCAATCCGCGTAGAAGTTGAATGTTATGTCGGCTATGCGGCACAGGGTAGCCCTTGCCGGCACGGACGACGTCCGGTAGCCAGCCTGCGTCGCCGCGTGGCCCGCGGAAGCGCCGGCGGCGCTGCTAAGGTCTGGCGCGGGCACGAGATCGTGCCCGCCGCGTTAGGCTCTAGCAGCCGTGACCCCGAGCTCCTGCTCCGCCGTGGAGCTCACTGCTCCGCCGTGGAGGATGTGATGGCTACCCTGACCTGCCCCGTCTGCGCAGCCGAGATCAAGCCCGAAGACCTCATCTGCTTCACGTGCGGTGCGAACCTGCCCCGGGCGGGCGCCCAGGAGGACGATCCGCCCGTCTCGGTGACCGTCATGCAGGAATACCTCAGCCCGGACGGCGCGAAAGGCCCTATCTCGCCGGCCGTGCTGCGGCTCGCCTTCCCGACCGGCAACGTGGAGGTCCCCGCGGGCACCTCCCTGCTGCTCGGCCGTGATCCCGAGGACTCCCTGGTCGCGGCGGCCTTCGCCAGTCACGAGAACGTGTCGCGGCGGCACGCGACGGTCACCGTCGATGATGCGGGCCACGCGACCATCCGCGACGAGCACTCCACGAACGGGACCTTCGTCAACGGCGACCGGGTGCTTCCCGGCATCGGCGTGCGGCTCGCCGACGGCGACACGGTGCGGCTGGCTGCCGACGTGAGCGCCGAGGTCTCGCTGCCGCGCCAGGAGCCCGATCCGGCGACGCTCAGCCGGGAGGATCACCCGGATCCGCCGTGAACCACGGCTCGGCCGGCTCTCCGGAGGAGAACCAGGGCCGGTAAGGCTCCCGGCTGCGCAGCAGCCCTGACGGCCCGAGTTCCCGGCCATGCCCGCCGGGCGAGCCCGGACCGAGGCGGCGCGGGCCGCCTAGGCCCGGCTTATCCGTCTCCGCCTCGTCATCGGACCCGGCGGCTTTCTCCGGCCTGGCTTCGTCTTCCCCCCCGGCGTTGCCCTCGGCGGCAGCCTCGTCAGCGGCATCCTCGGCGGCGGCATCCTCGGCGGCGGCCGACTCGGGCGCGGTCCCGGGCTCACCCGCAAGCTCGTCAGGCGCCGGCTCCGCGTCCCGGCCGCCGTAGTCCGGCGATGACGGATGGCTGGCCCGCAGGCTCTCCAGCCGCCGCCGCAGATCGCCGTTACCCCCGCCCGGCCCGCGGGCGGCGTCCGGCGCCGCTCCATCCGCTGCCCCGCGGCCGCCCGGGAAATCATGCCGTCGCATCTGGCCGATTCTGCCCCCCGATGCCGCGCCGGGACAACCACCCGGACGGGACAACCACCCGGACGGGACAACCCCCGGACGAGGTGACCGCGCGGCCGGGACAACCCCCGGACGAGGTGACCGCGCGGCCGGAACAACCAGCCGGACGAGGCAACCGCGCGGCCGGGACAACCGCCCGCCGGATCGGGCCGGCCTGCCTAGGGCTTCTCGCTGTCCAGCGAGGCCATCCCGCGGGCGTCGTAGCGCGTGCCGGCCACCTGGCCGGCCGGCACGGCGGCCTCGATCGCGGCGACCTCGTCCGCCGTCAGCCTCAGCTCGAGCGCGCCCAGCGCCTCGGCGAGCCGGTCACGGCGCTTGGTGCCGATCAGCGGGACGATGTCGGCACCGCGCGACGCGACCCAGGCGATGGCCAGCTGCGCCGTGCTGACGTCACGGTCGCGCGCGACTTTCTCCAGCGCGGCCAGCAGGCCGAGGTTCCGCTGCAGGTTCTCGCCCTGGAACCGGGAGAACCGGGAGCGCGGGTCGCCGGGGCCGATCTCGCGGGCACTGGACGTCGACAGCAGGCCGCGGGACAGGATGCCGTAGGCGGTGACGCCGATGCCGAGCTCGCGGACGGCCGGCAGGATGCCGTCCTCGATGCCGCGGCTCATCAGCGAGTACTCGATCTGCAGCGCGGTGACCGGGTGGACGGCGTGGGCGCGGCGGATCGTCCTGGCGCTCATCTCCGACAGCCCGAGGTAGCGCACGTAACCGGCCTGGATCATCTCCGCGATGGCCCCGACGGTGTCCTCGATCGGCACCTTGGGGTCGAGCCTGGCCGGCTGGTAGAGGTCCACGTAGTCGGTCCGCAGCCGCCGCAGCGTGTAGGCGAGGGAGGTCTTCACCGCCGCGGGACTGGCGTCATGGCCGATGAAGGCACCACCCGGATCCCGCTGGCCGCCGAACTTCACGCCGATGAACACGCTACCGCGGTCGACTCCCCGCAGCGCGTCGGCGAGCAGCATCTCGTTATGGCCCATGCCGTAGAAATCGCCGGTGTCCAGCAGCGTGATCCCGGCGTCCAGCGCCGCGCGGATGGTCGCGGTGCTCTCCGCGTCATCGGCCGGCCCGTAGACGCCGGACATGGCCATCAGGCCAAGCCCGGCCCTGGACACCAGCGGCCCGCCACGGCCCAGCGGCACTGTCCTCATCAGCATTCCTCCTGACTCAGGGTGATCTCCGCCAGAGGTCATCGCCGTGATC
>JBEKFH010000080.1:0-14127 GCA_050013415.1 Streptosporangiaceae bacterium | reverse complement strand
GTCGCCTCCGCAGGCTGAGTAATCGTCGCGCTCGATGCCGCGGATGATCGTCTCTCTGATGCAGGTCACCTGACTGACCTCGGAGATGGTGAGATCGGCCTGGCACCGTGCCTCGGCCAGGATGTCACCGATGCTCACGCGGCGCCTCCCCTGCTCTGTCGCACTGCATACCGCCCGGGGGTGCGGTCAAACAGCTATCTGTCTCTGCGTACGGGTTCCATCACCAAGTGTAGACAACGGGGCGGCGTGCCGCGAGGACCGGCAGGGCGCACGTAGCTGCCAGGCGGCTGCCCAGAGCGACCGCCGTGGAATCGCCGCCTTGGGATCGCCGCCTTGGGATCGCCGCCTTGGAGCGGCGACCCCTGGAGCGGGGCGGTCCCTGGCCGCTACTCAGTCTGCGGGCCCGCCGCCTGGGGGCCTGCCGCGCAGCGAGCCGATCAGTTCCGTCAGGTCGTCGGGCTTGACCAGCACGTCCCTGGCCTTGGATCCCTCGCTCGGGCCGACCACGCCGCGGCTTTCCAGCAGGTCCATCAGCCGTCCCGCCTTCGCGAAGCCGACCCGAAGCTTGCGCTGCAGCATCGAGGTCGAGCCGAACTGGGTGCTGACGATCAGCTCGGCCGCCGCGATCATCAGCTCCAGGTCATCGCCGACCTCTGCCTCGACCTCCCGCTGGCGGCCCTCGGTGACCCCGACATCGTCGCGGTAGGACGGCTCGGCCTGCCGCTTGCAGTGCTCGACGACGGCACGGATCTCCTTCTCGGTCACGAACGCGTTCTGCAGCCGCATCGGCTTGCTCGCCCCCATCGGCAGGAACAGCGAGTCCCCCTGGCCGACGAGCTTCTCCGCGCCCGGCTGGTCCAGGATGACCCTGCTGTCGGTCAGGCTGGAAGTGGCGAACGCGAGCCTGGACGGCACGTTGGCCTTGATCAGGCCGGTGACCACGTCCACGCTCGGGCGCTGGGTCGCGAGCACCAGGTGGATGCCGGCCGCCCGGGCCAGCTGGGTGATCCGGACGATCGCGTCCTCCACGTCGCGCGGCGCGACGATCATCAGGTCCGCGAGCTCGTCGACGATCACCAGCAGGTACGGGTACGGGACATAGACCCGCTCGCTGCCGGCCGGCGCGGTGAGCTTGCCCGCCCGGACCGCCTTGTTGAAGTCGTCCAGGTGCCGGAACCCGGACGCGGCCAGGTCGTCGTAACGGCGGTCCATCTCCCCGACCACCCACGCCAATGCGTCCGCCGCCTTCTTCGGGTTCGTGATGATCGCCGTGATCAGATGCGGGATGCCGGCGTAGGCCGCCAGCTCCACCCGCTTCGGGTCGATCAGGATCATCCGCACCTCATCCGGCGTCGCCCGCACCAGGATCGAGGTGATCAGCCCGTTGATGCACGTCGACTTCCCCGCGCCGGTCGCCCCCGCGATCAGCATGTGCGGCATCTTGGCGATGTTCGCCACCACCGTCCGGCCCTCGACGTCCTTGCCCAGCGCCACCACCATCGGATGATGATCAGCCGTCGCGACCGGCGAGCGCAGCACGTCCCCCAGGCTCACGATCTCCCGGTCGGTATTGGGGATCTCCACCCCGATCGCGGACTTGCCCGGAATCGGCGACAGGATCCGCACGTCCGCGCTCTTCACCGCGTAGGCGATGTTCCGCGACAGCGCCGTGACCCGCTCCACCTTCACCGCCGGGCCCAGCTCGATCTCATACCGGGTCACCGTCGGGCCCCGGGTGAAGCCGGTGACCTGAGCGTCCACCTCGAACTGCTCCAGCACGACCGACAGCGCCTCCACCATCGCGTCGTTCGCCCGCGTCCGGGCCTTCGGCGCCGACCCCGGCTTCAGCAGCGCGGCCGGCGGCAGCGTATAGCTGGCGTCGCTCGTCCCGGTCAGCGTGAGCTGCTCGGCCTTTCCCGGTACCGCGCCTCCCGGGACCGGGCCGTCGGCGGCACCGTCCTCGGCGCCGGGCCATGCGCCGAGCCAGGCATCCTCCGGCGCTCCGCCCCGGCTGGCCGCGGAGGCCGGCTGCCCGCCATCAGGGGGCACCAGCGGCGGCCCGAAGAGCAGCGCGCCCGGCATGGGCCCGTCGTCAGTGCCGGCTCCGGCGGCGGGTGGCTGCTGACTGCCCGGCCGCCCGGCAGCCGGGCCGCGGGCGAGGGTTCCGCCGAGCAGCGGGGTGTCATACGGCCGCTGATGCTCGCCGACCTCGATCGCCTCGTTGCGCTTGCGCCCGCCTCGCGTCAGCTGCCGCCGGGCCACCGCGTCCGACGGGGAGCCCGAGGAGTCGCCCTCCGCGGCCCGGCTGCCGCCCCGCGCGAACCCGCCTAGCTCGGCAAGCCGGCCGGGCACCCGGTGCAGCGGCGTGCCGCTGATCACCAGCAGGCCGAATCCGGTAAGGAGCGCGAGTAGCGGGACCGCGACCCAGGGGGTCACCGCCGCGACCAGCGGCGCCGAGGCGATGAACCCGATGAGACCGCCAGCCCCGCGCATCGCGGCTGCCCCGTCGGACGGATGCGGCGTGCCGTTGGCGATATGCACGAGGCCGAGGCCGCCGACGATGAGCGCGGCCCAGCCGATCACCACCGGCGCCGTCTTCGCATTCCTGTCCGGATGCCGCAGCAGCCGCCAGGCCAGCAGGGCGAGCAGCACCGGCACCGCTGGCGCGCCCGCGCCGAACGCGTCCCTGACCACGTCGGCCAGCAGCCGGCCCACCGGGTTGCCGATGTGCCACCACGCCGCCGCCGCCGAGACGACCGCGGCACCGAGGACGGCGAGCCCGAGCCCGTCCCTGCGATGGGCCGGGTCGAGATCGCGCGCGTTGCGGCTGAACACACGGGCGGCGTAGCCGACGGCGTGCGCGACCGCCATCCAGCCGTGGGCGATCACCACGGCGAGCCACCTGGCCAGGATCACGATCGGGCTGGCCGAGGGGGGCGGCCGACGGCCGCCCCGGCCCGGGCGCCCGGAAGGCCGGCGATTGCCGCGGCCCTGGTCTCGCCGCGCCGCAGGACGCTGCCCGCCGCGCCCGGCGCCGCTTCCGGGCCGCCCGCCGCCATTCTGCGGCCGCCTGGCGCCATTCTGCGGGCGCTTGCCGCTTCCCGCGACGCCCGGCCGCGGCGCCCTACCGCCTTGCGGGCGTGACGCGCTCTTAGGCGCACGAGTGGCCATGATCTCCACGTTAGCCAGCATTCGCCCTGGGGGCGACGAGCGATCGCGGCGTGTCGGCCGCGAATAGTACCGGGCCTCGGCAGCTGCTGCCGGGTCCCGGCAGCGCCGGTCGGCTGCCCCGGCGCCCGTCACCGGCCCCTGCCGCCGGCCCCTGCCACCGGCCCGGCAGGAGTGATTAGTGATCCGAGATGATCTAACGCATACTTGACGACCGTCGTAGCAGCGACATAGCTTCGGGACCGTCTGCGGCATCCAGGGAGGCGGCGTGCGCATCGCGGTGATCGGTGGCGGACCGGGCGGCCTGTACTTCGCCGCGCTCGCGCGGCAGCTCGGCACTGGCGACGAGATCACGGTCTGGGAGCGCAATGCACCCGACGATACGTTCGGCTTCGGCGTGGTGTTCTCCGACGAGACACTCGGCGGAATCGAGCACGCCGACCCGGCCGTGTACCGGGCGATGGAGCGCGAGTTCGCCCGCTGGGACGACATCGACGTGCACGTCAAGGGGGAGCGGATCACCAGCGGCGGGCACGGCTTCGCGGCGATGAACCGCCGGCGGCTGCTGCAGATCCTGCAGGACCGCTGCCGCGAGCTCGGCGTCACGCTGAATTTCCGCGCCGATGCGCCGGACGCCGGCCAGCTGTCCGCCAGCCACGACCTGGTGGTCGCCGCGGACGGGGTCAGCTCGGCGACCCGGGCACGGCACGCGGGCACGTTCCGCCCCGATCTGGATGTCCGCCGCTGCAAGTACATGTGGCTCAGCACCGACCTGGTCTTCGACGCGTTCAAGTTCTACATAGTGCCGACCCCGCACGGCGTGATGCAGGTGCACGGCTACCCCTACGACACGACCGGCAGCACCTTCATCGTCGAGATGCACGACTCCGTCTGGCAGGCCGCTGGCTTCGACCGGCTGGCTGCCGGCAAGCTGGCGCCGGGCCAGTCCGATGAGGAGTCGATCGCCAGGATCCGGGAGCTCTTCGCCGGGGTGCTCGACGGCCACGCGGTGCAGGCGAGCAACTCCCGGTGGATCAGCTTCACCACGGTCCGCTGCGAGCGCTGGCGGCACGGCAACGTCGTGCTGCTCGGGGACGCGGCGCACACCGCGCACTTCTCCGTCGGGTCGGGCACGAAGCTGGCGATGGAGGACGCGCTCGCGCTCGCGGCATGCCTGCATGAGCAGCCGGCCCTGGACACCGCGCTGACCGCCTACGAGCAAGAACGCAGGCCCGCTGTCGCCTCCACCCAGCGCGCGGCCCAGGCCAGCCTGGAGTGGTTCGAGAACATCGGCCAGTACCTGCACCAGGAACCGGCGCAGTTCGCGTTCAACATCATCACCCGCAGCCGCCGGGTGACCCACGGCAGCCTGCAGGCACGCGATCCCGAGTTCGCTGCCCGGGCCGACGCGTGGTTCGCCGGCCACGAGCGGCGCCGGGGCATGGCCCCTGGCGAGGTGGTGCCGCCGATGTTCCAGCCGCTGCGGCTGCGCGGCCTGGAACTGAAGAACCGGGTGGTGGTCTCGGCGATGGACATGTACTCGTCCTCCGGCGGAACGCCGTCCGACTTTCACCTGGTTCATCTGGGCGGCAAGGCGCTCGGCGGGGCGGGGCTGGTGATGACGGAGATGGTCTGCGTCTCGGCCAGCGGCCGGATCACCCCCGGCTGCGCCGGGATGTACGCCCCGGAGCACGAGGCCGGCTGGCGGCGGCTGACCAGCTTCGTGCACGCCCAGTCCACCGGCGCGATCGGGATCCAGCTCGGCCATTCCGGCCGCAAGGGGTCGACGAAGCTCATGTGGGAGGGCATCGACCAGCCGCTGGATGACGGGAACTGGGAGGTGTGCGGACCGTCCCCGATCCCGTACCGGCCTGGCGTCAACCAGGTACCGCGCGAGCTTACCGAGGCCGGGATGGCGGAGATCACCCGCCAGTTCGCCGCGGCTGCCCGCGCCGCCGACCGGTGCGGATTCGACCTGGCTGAGTTGCACTGTGCGCACGGTTACCTGCTGTCATCGTTCATCTCGCCGGTCACCAACCAGCGCACCGACGGCTACGGCGGGTCACTGGCCAACCGGCTGCGCTTTCCGCTGGAGGTGTTCAGCGCGATGCGCGCGGCCTGGCCGGCCCGCAAGCCGATGACGGTCCGGATCTCGGCCACCGACTGGTATCCGGGCGGCATCACCGGCGCGGACGCCGTCCAGATCGCCCGGGCGTTCGCAGCAGCCGGCGCGGACGCCATCGACGTCTCCACCGGCCAGATCACCCCGGACGAGCAGCCGGCCTTCGGCCGGTCGTACCAGACCCCGTTCGCCGACGCGATCCGCAACCAGGCGGGCATCGCCACGATCGCGGTCGGGATGATCTCGTCCTACGACGACGTCAACTCGATCATCCTGGCCGGCCGCGCTGACCTGTGCGCGCTCGGCCGCGCGCACCTGCATGACCCGAACTGGACACTGCACGCGGCGGCGGATCAGGGCTACGATGGCCCGGCCGCGGCATGGCCCGCGCCCTGGCGGGCGGGCAGCGCGGCGCCGACGGCCGGGCGCGCGGACGGGCCGCGGCCGCGGCTTGAGCTGATCCGGGCGGGCTGCCAGGGCACCCGGCATGCCCGCTGGCGGCCGGGCGGCACCGGGCCCGGGCGAGGTGGCGGCACCGACACGGGAAGAAGCGGCGACATCGAGACGGGGATCGGGGCGGCGGCGTCGGGCCGTGGCGGGGCGGCGGCGCCGTGACCATCGAGCGCGTGAACCCGCCAAGCCTGGCCAGGCCGTCCGGCTTCGCGCATGCTGTCGTGGCTACCGGCAGCCGGGTGGTCTTCCTGGCGGGCCAGACGGCGACCGACATCACCGGCGCGATCATCGGCGACACCGTGGCGGTCCAGTTCGAGCAAGCGCTGGCCAACCTGCTGACGGCACTGCGCGCCGCGGGCGGCTCGGCCGAGTACCTGGCCAGCCTGACCGTCTACGCCGTCGACCTCGGTGACTACCGGGCGCACAGTAGCGATATCGGCGCGGCATGGCGGCGGCTGGCCGGGCGGGAGTACCCCGCGATGGCGGCCGTCGGCGTCAGCAGGCTCTGGGATCCTGCCGCGCTGGTCGAGATCCAGGGATACGCAGTCGTCCCCTGAACTCGCCCGCAGCAGCCAGCTCACCCCGGTGCCCGCCAGCTCACCCGGTGCCCGCCAGCTCACCCCCGCACTCGCCGACCCGCACCAGCCGCGACCTCAACCCGTTGAAACGTCGTCTCAACGGCAGCCAACCCGTGTAAACGTCGTGTGAACGGGTTGGCGCAATGCGGCTGACCAGTCTCCGCGCTGGCCACCGTGCCGCGGCGTTTTCAGCGTTTTCAGCGGGCTGGCGGGGGCGGCTGGCCAGTCACGGCGAGGACGTGGGCCCGGGCCGGATCGGCCAGCCGGCTGCGCAGCGCGGCGAAGGCCCGGGCCGCCCGAAGGCCGTGCCAGCCGGCGGGCAGCAGCTCGGCTGGCAGGCCGGGATCGAGGTACGGCAGCCGCCGCCAGGCGGTGAGCGCTAGCACATAGTCGGCGAAGGCTGCCTCGCCATCGCCGCCCGCCGGTGTCCCTGCCCTAGCTCCGCGCCTGCGCCAGCGGTCGAGCACCGGGCTGCAGGCATCGAGGAATTCCTGGTAGAGCTGCTCCAGGCGGTCCAGGTCCCACCAGCGCCCGACCTGCGCGCGGACATCGCCGAAGGCCAGGTAGTCGGCGCGGAAGAGGGTAACGTACCCGGACAGCCCGTAGCGGGTCAGTACTTCCCTGGTCTCGGCGGCGAGATGAGCCGGGGCGATCCAGACCCCGGCCGACACGGTGCCGAAGCCGAGCCAGCTCAGCCGGGATCGCAGCGCGTGCCGCCGGCCTCGCTCCCGCTCGGGGACGCTGAAGACGGCGAGCAGCCAGCCGTCGGCCAGCCGGGCGCGGGGCCGCTGGAAGATCCGCCGGTCGCCGTCGGCGAGGATCTGGCTGCCGCGTGGCGACAGCGCGTAGCCGGCCGCTCCGCCCAGCCGCTGTGGCTCAAGAATCCCGCGCTGCTTGAGCCGGGAGATCGAGGACCGGACGGCTGCCTGGTCCGCGCCGAGTCCGCCCATCAGCCTGATCAGCGACGCCACGCTGAGCCAGCCGCCGGGCAGGGCGGGATCGCCGCCAGCCTGACCAGGGTCGCCACCCGCCTGGGCGGGGTAATCGCGGGCGTAGAGGCCGTAGATCGTCACGATCAGCGCCCTTGGCTGCGGCGGGCGGGTCTCGCCGCCGCCCGGTGCCGCGGTGAAGATCGTCACGCCTGGACCATAGCGCGGCCTGGCCGGGCGAGTCGCCGCTGCTACTGCGTTAATCTGATTTTTTGACTATCGTCAGAAAGACAGGATGCTCTGGGAAGGGTTCGTGGCGCCCGGGGAAGGTCGTTCCGTGGCGCCCGGGGAAGGTCGCGGCCATGCAGCTATCGCCGTCCGCCCACACCGACACGTTCTGCCGGGATCACCTCCCCGCCGCCAGCGACTGGCCGGAGCTGCGATTCTCGCTCCCCGCGCTGGCCTACCCCGAGCGGCTGAACTGCGCGGCCGCGCTGCTGGAGGCGACCATCGCGGCCGGCGGCGCCGGCCGACCGTGCCTGCTCTCGCCGAGCGAGAACTGGAGCTATGGCGACCTGCTCAGGGTCTCCGGCCAGATCGCGCGGGTGCTGGCCGAGGACCTGGGCGTGGTTCCCGGCAATCGCGTGCTGCTGCGCGGGCCGAACAACCCGTGGCTGGTGGCGTGCTGGTTCGGCGTGCTGCGGGCCGGCGCCGTGGCGGTGGCGACCATGCCGCTGCTGCGGGCGGGCGAGCTCGCCGCGATCCGCGAGATCGCGGCGGTGACGCTAGCGCTCTGTGACAGCCGCTTCACCGGCGCGCTGGCCGAGGCGGCGGGGGCTGAGGCAGCGCTGGCCGATCCGGCCGGGGCAGCGGCGGCCGGGCCGGAGGCGGCGGGGCCCGACCTGCCCGGGATGCGGATCGTGAGCTACGGGGGCGATGGCCCGGACGACCTCACCAGGCTGGCCAGCCGCAAGCCCGCCGGTATGGCGGCAGTGCCGACGGCCGCCGACGATGTCGCCCTGATCGCGTTCACGTCCGGCACGACCGGCCGGCCCAAGGCCACCCTGCACTTCCACCGCGACGTGCTCGCGGTCGCTGACACGTTCTCCGAGCACGTGCTGAAGCCGGTGGCCGACGACGTGTTCGCCGGGACGCCGCCGCTGGCCTTCACGTTCGGCCTCGGCGCCGAGGTGATCTTCCCGCTGCGGGCGGGCGCCGCCGTGCTGCTGCTGGAGAAGGCCACCCCGGCCGAGTTCGCCGACCAGATCGCCGCCCGCGGCGTCACTGTCTGCTTCACCGCGCCGACCGCCTACCGGGCCATGCTCGCAGCCGGGAAGGCGCCCGCGCTGCGCGGGCTGCGCCGTGCCGTCTCGGCGGGCGAGCACCTGCCGGCCAGTACCTGGCAGGCGTTCTACGACGCCACCGGGGTCAAGATCATCGACGGGATCGGCAGCACCGAGCTGCTGCACATCTTCATCTCCTCGGCCGACGAGGAGATCCGGCCCGGGGCGACCGGCCGGGTGGTACCCGGCTACCTGGCCGAGATCATCGGAGCGGACGGCGTCCCGGTGCCGGACGGCGAGCCTGGCCTGCTGGCCGTCAAGGGCCCCACCGGCTGCCGTTACCTGGCCGGCGACCGGCAGCGGTCTTACGTGCGCGACGGCTGGAACATCACCGGCGACACCTACCGGCGGGACGCCGACGGCTATTTCTGGTACGAGGCGCGATCCGACGACATCATCATCTCCTCCGGTTACAACATCGCCGGCCCCGAGGTCGAGGAGGCGCTGCTCAGCCACCCAGAGGTGGCGGAGTGCGGAGTCGTCGGGGTGCCCGACGAGGCACGCGGCCAGATCGTCAAGGCGTACGTCGTGCTGGCCGACGGGGCGGGCCGCGGCGAGGCGAAGGTCAGCGAACTGCAGGATTACGTCAAGCAGCGGATCGCGCCGTACAAGTACCCGCGGGCGATTGAGTTCGTGCCCGCGCTGCCCCGCACGAGCACGGGCAAGCTGCAGCGGTACCGCCTGCGCCAGCGCGGCACCGGCTGAGCGCCACGCGGGAGCACCACGCGGCGCTGGCTGACGACCGGCCGCGGCAGCCGCCTTTCCATGATCGCGGAAAGAAGCGGGTGCCAGGACCCCCACTTGTTTCCACGATCGGGAAGCGGGGGCGGGTTCCGCGATCGGGAAGCGGGAACGCGCGTCAGACCTCGATGAGGACCGGGATGATCATCGGGCGGCGGCGGTAATTCTCGTTCACCCAGCGGCCGGCGGTCCTGCGGACCAGCTGGCTGAGCTGGTACACGTCGCTGATCCCCTCGGCGGCCGCCCGGGCCAGCGCCTCCTCCAGCCGCGGCCGCACCTCGTCGAACGCCGCGTCGTCGATGCCCGCGCCGCGGGCGTGGATCTCCGGCCCGGCGATCATCTTCCCGGTCGTCGAGTCGATCACGATGACCACCGAGAGGAACCCCTCCTCGCCGAGGATCCGCCGGTCCTTCAGCGACGTCTCGGTCACCTCGCCGACCGACAGCCCGTCCACGTAGACGTAACCGCACGGCACCGCGCCGACGACCGACGCCTGGCCGTCGATCAGGTCGACCACGACGCCGTCCTCGGCGATCACGATGTTCTTCTCCGGCACGCCGGTGCGGGCGGCGAGCTCCGCGTGCGCCCGCAGGTGCCGCCACTCGCCGTGCACCGGGATGAAGTTGCCGGGGCGGACCAGGTTCAGCACGTACAGCAGCTCGCCGGCCGGCGCGTGACCGGACACGTGCACCAGCGCGTTGCCCTTGTGCACCACCCGCGCGCCCAGCCTGGTCAGGTCGTTGATGATCCTGGATACGGCGGTCTCGTTGCCCGGCACCAGCGAGGACGCCAGGATCACGGTGTCCCCCTCGGCGATCCTGATCTGGTGGTCCCGGCCGGCCATCCGGGACAGCGCGGACATCGGCTCGCCCTGCGAGCCGGTGGAGATCAGCACGATCTGCTCGGGCGGCAGCTCTTCGGCGTCCCGCAGCTCGACGACCAGGCCGCCGGGAACCGACGGGATCTGCAGGTAGCCGAGGTCACGCGCGACGCCCATGTTCCGCACCATCGACCGGCCGACCAGCGCGACCTTGCGGCCGTGCGCGGCGGCGGTGTTCAGCACCTGCTGCACCCGGTGCACGTGGCTGGAGAAGCAGGCCACGATGATCCGCTGCTCAGCGGCGCCGAAGACCTCCGCCAGCACCGGCGCGATGTCCCGCTCGCTGGTCACGATGCCGGGGACCTCGGCGTTCGTCGAGTCGGCCATCAGCAGGTCGACGCCCTCGGCGCCGAGCCGGGCGAAGCCGGCCAGGTCGGTCAGCCGGCCGTCCAGCGGCAGCTGGTCCATCTTGAAGTCACCGGTGTGCAAGACAACGCCCGCACTGGTCCGGATGCCGACCGCCAGGGCATCGGGAATGGAGTGGTTGACCGCGAAAAATTCAAGGTCGAAGGGCCCGAACGTTCCCCTGGCGCCAGCCGCTACCTCCTCCGTGACTGGCGTGATGCGGTGCTCGGTGAGCTTGCCGCGGACGAGGCCGAGCGTGAGCTTCGAGCCGATCAGCGGGATGTCCCTGCGCTCACGGAGCAGGTAGGGCACGCCGCCGATGTGGTCCTCGTGGGCATGCGTGAGCACCACGGCCTCGACGAGATCCAGCCGGTCCTCGATCGCGGTGAAGTCCGGCAGGATCAGGTCGACGCCGGGCTGGTCCGGCTCGGGGAACAGCACGCCGCAGTCGACGATGAGCAGCCGGCCGGCGTGCTCGAAGACAGTCATGTTGCGGCCGATCTCGCCGAGCCCGCCGAGCGCGACGATGCGCAGGCCGTTCGAGGCGAGGGGCGGCGGGGACCCGAGCTCGGGATGCGGGTGGCTCACCGGAGCTTCACGCCCCCCGCCGTCAGGTCGATGCGCAGCTGCTCGATCTCCGCCGGGGTCGCGTCCGCCAGCGGCGGCCGGACCGGGCCGCCCGGCAGCCCCAGCATGGCGAGCGCCGCCTTGGTGGTGATCACGCCCTGGGTGCGGGTCATGCCGGTGTACACCGGCAGCAGCTCGCGGTGCAGCCGCAGCGCCACGCCGACATCGCCGGCCAGGTAGGCGTCGATCATGTCGTGCAGCCGGTCGCCCACGATGTGGCCGTGCACGCTGACGAAGCCGGCGGCGCCGATCGACAGCCATGGCAGGTTGACCGGGTCGTCGCCGCAGTAGTAGACGAGGTCGGTGCTGTTCATCACCAGCGAGGACGCGGTCAGGTCGCCCTTGGCGTCCTTGACCGCGATGATCCGCGGATGGCGGGCTAGCCGCTGCAGGCTCTCGGTGGAGATCGGGGTGCCGGTCCGGCCGGGGATGTCGTACAGCATCACGGGCAGGCCGGTGGAGTCAGCGACCGCGGTGAAATGGGCCACCAGGCCGCTCTGCGGTGGCTTGCTGTAGTACGGCGTGACCACGAGGAGCCCGGCCGCTCCGGCCCGCTCTGCCTGCCGGGCGAGCTCGCAGGTGTGCGGGGTGTCGTTGGTGCCCACCCCGGCCACGACGCTCGCCCGGTCCCCCACGGCCTCGACCACGGCGCGCAGCAGCCGCTCCTTCTCCGCGTCGCTCGTGGTCGGCGACTCGCCGGTGGTGCCGCTGATCACCAGGCCGTCGTTGCGCATCTCGGTGACCAGGTGGTCGGCGAGCCGGGCCGCCCCGTCGTAGTCGACCGCGCCGCCGGCGGTCATCGGAGTGATCATCGCGGTCAGCATCCGGCCGAACGGTGCCGCCGGGATGATCGCCGCGGCGCCGCCCCCCGCCGCTGTCTCGGTACCTGTCATGCAACGAACGCTACCGGGCGGGGCCGGCTGCGGGTACTGCCGGCACATCGCTACGGGTAGTGCCCGCAGGCCGCCCGCGGAAGGAATTGGCTGAAGTGCGCTGAAAATGCAGATGCGGCGACGTGAAGGGACAGACGCGGCGACGTGGGCTCGGGGGTACCCACGCCGCCTGCGTCCGCTCAGTAGTGTCCCCGCTCCGGCGCGACGTTAAGCGTTGCGCCCGATTCGCGTTCGCCGCGGCGCTCGCGGCCGCGCCCTGTCAGTCCTCGCCGTGATCAGGCGGGCGCCGCGGGATCGACGGCGACCGGGTCGTCCGGTTCCGCGGTGGCCGGCCCTGGCGCCGCTGGCGAGGGCGTCCCGGCACGCCACGGCCGGGCATAGCCGAGCCAGGCTCCGCCGGCGGCCAGCAGGACCCCGCAGAGAATCCAGCCGAGCGCGGTGGTGCCGACGCCGACGTACTTGAGCCCGGACGCGAAGATCACGAACGTGATGGCCGGCCGCACGAAGCGGTCCGGGGCCCGGGAGGAGAAGAACGAGCCGATCAGCACCGCAGGGACGCTCCCGATCACGATCGACGTCGTCACCGAGAACTCGACGTGGCCGAAGGCGAGCGCGCCGAGCGCCGCCGCCAGCGTCAGCGGCACGGCCTGGGTGAGGTCCGTGCCGACGAGCTGGTTGGCCCCGAGCATCGGGTAGAGGAAGAGCAGCATGACGATCATCAGCGATCCGGAGCCGACCGAGGTCATCCCCACGATGAGTCCCCCGATCATCCCGATGCCCACGGTCAGCACCGGCCGCGGGGTGATGTCATGCACGGCGCTGTCGCGCCGACCGCCGCCCCGCACGTCCAGCACGTAGCGCAGGACCATCGCGGCTGCGCCGATCAGCAGCGCTGCGCCCAGCGCCCGCTCGATATTCACCTGGGCGGTGCTGCCATCCCCGAGCAGCGACAGCAGGTAGGAACCCAGGAAGGCCATCGGCACCGAGCCGAGCACCATCAGGCCGACCAGGCGGAGGTTCACGGTGCCCTTGCGCAGATGCACGGCAGCGCCGAACGGCCGCATCACGACGGCGGCGACAAGGTCGCTGGAGATCGCCGTGGACGGCGTGATCCCGAAGAGCAGGATCAGCATCGGCGTCATTAGCGCGCCGCCGCCCGCGCCGGTCAGGCCGACGAGAAAGCCGACGACGGCGCTGCCCAGCACGATGTAGGGATTCGCGTGCATCGCACCTCCGGTGTCCACCTCGGCGCCCGGAGTGCGGGTATTCCCATCGATTGAGCCGCACAGGCGCGCGTTTCCCGCCGGAGCGTAGCGACCCCGGCGGACGTGGCGCAGCAGCATCGACGGAGTAGGTCCCACGCCGTGAGCCGGGGAGGCGCATACTAGAGATCATGAGTCCAGCACGCGCCATGCCCAGGCGCCACTTGCCAGGAAGCCCTTTCAACAACCAGGCGCCGGCTGCGCCCGTCGAGGTCTATGACGTACAGGACCGGGTGACACATGATCGTTACGGCCTCGGCACCGTGATCAGTGTCGAGGATGACATCGCCGTAATCGTCGACTTCGGCGGCCAGCAGGCCCGCGTCACCACGCCGTTCACCAAGCTCACCAAGCTGTAAGAGGCGCGCTCGCCGGCGGCAGCACTGCCCTGGCGAGCGCCGATCGGCATCCAGATCGAGTCCGGCCGGACTTCTGAGTGCTCTCACGTGCTACCTCGCTGAATCCGCGAGTCCTTCGGCGGAGGCGCGGCGGCCTGAGTGGTGAGCTCATCGATGAGCGCGCGGGTCGTTTCGGCGCATGCGATGCCCGCCTCGGCGAGGGTGAGCCCGTAGTGATCGACCATCGCCAGCCCGGCGTCGGCGCTGGCCAGCAGGGACACGACGGCGACTGCGCGGCGGGTCTCCGCGTCGCCCGCCCCGATACTCGCGAGCACGTCACGAATCGCGCTCAGCCGCTGGGCCCGGCGAAGACGGCGGACTTCCGCACCGACGCTGGAGTTCACCAGCGCGCGCAGCATCGTTAGCTGGCCTTCGGCGGCCTGATAGA